>NZ_JADQDD010000033.1 GCF_019263595.1 Pseudonocardia sp. KRD291 | reverse complement strand
CAGCGCTCGGACTACATCGAGGTCGAGGTCGGCCTGGAGACCACGCTCAAGCGCGGCATCATCAACACCCGCGACGAGCCGCACGCCGACGCGGACAAGTACCGCCGCCTGCACGTCATCATCGGCGACGCGAACCTGTCCGAGTACGCCACGCTGCTCAAGGTCGGGACGACGGCGATCGTCCTGGACATGATCGAGCACGGCGTCCGGTTCGAGGACCTGCGCCTGGCCGAGCCGGTCCGTGCGGTGAGCCAGATCAGCCACGACCCGACGCTGCGGCGCACGGTGGAGCTGGCCGACGGCCGCACGCTCACCGCGCTGCAGATCCAGCAGGAGTACTACGAGCGGGCCGAGGCGCACGTCGCACGCGAGCAGGGCGAGAACCGCTCCGGCTGGGACGCCGACACGCTCGAGATCCTCGACGCCTGGGGTGAGGTGCTCGCCGACCTGGGCCGGGACCCGATGTCGACCGCGGACCGGCTCGACTGGACCGCGAAGCTGCAGCTGCTCGAGGCCTACCGCCAGCGCGACGGCCTGGGCTGGAACTCCGGACGCCTGGCCATGGTCGACCTGCAGTACTCGGACGTGCGGCTGGCCAAGGGCCTCTACAACCGGATGGTGACCCGGGGGTCGATGCGCAGGGTCGTCACCGAGGAGCAGGTGATGGCGGCGATGACCGAGCCGCCGGAGGACACCCGGGCCTACTTCCGGGGCAGCTGCATGAAGCGCTACCCGGTCGAGGTGGCCGCGGCGTCCTGGGACTCGGTGATCTTCGACCTGGGCCGGGAGTCGTTGGTGCGGATCCCGACGCTGGAGCCGTTGCGCGGGACCCGCAAGCACGTCGGCGAGCTGTTCGAGGCCACGTCGACGGCCGAGGAGCTCGTCGACAAGCTCACCCGGGGCTAGCCGGTCGACGGGCCCGGGCGCGCGGGGCGACACGCCCGTCGGGTCGTCGCAGTTCACGGGCGTGTCGTTCACCCGGTGGGTAGGGTGGACAGGTACCGGACCCGGTCCGCCGCGCGGGAGAGCGTGCGGTGGCCGGGCCCACGTGCGAGGAGGAGACCTCATGTCGCAGGAGCAGACGAAGCGCCAGGGCGGTGGCGACGGCGACGACGAGAGCGGCGAGGGCGCGGAGTCCGGAGGCCAGGAGCGCCGCGAGAAGCTCGGTGAGGACGTCGACACCATCCTCGACGAGATCGACGACGTGCTGGAGGAGAACGCGGAGGACTTCGTCCGGTCCTACGTGCAGAAGGGCGGCCAGTAGCCGACCGGCCGTCGTCGCCCGGGGCACCGGGCGACGGCGGCCGTGCCGCCTGCGGCCGTGAACGTCCCGCCCCACCGAACGAGGACCCGCTACACCGAACGAGGAGAGGCA
The DNA here is from genome assembly GCF_019263595.1 of Pseudonocardia sp. KRD291. Lineage (GTDB taxonomy): Bacteria > Actinomycetota > Actinomycetes > Mycobacteriales > Pseudonocardiaceae > Pseudonocardia. The sequence goes on along the minus strand of NZ_JADQDD010000033.1, from coordinate 30,133 downwards.
CTCACCCGACCATGGACTTCCGGCCCTCGGTCAACCCCGGGATCGCCCCCGGCCCGCACACAGGTCAGCTCAGTACGTTCCTGACCGGATCGCAGTCGTTCTCCGAGTTCGTCGGGTCGGTCACGCCGCACCTGCTGCCCGACCCCGGGCCGCTCGCGGCCGGCGGCGGGGGAGCCGCGGCGGCACTCGGCGTCCCGCACGGCACCACGATCGTCGCGCTCGTGTTCTCCGGCGGGGTGGTGATCGCCGGCGACCGGCGGGCCACCCAGGGCAACGTGATCGCCCAGCGCGACATCGAGAAGGTCTTCGTCACCGACGAGTACTCCGCGGTCGGGATCGCCGGCTCGGCCGGCATCGCGATCGAGATGGTGCGCCTGTTCGCGATGGACCTCGAGCACTACGAGAAGATCGAGGGCGTCCCGCTCTCGCTCGACGGCAAGGCCAACAAGCTGGCCGGGATGGTCCGGGCGAACCTCGGCGCGGCCATGCAGGGCTTCGTGGTGGTGCCGCTGTTCGCCGGGTTCGACCCGCACGCCACCGACCCGGCCCGGGCCGGGCGGATCGTCACCTACGACGCCACCGGCGGGCGCTACGACGAGAAGATGGGCTACCACGCCGTCGGCTCCGGGTCGGTGTTCGCGAAGTCGTCGCTGAAGAAGCTGCACGACCCCGCCGCCGACCTCGACGCCACCGTGCGCACCGCGGTCGAGGCGCTCTACGACGCCGCGGACGACGACTCCGCGACCGGCGGCCCGGACACCGTGCGCCGGATCTACCCGGTGGTCGTGAGCATCACCGCCGACGGCGCGGTCCGCCGCGGCGAGGACGAGATCGCCGACGTCGTGACGCGGGTGGTCGCGGGACGCACCGAGCGGCCCGGTGGCTGAGCCGTCCCCCGGGCGTAGGCCCGCCGACCGCCCCGCCGCGAGACAAGACCTGGAGCGCTCCCCATGACGATGCCGTTCTACTCCTCCGTCGACCAGCTGCTGCGTGACCGCTCGGAGCTCGCCCGCAAGGGCATCTCCCGCGGGCGCAGCGTGGTCGTGCTGACCTACGCCGGAGGGGTGCTCTTCGTCGCGGAGAACCGCTCCTCGGCGCTGCACAAGGTCTCCGAGATCTACGACAAGATCGGGTTCGCGGCCGTCGGCCGGTACAACGAGTTCGAGAACCTGCGCACCGGCGGCATCCGGATGGCCGACTTCCGGGGATTCACCTACGACCGCCGCGACGTCACCGGCCGGATGCTGGCCAACGCCTACGCCCAGGCGCTGGGCACCGCCTTCGTCGAGCAGCAGAAGCCGTTCGAGGTCGAGCTGTGCGTGGCCGAGGTCGGCCAGGAGCCCGGCGGCGACCAGCTCTACCGGATCACCTACGACGGCTCGATCACCGACGAGCCGCGCTACGTGGTGATGGGCGGGCAGACCGAGCCGATCTCGACCAAGCTCGGCGAGACCTACTCGCACGGCTTGGAGCTCCCGGACGCCATCGGCGTCGCGCTGGGCGGGCTGCAGGTCCCGGGCGCGGACCCGGGCGCCTCCAACGGGGCCACCGCGCCCCGGGTGCTGAGCCCGGACGCGCTCGAGGTCGCGGTGCTCGACCGCACCCGGCCGCGCCGCACGTTCCGCCGGCTCGAGGGCGCGGCCCTGGCCGAGCTGCTGCCGGCGTCGAACCGCGGCACATCGGACGAGGAGCCCGGCGTCGCGGGCGGGGACGACACCCCGGCGGCCGGCGGTGCGCTGCCCGACGGGGGTGGGTCCTGACCCGGTTCACCGCAGGCACCAGCGCGCAGGCCGTCGTCGACGCGGAACGCTCCGCGATCTGGGACGTCCTGGTCGACCCCGGCCTGCTGCCGAAGCTGACCCCGCTGCTGAGCCGGATCGAGGCCGACGGCGACCACTGGCGCTGGCACCTGGTGCGGCTCAAGGTGCTCGGGGTCGGGATCAGCCCGGTGTTCACCGAGCGGATGACGTTCGTCGACAAGCAGCGGATCGAGTTCACCCACGAGCCGCCACCGGGGGTGTCCGAGTGGGCCGGTGCCGAGGGCCGCTACGAGCTCTCCGACGTCGAGGGCGGCACGAACCTGGCCATCGACCTCCACCTCGCCGTCGACATGCCGCTGTCCAGGCTGGCCACGCCCGTGGTGACCCGCACGATGCAGGCCACCATGCAGATGATGGGCGACCGGTTCACCGCGAACCTGCTGCGCGAGCTCGACGCCCAGCAGCGCTGAGTGCCCGTCCGCGGTTATCGCTGCCCCGGCGACGGTATCCGCGCACGGCCGGGGACGAGCTGCGCCGCGGCGTCGCGCAGGGCGTCCACCAGCGCCCGCAGCGACGGCAGGTCGTCCTGCTCGCGGACGGCCACCGCCAGTGTCCGGCTCAGCGCCGGTTCGCAGGGTAGGAACCGCACCCCCTCCGGCGGCGGGTCGGTCGCGATGCCCGGGACCGCCGCCACCGCGAGCCCGGCCGCGACCAGGCGTAGCTGGGTGGCGAAGTCGGCGGCCAGGTACCGGACGTCGGGCTCGACGTTGAGCGCGCGCAGCAGCTGGACCAGACCCTCGTAGGCCTCGGTGCCGTCCGGGCAGCTGGCCCAGATCTCCCCGGTCAGCTCGTCGAGCCGCGCGAGGGCGCGGTCGGCGACCGGGTGCCCGGACGGGACCGCGAGCAGCACCGGCTCGGTGACCAGCGTCGTGACCCGCACGCCCGGCGGGATCCGGGCCGGACGGTGTGACCAGCTCTCCAGCACCACGGCGTCGAGGTCGCGGGCGCGCAGCGCGGGCAGCAGGTCGACGACCTCGCCGTCGCGCACGGTCGGGACCAGCCGGGGGTGCTCGGTGGTGAGGGTGCGCAGCACGTCGGGCAGCAGGGCACGCAGCGCGCTGGCGACGACGCCGATCCGCAGCGGCCCCACGATCTGGCCGTGGATCGTGGCCAGGTCCCGCTCGGCCTCGGCGACGGTGGTGGCGATCCGGGCGGCCGAGGAGGCCAGTACGTGTCCGGCCGCGGTCAGCCGGATGCCGCGCCCGTCCGGTTCGACGAGACGGGTGTGCGTCTCGCGTTCGAGCTTGCGGATCTGCTGGGTCACCGCCGGGCCGGTGATGTGCAGTGCGCCCGCCGCGGCGCCCACCGATCCGTGCTCGGCGACGGCGGCGAACACGCGCAACCTCTCCCACACCATCACGCAGCAAGACTAAGCGGTCCTGCACAGAAACACTCATTGGAACTTCGCAGTGTTCGGTGTGACCGTGGTCGGGTGAGCACCGCGACCCGACTCCCCACCGCGCCCGCCGAGCCCACCGCGCCCGCCGCCCGTCCGCAGCCGGACACCCGGCCCGCCCTGACCGTGCTGGCCGGGGCGACGGTGCTCTCCGGTACCGGGGTGCTCGTCCGGCTGGCCGACGTGGGCGCGGCGACGGCGTCGTTCTGGCGGTGTGTCCTGGCACTGGTGGTGCTCGTCCCGCTCACGCTGGTGGAGATCCGCCGGCACGGGCTTCCCGGGGCCGGGCTCGTCGGGTGGGCGGCGCTGTCCGGGGTGCTGTTGGGTACCGACTTCCTGCTCTGGACCCAGAGCGTGCTCGACGCCGGCGTCGGGATCGCGAACGTCGTGCTCAACGTGCAGGTGATCGCGTTCCCGCTGCTCGCGTGGGTGGTCGCCGGCATGCCGGTGCCGCGGCGGCAGCTGGTGGCGGCGCCGGTGCTGCTGGCCGGGATCGCGCTGGCCGGCGGGGTCCTGGGCGGCGACGCGGCGATGCCCGCCCCGGTGCGCGGTGCGGTGCTGGGCGCCGTCGCCGGGCTCGCCTACGCCGGCTACCTGTACCTGAACCGGGACAGTGCCCGGCGCAGCCCCGCGCACATGGTGACCCCGGTGTGCGTCGCCACCGCGGCCGCGGCCCTGACCACCGGCGTCACCGGTGCCGCGACGACCGGGATCGCGACGTCGATGCCGCTGCAGGCCTGGGCGTGGCTGGCCGTGCTGGCGGTGACCGGGCAGGTCGTGGCCTGGGTGCTGATCGGCCGGGGGTCATCGGGCCTGGCGCCGGCGACCACGGCGGCGTTGCTGCTGGCCCACCCGGTGCTCTCGGTGGTGCTCGGGATGCTGGTGCTCGGTGAGCGCCCGACGGTGGTGCAGCTGGGCGGCAGCGTCCTGGTGGTGGTGACGGTGTGGGCGGCGACCCGGGGCCCGGCTCAGCCCCTGCCGGAGGCGTCCGGGTTGCCCACCGGGACCTCCAGCGTGACCGCGCCGGAGCGGGCGAAGGTGAACGTCACCGGGTAGGTCAGACCGGCCCGGACCGGCTCGCGCAGGTCGGTCAGCTCCACGTCGGCCCGCACGGTGGCCGGCAGCGTCTGCGACGGTGTCGCCCCCTCGTAGCCGGAGACCAGCGCGAACCCGCCCAGGATCCGGGCGTCGCCGCCGATCGAGGCCCCGGCGGCGACCGGCGAGGACACCGAGACCAGCCGTTCCGTCGCGTCGCCGGTGTTGACGATCGTCAGCGTCAACGGGGCGTCCTCCCCGGCCGCGTACGCCTCGTCGCCTGCGCGCGGCGCGCTCGCCGAGAAGCGCGCGTCCCGGACCGCGATCGTGCCGGCCCCGTCGTCGGCCCCACCGGGCCCGGTGAGCTGGGCCTCGAAGCTCCCGCAGCCGGACAGGGCGAGCAGCGCGAGCGCGGTGCCGATCAGGAGGACGGGACGCATGGGCACAGCATCCCGGATGTCCGGTCCGTCCGCCGTGTGCGGGCGGCGCCGGAGGGGTGCGGTGGGGCAGCGCCGGACCGGCTCAGCCGATCCGCTCGGCGCCGGTGTAGACGTTGCCGGTCTCCCCGCGCAGGAAGCCGACCAGCGTCATCCCGGACTCCTCGGCCAGCTCCACCGCCAGCGACGACGGCGCGGACACCGCGGCCATCGCCGCCACCCCGGCCATCACCGCCTTCTGCACCAGCTCGAACGACGCGCGCCCGGACAACATCAGCACGGTCCCGGTGGCGGGGACGCGCCCGGCCATCAGCTCGTGGCCGAGCACCTTGTCCACGGCGTTGTGCCGTCCGACGTCCTCGCGCACCACCAACGGCTCGCCGTCGGTGGTGAACAGCCCGGCCGCGTGCAGACCACCGGTGGAGCCGAACACCTTCTGCTGCTCGCGGAGCCGGTCCGGCAGCGACACCAGGACCTCGCGGCGCAGCACCAGGGGGTCGGCGGCGGGGGAGTAGCGGGTCTTGAGCTTCACCGCGTCCAGCGAGGCCTTCCCGCAGACCCCGCAGGACGACGTCGTGTAGAAGTTGCGCTCCACCGACGGGTCCGGCGGCGCGACGCCGGGCGCGAGGTCGATGTCGAGCACGTTGTAGGTGTTGCGGCCCTGATCGTCGACCGAGTCGCAGTAGCGGGCGGTGGCCAGGTCGTCGGCCGAGCCGATCACGCCCTCGGTCAGCAGGAACCCGTGCGCGAACTCGACGTCGTGGCCCGGGGTGCGCATCGTGACGCTCAGCGGGCGCCCGCCGACCCGGATCTCCAGCGGCTCCTCGGTGACGAGGGTGTCCGGGCGCGAGCGGGAGGTGCCGTCGGGTCCCAGGCGCAGCACCGGACGTCGCACGGTCAGCCGGCCCATCTGATCTGCCTCACTCTCCTGCGACGCGGCGCGTCGTCGACCTCCAGGGTAGGAGCCCGCGCGGCCGCGCGCCCTACGATCCCGGCGTGACGGAGTTCTACGCCCCCGGCGTGACGGAGTTGCCCGCTCCCGGCGTGATGGAGGCCTCTGCCCCCGGCGTGATGGCGCACCAGGCGGCGGGACGGCGTCGGCGTCCGGGGGCCGGGGTCGTGGTCGCCGGCGGGCGCTCGTCCCGGATGGGCTCGAGCAAGGCGTGGCTGGACTGGCACGGCGAGACGCTGCTGTCCCGGACGGTGGCGGTCCTCGGGCGGGCGCTGGACGGGCCGGTCGTCGTGGTGCGGGCCGCGGGCCAGGAGCTGCCGCAGTTGCCCGCCGGCACCGAGATCGTCGACGACCCGGTGCCCGACCGCGGGCCGCTGCCCGCGATCGGGGTCGGGCTCGGGCACGTCGCGGACCGGTCCGCGGTGGCGTTCGTGGCGTCGGTCGACCTGCCGCTGCTGCACCCGGCGTTCGTCGTGCGGGTGCTCGGCGCACTCGCCCCCGCCGACGACCCGGCCCCCGCTCCCGCGCACGGCGCCGTCCACGATGTGGCCCTGCCGGTCGCGCACGGGCACCACCAGCCCCTGGCCGCGGCCTACCGGACGTCGCTGGCCGCAGAGATCGCGGAGCTGGTCGCGGCCGGGATCGGGCGGCCGCCGTCGTTGTTCGACCGGGTGCGGGTGCTGCGCCTCGACGAGTCCGCTCTGCTCACCGACCCGGACCTGGCCCGCGCCGACCCGGACCTGGCGTCGCTGACCAACGTGAACACCCCCGACGAGTACGCGGCGGCGCTGGCCCGCTCGGCCGGGGCCGGGGACGGCCGCCCGTCCTGACCGGACCCCGGCGCCCCGCCGCACCTGGCCCACGGGGGAGGCCCGGATGTAACGGGTGTTGTGAGACCGTGTGACGGTGGCCACGACGACGCCTATCGTGGTGGCTGCAGCACAAGCACATGGAGGTCGACGATGCCCCGACGCCGCAACCGCGTCCGTCACGTACGGATCACCGAGCCACTGGTCCGGGAGAACGGCACACTGCGCCCCGCCAGCTGGGACGAGGCACTGGAACGGGCCGCGGCCGGGTTCCGCGGCGTGCCGGGCGACAAGTTCGGGATGTTCAGCTGCTCCAAGGCGACGAACGAGATGAACTACACCGCGCAGAAGTTCTCCCGGGCGGTGATGGGCAGCAACAACGTCGACAGCTGCAACCGCACTTGACACGCTCCCAGTGTCGTCGGTCTGACGACTGTCTTCGGTGCCGGCGGCGGCACCTCCGCCTACGTCGAGGCGGAACACGCCGACCTCATGATCCTGTGGGGATCGAACGCGCGTGAGACCCACCCGATCTTCTTCCACCACGTCCTGCAGGGGATCGAGCGCGGCGCCCGGATGTACTCGGTCGACCCGCGCCACACCTCCACCGCGCACTGGGCCGACGCCTGGCTCGGCCTGGACGTGGGCACCGACATCGCGCTGGCCAACGCCGTCGCGCGCGAGATCATCCACGCGGGCCTGGTGAACCGGGCGTTCGTGGACCGGGCCACCACCGGGTTCGACGAGTACGCGGCAACCGTCGAGCCCTACACGCTCGAACGCGGCGAGGAGATCACCGGCGTCCCGGCCGAGACGATCCGCGAGCTGGCGCACGCCTACGCCCGCGCCGACCGGGCCCAGATCTGCTGGACGCTGGGCATCACCGAGCACCACAATGCGGCCGACTACGTGTTCGCGCTGATCAACCTGGCGTTGCTGACCGGGCACGTCGGCCGCTACGGCTCCGGGCTGGTACCGCTGCGCGGGCAGAACAACGTGCAGGGCGGCGGCGACATGGGCTCCATTCCGGCGAAGCTGCCGGGCGGCTACGACGTCGGCGACGCCGACGCCCGCGCCCGCTTCGAGACCGCATGGGGCGGGCGTCCGATCCCGCCGGAACCGGGCATGCACCTGTCGGAGATGTTCGAGGCGATGGAGCGCGGCGACCTCAAGGCGCTGTACTGCATCGGGGAGAACCCCGCCGAGTCCGAGGCCAACGCCACCCACGCCAGGGCCATGCTGGGGGGGCTGGACTGCCTGGTCGTGCAGGACATCTTCCGGACCGCGACCGCGGAGCTGGCCGACGTCGTGTTCCCGGCGACGGCGGACTGGTGCGAGTACGAGGGCACCGTGACCAACTCCGAGCGCCGGGTGCAGCGGGTCCGCAAGGCGATCGAACCCCCGGGCCTGGCGCGTCCGGACACCCACATCATCTGCGACCTGGCCACGAAGCTCGGCCACGACTGGGGCGAGCCCACCGCGGAACAGGTCTGGGACGAGCTGCGGTCGGTGTCGCTGAACTGGCACGCCGGCATGAGCTACGCCCGCCTGGAGGAGCTCGGCGGCATCCAGTGGCCGTGCCCGTCCGAGGACCACCCGGGCACCCCGCTGATGCACGACCGGCTGTGGTCCGACGACCCCGACGAGCTCGGGACGCCGGCACCGTTCACCCCGGTCGAACACGTGGCCCCGATCGACGCCCTGGACGACGACTTCCCGATCCGCCTCACCACGGTGCGGCTGCTCGACGCCTACAACTCCGGCGTGCAGACCGGTGGGTACACCTCGCCGATGCGCCGCCGCGAGTCGTTGCGGATGGACGCGGACGACGCCGCGACGCTCGGCATCGCCGACGGGGAGCGGGTGCGGGTGGTGTCGCGACGCGGCGCGGTCGAGGCACCGGTCTCGGTGGACCCGTCGCTGCGGCCGGGGCTGGCGTCGTTCACGCCGCACTTCAGCGAGGAGGTCGACGTCAACGTCCTGACCAACGACGCGTGGGACCCCAAGTCCGGCACGTCGGAGTTCAAGGCGACCGCCATCCGGATCGAGAAGGTCGCCATGTCCGCGGGCGGCGAAAACGCAGCGGCCCTTCCGGTCGCCGGGCACTAGAGGAGAACGCGTGGATCTGCACCTGTCGGAGGCGGCACCGAGCACGGCCGAACGGGACGCCATCGACACCGCGTTCGCCGCGCTCGCGGCGCCGTCACCCCACCAGGACCGGGTGACGCGGTCGGTGCACGCCGGGCACGGCGCCCGGTCGCGACGGCACCTGCTGCTGCCGGTGCTGCACGCCGTCTCCGACACCGTCGGCTGGATCTCCGAGGGCGCGCTGAACCACATCGCGATCACGCTGTCGGTGCCGCCGGCCGAGATCTACGGGGTGGCCACGTTCTACGCGATGTTCTCGGTCGAACCGCGTGCCCCGCGCGTGGTGCACGTCTGCGACGACGTGGCGTGCGGCCCGTACGGCGGCGAGGAGATCATCTCGGTGCTGGAGCGTGAGCTGGGCCCGGAGGGCGGCGGGCACCGTCTCGGCGCGGACCCGGACGCCGCGTCCCCCGGGGGCGACCCGGGAGCCGGCGGGCCGGCGAGCCGGGAGTCCTGCTGGGTCCGCAGCCCCTGCCTGGGCCTGTGCGAGCGGGCCCCGGCCGTCCTGCACCAGCGCACCGGCGAGCCCGACCTGAGCCAGGCCCCGGCCCGCCCGGACGACGTGCTGGCCGCGACCCGCGCCACCGGCGAGCAGGTCGCCGCCGACGCGGACCGGGTGTTCGCCGACGCGAGCGTCAGCGCCCCGCAGTCCGGGCCCCGCGGGACCCTGCCCGGTGGTGGTCCGCTGCGGCTGCTGCGCCGCGTCGGCGTCGTCGACCCCGGCAGCCTCGACGACTACCGCGCGCACGGCGGCTACCAGGCCCTGCGCCGCGCCGTCGACCTCGGCCCGACCCGGGTGATCGCCGAGCTGAAGGACTCCTCGCTGACCGGTCGGGGCGGCGCCGCCTTCCCCACCGGCGTCAAGTGGGACGGCGTCTCCGCCGCCCCGGAGCGCCCGCACTACCTGGTCTGCAACGCCGACGAGTCCGAGCCGGGCACGTTCAAGGACCGGGTCCTGATGGAGGGCGACCCGTTCGCCCTCATCGAGGCCATGACGATCGCCGGCTACGTCACCGGGTCGGCGACCGGCTACCTCTACATCCGCGGCGAGTACCCGCTGGCCACCCGCCGTCTGAACGCGGCGATCGAGGCCGCGCGGGCCCGCGGCTACCTCGGCGACGACGTCATGGGCGAGGGCTTCGCGTTCGACATCGAGCTGCGCCGCGGCGCCGGCGCCTACATCTGCGGCGAGGAGACGGCGCTGCTGGAGTCCCTCGAAGGCTTCCGCGGCGAACCGCGGAACAAGCCGCCGTTCCCGGCCGTGTCCGGCCTGTTCGGCAAGCCGACCGCGATCAACAACGTGGAGACGCTCTACAACGTGCTCGAGGTGCTCGACATCGGCGGGCCGTCGTTCGCCTCCGTCGGGGCGGGGCGCTCGACCGGGCCGAAGCTGTTCTGCCTGTCCGGCGCGGTCGCGAAACCCGGTGTCTACGAGGTCGAGTTCGGCACCACGCTCAGAGAGCTCCTCGACCTCGCCGGTGGGCTGCGCGGACAGATGCGGACGATCCTGCTCGGAGGCGCCGCCGGCGGCTTCGTGATGCCCGACCAGCTCGACGTCGTGCTCACCCTGGAGGGCGCCCGCGACATCGGCGCCACCCTCGGGTCCGGCGTCGTCCTCGTGTTCGACACCGACGCCGACCTGACCGGGACGCTGCGCCGGATCGCCGCGTTCTTCCGGGACGAGTCGTGCGGGCAGTGCGTGCCCTGCCGGGTCGGCACCGTCCGCCAGGAGGAGGCGCTGGCGCGCCTGGAGCGCGGGGCGCCCCTGGGGTCCCGGGAGACCGAGCTCGCCCTGCTCGACGACCTGGCCCGGGTGATGCGCGACGCCTCCATCTGCGGCCTCGGGCAGACCGCGCCCGCCGCCGTCACCTCCGCCCTGCAACTCGGGCTCCTGGACGCTCCGCCCGCGCCGAACGGCAACCGCAACGGGAAGGTCCCGCACTGATGACGACCTCGGACCGGACCTCCGGCGACACCGGCACCGACGAGCAGACGGGCGGCAACGGCGCCCCGGGAGGCAAGGGACCCGCCGGGCCGTCCGGCGGGTCGGGCTCCCCGCAGGGCGTCTCCGTCGACGGCGCCGACGAGGCCGCGGGCGGCGCCGCGATCACCGACCCGTCCGGCCCCGCGCCGGGCGGCGACGACGGGGACACGCACCCGCCGTCGCCGGTCGGCCCGACCGTCGCCGACCCGGTGGCCACCGACCGGGGCCGCGAGGAACGCCTGAGCACCGGGCCGGTCATGCTCGGCTCGATCCGGCGGATGGTCAGCCTGACCCTCGACGGCGACGAGGTCCGGGTACCCGAGGGCTCGACGATCCTGAACGCCCTGCACGACGAGGGCAGCCCGGCCCAGGCCGACACCCCGACCCTGTGCTGGGCCCCGAACATGGACCCGATCAACGCGTGCCGGGTGTGCGTCGTCGAGGTCGAGGGCTCGCGCGTGCTCGTCCCGTCCTGTGCCCGCACGTGCGAGGACGGGATGGAGGTCCGCACCGACACCGAGAAGGTCCGGCACAGCCGCAGGATGGTGCTCGAGCTGCTCGCGTCCTCGGCCGACATGAGCCAGGCCTCGAACGACGTGCAGCGCTGGATGGGCGACTACGGCGTCGACGCCGCCCGTTACGGGCCGCCTGCCCCGCCGTCCGCCGACGGGGAGCGCGACCGCCGCCACGCCGGGCACCACGACGCCCCGGACGGCGCCGTGGCCGCGAACGTGCACCAGCCCGTCAAGATCGACAACGACCTCTACGTGCGGGACTACTCGCGCTGCATCATGTGCTACAAGTGCGTCAACGCCTGCGGTACCGACGCCCAGTTCACGTTCGCGATCGCGGCGGCCGGGCGAGGGTTCGACGCCCGGATCGCCACCGAGTACGACGTGGAGCTGCCGGACTCGGCGTGCGTCTACTGCGGCAACTGCATCGGGGTCTGCCCGACCGGGGCCCTGAAGTCGGTCCGCGAGCACGACCTGCGCGAAGACGACGACTGGCACCCGGAGGAGGAGACCGTGACGACGACGGTCTGCTCGTTCTGCGGCGTCGGCTGCAACCTGGAGCTGCACGTCCAGCAGGGCTCGATCGTCAACGTCACCAGTCCGGCCGACCACTCGGTCACCCACGGGCACCTGTGCATCAAGGGCCGGTTCGGGTTCCAGCACGTGCAGAACTACTAGGCCGGTGAGCACCGTTCCGCCGATCGCAGGCGTGCACCACATCAAGATCCCGGTGTCCGACATCGGGCGCAGCCGTGCCTGGTACGAGTCGGTGCTGGGGCTCCGCGTCGAGGCCGAGTTCCCGGACGAGGACGGCGTCGTCCGCGGTGTCGCCGGGTCGCTGTCCGACCCGTCGGGGCGGGTCGTCCTCTCGGTGGCGCTGCGGCAGAACCCCGAGGTGTCGGCGGGGCTGGGCGGCTTCGACCCGCTGTCGTTGTCGGTGCCCGAGCACGCCGACCTGCAACGGTGGGTGGAGCACGTGGTCGCGGCGGGGTTCGAGCCGCCCCGGGTGGCGAACGCCGTCGCCGCGCTGCACGACCCGGACGGGCACGAGATCCGGTTGTTCAGCCCGGAGCACTGACCCGCCCTTCCCTCCTCACCGGGGCGGTGGATCCGCGTGACCGAGCACCGATCGGATGTGGTGCCGCAGCTCGTCGTGCACCCGCGCGTCGGCGGTGACGAGGAGTCCGAGCCCGCTGTCGAGGCCGTCTCCGTGCAGGTCGGTGACCACGCAGCCGGCTCCCCGGCAGAGCGCGATCCCGGCGGCGAAGTGCACGCTCTCGCGCAGGTCGCCGTCGTTGACGTAGGCGGCCCGGTGCCCGGCCGCGACCCAGGCCAGGGCGAGGGTCGTCGCGCTGACCCTCGGCGTCATCGCCTCGCGTAGTCCACGGTCGGCGAGCAGTCGTGACGTCACGACGTCCCACGGCTCGTCCGCGTTGAGCTCGACGATGCGGTTGTGCGCGTCCGGCCGCAGCGGCAGGTCACCGCCGTCGGTCAGCGCCCCCGCCCGCACGCCGTCGGTCCAGTACACGACGTGACGGCGTGGGTCGCCGACCGCCGACACGACCGGCGTTCCGGAGAGGCAGAGCGCGACGTTGGTGCAGTAGTCACCGGCCCCGGAGGCGAAGTTGCGGGTGCCGCACAGCGGATCCACCCGCCACAGGCGCGCGCTCCGACCGAGGTCGCCGGACCGTCCGAGCTCCTCGCCCTCGATCGCGTCGTCCGGCCGGCCGGCGCGGAGGACGGAACGGATCGCGTGCTCCGCGTGGATGTCCGCGGCCGTCGCGAAGTCGTCCCCGCCCTTCGGTATGCGCCCGGCCGCCTCGCCCGACGTCGCCCGGATGACGTCCATGCCGGCCCGTACGGCATCGACGGCCAGCTCGGCATCGGAGCGTTGTGTCGACGTCATCCGGCCTCCCGTCCTCGTTGTCGGTTCCTCCCGCTCTCACGCTGTGCTCCGGAGCCGAGCATGTCGAGACCTCGCGCGGTCCGGAGCGACACCGATGGCGACGACCGTATCCGGCGCAACCGCCCGGCGGTCCTGCGCCCAGTGGTCGCTGACCTGCGACGACGGACCTTGATGCGAACATTTGTTCGAGTATGATGGTGCCATGCCCGACACCCGGATCGCCGCCGCGCACGACCGCCTCATCGAGGCCGTCGAACAGCTGCGCGCGGTGGTTGTCGGGGCCGGCGACACCGAGCAGATCTCCGTGCTGATCGCCTGCGAGGACGCGCGGCGGCGCCTCGATCACCTCTCGGTCGGCGTGCTGGCCGCGGCTGAACGCCGTGACGTGTTCACCTCGCGCGGCTACAAGACCAGCACCGCCGCCCTGGCCGACCTGCTCGGGTGGGAACGGCACGAGGCGCGCCGCCACACCACTGCCGCGGAGAACGTGGTCGGGAAGACCGCTCTGGACGGCACGCAGTTGCCGCCCCGGCTGCCTGCCACCAGCGAGGTGTTCGACGCCGGACGCACCAGCCTCCGGCATGTCGAGGTCGTCGCGAAGGTGCTGGGGTCCCGCGCCGCGGATCGTCTCGCGCCGGCCGTCTGGGCCGGCGCCGAGGCCGAACTGGCCGCCAAGGCCTCCGACTACACGCCCACCGAGTTGCAGACGTGGGGCGGCGAGCTGATCGAGAAGCTCGACCAGGACGGGCCCGAACCTGACGACGACCGCCCCGAGCCGGAGGTCAACGAACTGCGCCTGGTGCGCCACCGCAATGGCCCTGGCGGGAAGATCACCGGACGGTTCGACGACGCCGCCATGTTCGACACCATCGCCACCGTCATCGACGCCAAATCCAAGCCGACCTCGGCCGAGGAGACCCGCGAACCCGCCCAACGCCAGGCCGAAGCCCTGGCCGAGGTGTGTGGGTTCGCCCTCGCGCACGGTCCCGCGGCGCTGGTGCCGGAGACCGGCGGGCGGCGCCCGCAGATCTCGGTGATCATCCGACTCGAAGATCTCGAAGCCCGCGCCCGCAACGGGATGCTCGACTTCGGCGGCCAAACCTCACCGGAAACCCTGCGGCTGCTCGCCTGCGACGCCGCCGTCCTGCCCATCGTCCTCAACGGCGAAGGACAACCCCTCGACGTCGGACGCGTCACCCGCTCGATCCCCGACGGACTCCGCCGCGCCGTGATCGCCCGCGACCGCGGATGCGCCCACCCCGGCTGCGACCGGCCACCGTCGTGGTGCGAGGTCCACCACATCATTCCGTGGGAAGACCTCGGCGAATCGAAGATCGACAATTTGGTGATGCTGTGTCGACAGCACCACCGGCTGATCCACCATCCGGGTTGGACCGTCCGCATCCGCGACGGACTCCCCGAGTTCCTGCCACCGGCCTGGATCGATCCCAGCCGGACACCCCGCCGCCAACCCGCAGCGATCATCGACGTCCCGGGTCGGCGACGCCCCGAACCACCCGCCCCGGCGGTCGCCGGCGTCACTCGTGTGCGCGTCGCGAACCTGGACGATCTCGTCGACGCGCCCCGTGCCGTGAGGCTCAGGCTCAGTCCGGCAGGGACTGGCCGATGCGCGCGGCCTGGCGGGTGAGGTGGTGGCGCTCGGCGAGTGTGGGGGCGGACCGGGCCGCGTCGGAGTACAGGCGGGCCGCGGTCGGGAGGTCGCCCGACTTCTCGTGCAGGTACGCCGACGCGGCGGTGTGGCGGGGCAGGCCCGGGTCCACGGCGGCCAGGGCCGCGAGGCCGGCCGCCGGACCGTCCGCCTCGCCGACCGCGACCGCCCGGTTGAGCGCCGCGACCGGGCTCCCGGTGAGCCGGAGCAGTTCGTCGTACCAGCCGACGATCTGTGGCCAGTCGGTCTCCTCGGCGCGCGGGGCGTCGGCGTGCAGGGCGGCGACGGCGGCCTGGGCCTGGTACTCGCCGAGCCGGTCGCGGGCCAGCGCAGACTGCAGGACCGCGACGCCCTCGGTGATCAGCGAGGTGTCCCAGCGGGAGCGGTCCTGCTCGGTGAGGGGGACCAGGCTGCCGTCGGCCCGCGTCCGGGCCGGTCGCCGTGCGTGGTGCAGCAGCATGAGCGCCAGCAGGCCCGCGGTCTCCTCGGCTCCGGCCCCCTTGCGATCGGTCAGGGACACCAGCTGCCGGGTCAGCCGGATCGCCTCGGCGGCCAGGTCGACGTCGCCGGTGTAGCCCTCGTTGAACACCAGGTAGAGCACCCGGCGCACGGTCGCGGGGTCGCCCGGCTCGGAGAACCGCACACCGGCGACCGTGCGCTTGGCCCGGCTGATCCGCTGTGCCATCGTCGCCTCCGGCACCAGGTACGCCGCCGCGATCTGCCGGGTGGTCAGGCCGCCGACCGCGCGCAGCGTGAGCGCGACCGCCGAGGCCGGGGTCAGCGACGGGTGGGCGCACAGGAAGAACAGCGACAACGTGTCGTCCGCGGTCTCGGCCGGCCCGGGCGGCGGCTCCACCTCGACCCGCTGCTCCCGGTCCCGGCGGGCGGCCTCGGAGCGGTGCGCGTCCAGGAACTTGCGCCACGCGACGGCGACCAGCCAGGCCTTCGGCTCGGCCGGCCGCCCGTCCGGCCAGGACAGCGTCGCCTGCAGCAGCGCCTCCTGCACGGCGTCCTCGGCCGTCGCGAAGTCGACCCCGCGGCGGACGAGGACGCCGATCACCGCGGGCGTCAGCTCCCGCAGCAGCGCGTCGTCCAACATCCGGTCTCCCCGGCCGGTCCGCGGTGCACGGTCACTCGGTCACCGTCGGCGCCTCGCTCAGGAACGGGCGCAGCTCGAGCCACTCGTGGATCGGCCCACCGCCGGCCCCGGGGGCGGCGGACAGCTCGCCCGCCAGCGCGAGCGCCCGCTCGTAGGTGTCGACGTCGATCACCATCCACCCGGCGATCAGGTCCTTGGTCTCCGCGAACGGACCGTCGGTCACCGGCGGGCGTCCCTCCCCGTCGTAGCGGACGAACGTGCCCTCGGGCGCGAGCGCCTGCCCGTCCACGAACTCGCCGGTGCCCTCGAGCTTCGCCGCGAAGTCGTTCATGTACCGGATGTGGTCCTCGACCTCCTGCGGGGTCCACCGGTCCATCGGGACGCCGTTCACGGCTTCGGGCGCGCCGCGGTAGTGCTTGAGAAGCAGGTACTTCGCCATGGTCGGTCTCCTCGTCTCCGGTACGGCCACGGTGGCCGCATCCGACCCTGGGACGAAGCCGCCGGACCGGTCTCGACATTCTCGGCCACATCTTTCTCCGACGACTTCCGACACGGCGGCGATCCCGCCCGACGTGCGCGAGGTGTACCTGGCGGCCTCGCGCGCCGCCGGCACCGGGCCCGACGGGGCCGGTGAGCGTGCCGGCCCCCGGTCAGGTCGTGGCGGCGCTGCGCGAGCCGCTCACCCGCTGACGGCGTCGACCCGGTGCGCGGTGCGGCGCTGCAGCACCAGCAACGCCGTCAGCGCCGCCGCGGCCAGTACCGCGACCGCGACGCAGAACACGATCCCGGCCGTCACCAGGCCCCAGGCCATCGACGCGGCGCCGATCCCGACCACCGGCAGCGAGATCGCCACGTAGAGGACCACGAAGTAGGACGAGGTCACCCCGGCCCGGTGCGCCGGGTCGACCCGGGCGTTCACCGCGGCCAGGCCCTTGCTGAACGACATCCCCTGCCCGACGCCCGCCACCAGCGCGCCGATCACGAGCTCGGGTAGCGACGCCGTCGCGACCGAGAGCCCGACCAGCAGGATGCCCACCACCAGCAGCACGCAGCCGAGGTTCAGGGTGCGGTCGACGCCGAAGCGGCGCAGCCCGAGCTGCGCCGCGGCCGAGGCCCCGAGCAGCAGGAACGACATCAGTCCGGCCACGGCATGGTTCGGGTTGCCGATCACCTCGGACACGATGCGCGGCGAGATCGCGGTGAACAGCCCCAGCACGGCGAACCCGGCGAACCCGGCCGTCGCCGCGCTGGCGAACACCGCCCGCACCTCGCCCGGCACGAGCAGCGTCTGCGGCCGCAGCCGCGGGCGCTCCGCCCGGGTGACGGTCTCCGGGGCGAACCACACCAGCAGACCGCACACCGCGACCGCGACCGCGTGCACGGCGAACGACAGGTGCAGCGGCGACGGCAGGAACTGCACGGCGAGCCCGGCCAGGATCGGGCCCAGGCCCAGCCCGCCGGAGTTCGCGGCGGTGGCCACGGACGAGCCGCGCGACTCCCAGGCACTCGGCGCGGCCTCGATCACCGCGGCCGTCGCGGCCCCCGCGAAGATCCCGGCCGAGACCCCGGAGAGCAGCCGCCCGACCAGGAGCACCCACACCGGTCCGGCGACCAGGAACACCACGGAGCTGACCAGCGAGAACGCCACCCCGGCCAGCAGCATCGGGCGGCGGCCGACCTGGTCGGACCATCGCCCGCACAGCAACAGCGCCCCGAGCACACCGACCGCGTAGACGGCGAAGATCACCGTCTGGACGATCGGGGAGAAGCCGAGCTCGCGCTGGTAGAGCGCGTACATCGGGGTGGGCAGCGTCGCACCCAGCATGACGACGGTGAACGTGACGACCAGGCCGGTGAACGCGGTGCCCTGCGGCAGGCGGAAAATCGTGGGGCTCCTTCGACGACGGCTCGCGCGGCGGACGACGGCTCGCGCGGGACGTGATCACGGTAGACCGGGCCGGAGCTTCCGGCCGTACGACGCGCACCTCATCCGCCCGGTCGACGACCCGAGCTGCGGCCACTTCGCACGGGTTCGCGTGTCCTCGCACGGGTTATGACCTGTGCGAGGACACCGGAACCCGTGCGAGGTCGATTCCCGGAGTGGCGGTTAACGCGGTGCGTGGGTCGGAGTGCGGATGGGGCCGCGCAGACGGTGCAGCCGTACGCCCTGCACGGGCGACTCCCGCGTGTCGACCTCACGCCACCTGCTGCGGGCGTCGGCGAGGAACTCCGGGGTCAGCGGACGGCGGGGGTCGGCCAGCCACACCTCGCCGTCGTCGGCGGCGAGGCGGGGCAGCAGGGCGGCCAGCACGGTCAGGGCCTCCTGGCCGTAGATCACGTCCGCGGCCAGGACGACGTCCCACGGCCCCTGCTCGACGAGCGGCTCCGCAGCGTCCCACGTGCAGGAGGCGCTGTGCAGGTCAATGCCCTCGCGGGCGGCGGTCGCGGCGACGTAGGCCACGGCGCCGAGGGCACGATCGGTGGCCAGCACCCGCGCCCCGGCGCGGGCCGCGGTCAGGGCCGGCAGCCCGAGCCCGCAGCCCAGCTCCAGCACCGACCGCCCACGCACGACGATCCGCCCGGCCCCGTCGCGCCCGGCCACAGTGGGCGGGGGAGGAGGGGCGTCGACCACTCGGGCCAGTGCGGTGCCGGAGGCCCACAGCCGGGCCCAGTGCGGAGGGTGCAGCTCCTCGACCTCCGCGTCCGGCGCGCTCACGGTCTCGAAGGCCAGGGCGTCGGGATCCCGCGGGCGCAGCAGGTGCAGCGGTCCTCCGGGCACCTGCACCCGTTCGGCGACGGCGTCGAGCGTCGGGTCCGCGTCGCCGGTGCCGGGCTCGCCGCCGCTGTGCGGGGCGCCGGTGCCGGGCTCGCCGCCGTCGCCGCCCCGATCGGCCGCGCGGACGATCGCGGCGACCAGGTCGGGGCGGGGGCCGGGCACCGTTCAGATCCCGGCGCGGTGGGTCCAGCGTCCGCCCAGCAGCGTCCCGGCGACCGGCATCGTGCGCAGCGTCGACGGGTCGCAGGCGGCGGGGTCGGCGTCGGTGACCACCAGGTCCGCCCGGCGGCCCGCCGCGATCGGCCCGTCCGGCCCGGCGGACGCGGCCAGGGCGACGTCGCGGCCGATCTCCTGCTCCGGGTGCCAGCGCTCCCGGTCGTCGGAGGTGCGGTGCACGGCCGCGGCGATCGCCAGCCACGGGTCCAGCGGCGCGACCGGTGCGTCCGAGCCCAGGGCCAGACCGGCCCCGGCGGCGTGCAGTGAGGCGAACGCGAACGAGCGGTGCGTGCGGCCCTTCCACAGCGCGTCGGCGACGTCGCGGTCGTCGAGGGCGTGCTCGGGCTGCACGCTGGCGACCAGGCCGAGCGCGGCGAAGCGGGGGACGTCGGCGTCGTCGAGCAGCTGTGCGTGCTCGATCCGGCCCCGGGCCCCGGTGGCCGCGAACGCATCCAGGACCAGCGTGTTCGCGCGGTCGCCGATCGCGTGCACCGCCACGTCCAGGCCGTTCGCAGTGGCCCGGTGCAGCAGCGGCTCCAGCTCCTCGGGCGGGACGAGCAGCATCCCGCAGGGGTGCGCGGTGCCCTCCAGGCCCGGGTAGGGGTCGTGGCAGTAGGCGGTGCGGGTGTTCAGCGACCCGTCGGTGACGATCTTGAGTGGGCCGGCGGTGAGCAGCCCGCCGGTGCCCGGGACCACGTCGCCGGTCCGCAGGCCGCGCCCGATCGGGTCGTCGAGCCGGCCCGGCCAGACCGCGGCCACCACCCGCAGCCCGTCCGCGCCGGCGGCGATCCGCCGGGCCCAGGCATCGAGCGGCCACGGTGCCTCGAAGTCCACGATCCCGACCACGCCCCGCGCCGCGGCGGCGTGCACCGCGTCGGCGGCGAACGTGTCCAGCTGCTGCGCCGCGACGTTCTGCAACGCCGTGGTGAGGGCGAAGAAGTCCGACTCGCGGACCATGCCGGTCGGGTGGCCGCGGTGCCCGTAGCGGGCCAGCGCCGCCGAGTTCAGCCAGCCCTGGTGCAGGTCCGCGGACACCAGGACGACCGGGGTGTCACCCGAGACCGGGTCCAGGACGTCGCGGTGCGCGGGCTCGGGCCACAGCGCGTCGCGGAACCCGTAGCCCATCAGCGTCTCGCCCGGGGCCGGCGGGTCGGCGCGCAGCCGCGCCTCGACCAGGGCGACCGCCTCGGCGGCCGAGCGGGCCCCCGACACATCCGTCCGCCGCCGCGCGAGCGACCACTGGTCGGCGTGCACGTGGTTGTCCCACAGCCCGGGCGCCAGCGTGCGCCCGCCCAGATCGACGACCTCCGCGCCGGCCACGGACAGGTCGTGCCCGATCGCGGTGACCAGCCCGTGCTCGATCCGGACGTCGACCGGGTCCCCGGCGCGGGCCCAGCCGTCCGGCCCGCCGAGGACGCGGGCGTCGCGCAGCAGCATCGACTCGTGCACGTCGTTCATCCCAGGAAGGGCCTCTCTCGATCCGACCGGTTCCGCTCGTCGCACGGTCGACGTCGCTGACCGGGTCCGGCCGGCCGGTCGGTCGCCGTGTCCTCGCCCGAGTACCTACCCGATGACCCTAAGGGCGGCCCGCACGGCCGATCCCGTGGTGTGGCGCGTGTCCCGGCCTTCCTCCGGTACCGCGCACCGGTGTATGAGGGTGCCATGACGAATCAGGGGGGCCGGCGCGAGCCCGCAGCGTCCGCGGTCGGTGACGACGATCCGGCGGTCGCCGCGCTGCGCTCGCTCGTGCGGGCCCCCACGGTGTCGCACCGCGACCCGGCCCGGACCGACGGCGCGGCCTTCGACCACCTGCTCGACGAGCTGGCCCGGCGCTTCCCGCTGGTGCACCGCGACCTTGCGGTCACCCGCCCGGCGACGCACGCGCTGCTCCTGCACTGGCGCGGGCGGACCGGCGCGGACCCGCTGGTCCTGATGGCCCACCTCGACGTGGTCCCGGTCGACGGCGAGGCGCCGTGGACCCACCCGCCGTTCGACGCGGTGCTGGCGGACTCGCCGGAGGGCCCGGCGGTCTGGGGCCGCGGCACGCTCGACGACAAGGGGTGCGTGGTCGCGATCTGTACCGCCGTCGAGCGGCTGCTGGGCGCCGGGTTCGTGCCCGAGCGTGATGTGTGGCTGTCCTTCGGCTGCGACGAGGAGGTGGGCGGGGCCTCCGCCGTCGAGGCCGTCGAGCACCTGCGCTCACACGGCGTCCGGCCGTGGTTCGTGCTCGACGAGGGCGGCGCGGTGGCCGGGCAGGCGTTCCCCGGGGTCGCGGCCGCGGTGGGCGTCATCGGGGTGACCGAGAAGGGGTCGTCGCTGTTCGAGCTGCGCGCCCGTGGCCGCGGCGGGCACTCGTCCACCCCGGCCGCGGGCGGGCCGACGGCGCGGATCGCGCGTGCGGTGTGGCGCCTGGACCGCAGCGCGATGCCGTCGTCGCTGCCCGCCCCGACGGTCGAGATGCTCCGCCGGATGGCGCCCCGGGCCCCGTTCGCGCTGAGCCGGCTGATGGGCGCCGCCGACCGCCTCGGCCCGCTGGTCACGCGCGCGCTGCGCGCCGCCGGGCCCGAGGCCGCCGCGATGACCCGGACGACGCTGTCGGTGACGACCCTGACCGGATCGGGAGCGTCCAACGTGATCGCCACGACCGCGACGGCCGGCGTCAACGCCCGCATCCTCGTGGGCGACTCCGTGGCCGGGGTCGCCGAGCACCTGCGCCGCACGATCGGTGACCCCGGGGTGGAGGTGTCGGTCGTGGACGCGATCGAGCCGAGCCCGGTGTCGCCGTGGGCGGGGGAACCGGCGTTCTCGCTGATCGAGCGGACCGTCGCGGCGGTGTTCCCGGACGCCGTGGCCACGCCGTACGCGGCCATGGCCGCCACCGACTCCCGCCACTTCACCCGGATCTGCAACCGGGTCTACCGGTTCGCGCCGTTCCGGATGAGCCGGGCGCAGCGGCAGTCGATCCACAGCTACGACGAGCGGCTCACCGTCTCCGCCCTCCTCGAGGGCGTCGACTGGTACGCCGCGCTGATCGAGGGCCTGCCGGCCTGACCCGATCAGCCGTGGAAGGGCCGCGACCGGCCCGTCCAGTGCTCCTCGTCGCGGCGGTAGACCGGGATCGGGTTCGGCGCCACCCGGAACGTGTAGCGCCCGGCCTCCTCGACCAGCTCGCCGTCGGTGGCCAGCATGCTCGGCTCCTTGAGCTCGACGTCGATCTCGGGGACCTCGCGCTGGGCGTAGACGCGGCTGTGCCCGAGCGCGCCGAGGATCAGCGCGACGACGACCCGGGTGCGGGAGAAGCGCACGTCGGCGCGCAGCCAGCGCACGTCGAGCAGCCCGGAGTCGAGTGTCGGGCGCCAGGCCGGCACCGCGCCGCGCGGGTGGTAGGGCCCGTTGCCGACGAACAGGAACCACACCTGCTGCCACTGGTCCTCGACCCGCACCTGCACCTTCTCCGAGCGGTGCAGCACCGTGACCAGGGCGGCTACGAACGCGGGCCACTTGCCCCAGCGCGGCTGCCACTTCTCGCGCAGCCGGACCAGCTCCGGGTAGGAGCCGATGGAGGCGGTGTTGAGGAAGTAGCGGGTGTTGGTGACCGCCGGGTCGTCCGGGTCGCTGCCGCGGCCCGGGTGCGCCTCGACCATCGCCAGGTCCACGGCGACCGCCTCGCCGGCCCGGGTGGCGTCGACGGCCTCCTGGGTGTCGTAGATGCCGACGTCGCGGGCGAAGTGGTTCAGCGTCCCGGCCGGCACCACCACCAGCGGCAACGAGTGCCGGTCGGCCACCGCGGCGGCCGTGGCCACCGTCCCGTCGCCGCCGGCGACGCCGATCGCGCGCACCCAGCGGCCGCGTTCGACGATCGCCTTCTCCAGCTGCTCGTCCACGTCGAGTCCCTGGGTCACGACGAGGTGGTGCGCGGCGGGCAGCCGGGCGGCGACGTCGTCGGAGGCGTCGTAGTCCGGCGGCCCGGAGAACGGGTTGGAAACGATGACCAGGCCCTCGCCCTCGGGCAGCACCGGCACGGAGTCGACCGGACGGGCACGGGCCTCGTCCGAGGTGCGCGGGGGCCACCAGCGCCGGGTCAGCAGGCCCACGCCGGTCCCGATCGCGGCGCCGACCAGCACGTCCGAGGCCCAGTGCACGCCCACGTGCACCCGGGAGTAGGCGACGGCGCCGGCCAGCGGGACCACCAGCGGCGCGGCCTTGGGGTTCTCCAGCGCGACCGCGGTGGCGAACGCGGCGGCCGAGGCGGCATGCCCGGACGGGAACGACGAGGACGTCGGCGGGTTCGGGATCCTGCGGTAGGGCGGCAGCTCGGCCGCGGCCGGGCGCCGCCGGGGCAGCAGCGGCTTGAGCACGGCGTTCGCGGTGACGCTGCTCAGCGCGATCGCTGCCAGCCCGCGCATCGCGGCCTTGCGCCCGTTCCCGCGCCGGATCGCGAGCAGCGCGCCCACGCCCATCCACAGCACGCTGTGGTCCGCGGCCCGCGACAGGCGCCGCATCGCGACGTCCGCCCGGGTGTAGGGGCGGTCCGCGATCGCCGCCGTGATGGCCCGGTCGGTGGCGGACACGGTCGCCAACCCACCCCGGAGATGACGGGACCTGCCGGCGGCGCGCCGATACCACTCGCTCACAGGTCTGACAGTAGATGCCCGTTAACGCCTACCCTGAACGGCATGCAGCGTCGGATCTTCGGGGTCGAGACCGAGTTCGGTGTCACGTGCACCTTCCACGGACAGCGACGCCTGTCGCCGGACGAGGTCGCGCGATACCTGTTCCGCCGAGTGGTGTCCTGGGGGCGGTCGTCGAACGTCTTCCTCCGCAACGGGGCGCGGCTCTATCTCGACGTCGGCTCACATCCCGAGTACGCGACCGCCGAGTGCGACTCGCTCACCCAGCTCGTCTCGCACGACAAGGCCGGTGAGCGGATCCTCGAGGACCTGCTCGTCGACGCCGAGCGGCGGCTGGTCGACGAGGGCATCGGCGGCGACATCTACCTGTTCAAGAACAACACCGACTCGGCGGGCAACTCCTACGGCTGCCACGAGAACTACCTGGTGGCCCGGCAGGGCGAGTTCTCCCGGATCGCCGACGTCCTGCTCCCGTTCCTGGTCTCCCGCCAGCTGATCTGCGGTGCCGGCAAGGTCCTGCAGACCCCGCGCGGCGCCGTCTACTGCCTGTCCCAGCGCGCCGAGCACATCTGGGAGGGCGTCTCCTCGGCGACCACCCGGTCCCGGCCGATCATCAACACCCGGGACGAGCCGCACGCCGACGCCGAGCGCTACCGGCGCCTGCACGTGATCGTCGGCGACTCGAACATGTCCGAGACCACGACGCTGCTCAAGGTCGGCACGGCGACGCTGGTCCTGGAGATGATCGAGGCCGGCGTCCAGTTCCGGGACTTCACCCTGGACAACCCGATCCGCGCGATCCGCGAGATCAGCCACGACCTGACCGGGCGCCGGACCGTCCGGATGGCCGGCGGCCGCGAGGCCAGTGCGCTGGACATCCAGCGCGAGTACCACGCCCGGGCGGTGGAGTTCATGGCCCAGCGCGGCACCGGGGACAAGACGATGGAACGCGTCGTGGAGCTCTGGGGCCGCACGCTCGACGCCGTCGAGTCGCAGAACCTGTCGCTGATCGACCGGGAGATCGACTGGGCGATCAAGCAGCGGCTGCTGCAGCGCTACCAGGACCGCAACAACCTGGACCTCGCCAGCGCCCGGATCGCCCAGCTCGACCTGGCCTACCACGACATCCGCCGCGGCCGGGGCCTGTTCGACATGCTGCAGCGCAAGGACCTGGTGGACCGGGTGACCGACGACGGCGAGATCGAGGCCGCCAAGGACACCCCGCCGCAGAGCACCCGGGCCAAGCTGCGCGGCGACTTCATCGCCGCCGCGCAGGCGGCCGGGCGCGACTTCACCGTCGACTGGGTGCACCTCAAGCTCAACGACCAGGCCCAGCGCACCGTGCTGTGCAAGGACCCGTTCCGCGCGGTCGACGAGCGGGTGGACCGCCTCATCGCCTCGTTGTAGGAGGCGCCCGCGTCGGGCCCGGCGCGGGCGGGAGCAGCCGCCGGCGGCGGTTCCAGACGTGCACCACCGCGACCACGACGAGCAGCACGCCGCTGCCGGAGTGGGTGATGACCGCAGGCTCGCTGCCGGGCAGGAGGTACTGGGCGACGCCCGAGCCGAGCATCACCAGGAACGTGATGAGCAGGGCCGGCCCGCCGACGGCGCGCAGCCCGCCCAGCCGCCGGCGCACCGACGCGGCGACCAGCCGTCGCCGGGTCAGCAGGTGGAACGGGGCCAGCAGCACGAACGCGACCCCGGTGACGAGGTGGGCCCCGGCGTTCTGCACGGTGGCGAAGCCGACCAGCAGGGTCGCCGCGAGCGTGAGGTCGAGCAGCAGCCGGCGCACACGCCGCAGGATGCCGGGTCGCGGCGCCGTCGGCGAGCAGGTTCGGCGGTGCGTTTAGGTGAGCTCGGGCTGCGCGACCCGGCCGAACTGCGACTCGGACGGGTCGGCGAAGACGTGCAGGCCGAACCGGGCCGAGAGCTCGCGGCAGACCGCGACCCCGCGCACGGAGTTGCCGTGCCGGTCCAGGCCGGGGGAGTAGACGCCGAGACCGAAGTAGGCGGGAATCGCGGCCATGATCCCGCCGGAGACGCCGGACTTGGCCGGGATGCCCACGTCGTGGGTCCACTCGCCGGCGGCGTCGTACATGCCGCACATGGTCATCACGCTGATGATGCTGCGGGTGTACTCGCGGGCCAGCGCCCGGTCGCCGGTCAGCGGGTTGCGTCCGCCGTGGGCCAGCGTCGCGCCCATCACGCTCAGCTCGGCCGCGGTGACGGTGATCGAGCAGGCCGAGAGGTAGACGAACAGGTTGTCCTCGATGTCGCCGTCGAGCATGCCGAGGCTGCGCATCAGGTAGCTGATGCCGAGGTTGCGGTCGTTGGAGACCAGCTGCGCGGCCAGGATGTCCTGGTCGACCTGCAGGTCCGGGTTGCCGGCGTAGGTGCGGTAGCGGTCGAGCAGCCGGGCCACCCGCTCGTCGCGGTCGCCGCCGCGCACCAGGTTCGCCGCGACCAGGGCGCCGGCGTTGATCATCGGGTTGAACGGGCGGTGGTTGACCTCGTCGAAGGTGATCGAGTTGAACGGGTCGCCGGAGGGTTCGACGCCGACCCGGCGCATGGTCTCGTCGCGGCCGTTGTCCTCCAGGGCCAGGCCGTAGGTGAACACCTTGCAGATCGAGTGCAGCGGGAAACGGACGTCCGCGTCACCGACGGACCACTGCGTCCCGTCGATGTTCGTCCCGGCCAGGCCGAACAGGTGGGCGTGGCGCTCCATCTCGGGCGGGTAGTAGCTGACGACCTCCTCGCCGGGAAGGGTGCCGAAGCCACTCGAGCAGGCGCCGCGCAGGTCCTCGAGCTGGGTCTGGACCAGTGCGCGTTCCGCGGTGTCGACCATGCGGGACAGTCTGACGCCTCCGTGCGGTCACTCCACCTCGGGCATGTACTTGCGGCGCAGGTCGGCGAGGTTGCTCTGCACCCCGGCGTCGGCCGGCCCGGCGTGGTCCGGCGCCGGTGTGATCCCCATGGCCAGGAGCAGGTCCGACGCCGCCGCGTTCGGGTCCCCGGCCTCGCCGAGCACCGGGTGCAGGCCGAGGTCGGCGAGGTGGTGGAACACCAGGTTGACCACGCTCCACGGGTTGAACGACTCGGCCCCTGCGTCGGCTGCGTGCTCGGCCATGGTGTCGGGCTCCTCCGCGTGCGTCGTTCAGGCAGCGGCGCCGACTGCCACGCCGCAGGAGGGGAGCCTTTCGCCGCGCGCGGACCGGCGTCAAGGTCCGCGCCGTCCCAGGATGAGACACCGCGGCCGGGACGCCGCCGTGGGGACACCGCGGTCCGGGGTTCCCGGACGTGCGGGGCGACCGGCCGCGACCGGGCCCCGCCGATACGATGCCGCGCGTGTCCTCCGCCCGCTCCGAGCGCCTGGTGAACCTCGTGCTCTGCCTCCTGTCGACGGGTGTGTTCCTGCCGGCGGAGCGGATCCGGGCGACCGTGCCCGGCTACGCCGCCGTGACGAGCGACGAGGCCTTCTTCCGGATGTTCGAGCGGGACAAGGCCGAGCTGCGCGAGCTGGGCGTCCCGCTGGAGACCGGCCGGACCTCGGTGTTTGACACCGCCGACGGGTACCGGATCGCGCGCGCCGACTACGAGCTGGGCGAGGTCGAGCTCGAACCCGACGAGGCCACCGCCGTCGCGCTGGCCGCGCGGCTGTGGGACTCCCCGGAGCTGTCCGGGGCCGCGCACGGGGCGCTGGTGAAGCTGCGCGCCGCCGGGGTCGAGGTCGACGAGTCCCGGGCCGGGGCCGTGCAGCCCCGGGTCCAGGCCGGCGAGCCGGCGCTGGCGTCGTTGCTGGCCGCGGTGCAGGCCGGGCGGGTGGTGGAGTTCGAGCACCGGCGCGGAGGGCCCGGCGGAGAGCTCGCGCGGCGCACCGTCGAGCCGTGGGGCGTGGTGTCCTGGCGCGGACGCTGGTACCTGGTCGGGCACGACCGTGACCGCGACGACGTGCGGTGCTTCCGCCTGTCCCGGATCAACGGCGCGGTGACCGCGCGCGGGGCCTCGGGTGCGGTGACCGTCCCGGACGGGGTGGACCTGCGCGGGCTGGTGCGCGCCAGTGTCGGCCCGCCGCCGGTGTCCGGGACCGCCCGCGTGTGGGCCGCCGCCGACCGGGCGCACGGGCTGCGCCGCCTCGGCCGGACGACCGGGCCGCGTACCCACCACGGCCGCGACGGCGTCGAGCTGGAGATCGAGCTGCGCGACATGCGGGTGGTGGCGCGCTGGCTGGCCGGGCACGGCCCGGACGTCGCCGTGCTGGACCCGCCGGAGCTGGCGGACGCGGTCCGCGCGCTGTGGGCCGCCGCGGCGAGCCCGGCCGGGGTGGGGACGTGAGCGGCGGCGGGGTGACCGACCGGCTGCCGCGGCTGTTGTCGCTGGTGCCCTACCTGCGCGCGCACCCCGGGATCCCGGTCGCCGAGGCGGCCGCGGACTTCGGCGTCGACGAGCGCCAGCTGCGCCGGGACCTGGAACTGCTCTGGATGTGCGGGCTGCCCGGCTACGGCCCGGGCGACCTGGTGGACCTCTCGTTCGCCGGGGACACCGTCACGGTGATCGAGGACGCCGGGATGCGCCGTCCCCTGCGGCTGACCACCGCCGAGGCCACGGCGCTGCTGGTCGCCCTGCGCACGCTGCACGAGACCCCGGGCCTGGTCGACTCGGACGCCGTGGCCCGGGCCACCGGCAAGATCGAGGCCGCGGTCGGCGACGTCGCCGGGCCGTCCCGGATGGTCGCCCTCCCGCAAGGGGCTGTCACCGACGTGGGAGCGCAGGAGGAGGCGACCACGACCGCCGTGCGCACCGCGCTGGAGGCCGGGCGGGCGCTGCGGATCGTCTACTACACCGCCGGGCGGGACGCGGTGTCGCGGCGCGTGGTGGACCCGATGCGGCTGCTGCTCGTGGAGGGGCGTGGCTACCTGGAGGCCTGGTGCCGCCGGGCCGAGGGCGTGCGGCTGTTCCGGCTGGACCGGGTGGAGGACGTCGAGCGGCTCGACGAGCCCGCCCAGGCGCACCCCGAGGCCCGGCCCACCGACGTCTCCGAGGGGCTGTTCCGGCCGGAGGAGGGCCAGCGCACGGCCGTGCTCGAGCTGACGCCGGACGCGTACTGGATCGCCGAGTACTACCCGGTCGACGACGTGGTGGAGGCCGGCTCCGGGGCAGCCGCGGGGGGTCCGGCCGGGACCGACCGGATCCGGGTGCTGATGCGCTACGCCGACCCGGCGTGGCTGGTCCGGCTCGTGCTCGGGCTCGGCGGCGCGGCCCGGATCCTGGACCCGCCCGACCTCGCCGCGACCGTCGCGCAGCGTGCGCGGGAGGCACTGGACCGGGAGGTGGCCGGCGGGTGACCGGCTCCCGACCTCCGGTGGGCGAGGAGCACGCGGCGACGGAGTGTGATCCAGGCCCGGGTAGTGTGGGCGCTGCGTCACCGTCGTCGAGGAGGTTCCCATGCCGGGTGGCTACGAGTGGATCATCATCATCGCCGTCCTGCTGCTGCTGTTCGGTGCGAAGAAGCTCCCGGACATGGCGCGCTCGATCGGCCAGTCCGCCCGCGTGTTCAAGGGCGAGATGAAGGGCCTCAAGGAGGACGACCCGCCGGCCGACGGCGCGAAGCCCGACGCCGCGAAGCCGGCCGAGAGCACTCCCACGACGCCGCAGGCGCTCCCGACGTCGACGACGAACGGCACCTCGACGACGAACGGCACCCCGACGCCGAACGGCACCCCGGCGGAGAGCACGCCGCAGGCGCAGCCGGGCCGCAGCACCGACGCGACCTGATCCCGGCACCGTGAAGTCACCGTTCCGCCGTCGCCGGGCATCCAACCCCGACGGGTCGATGTCGCTGATCGACCACATGTACGAGCTGCGGAACCGGCTCGGCATCGCGCTCGTCGCGATCATCATCACGACGGTCTTCGGCTACATCTGGTTCGAGGTCGCGTTCTTCGGCTGGCCGAGCCTGGGCGAGCTGCTCAAGCAGCCCTACTGCTCGCTGCCGGCCTCCTCGCGCGCGTCGTTCAGCGCGGAGCCGGGCGCGTGCACGCTGCTCGGCACCGGCCCGTTCGACCAGTTCATGCTGCGTCTCAAGGTCGGCGCGACGGCCGGTGTGATCCTGGCCTGCCCGGTCTGGCTCTACCAGATCTGGGGTTTCATCACCCCCGGCCTGCTCAAGAACGAGCGCCGGTACGCGGTCTCGTTCGTCTCGGTCGGCGCGGTGCTGTTCGTCACCGGCGCGGTGCTCGCCTACCTGATCATCCCGCAGGCGCTGGCCTTCCTGCTCTCCATCGGCAACGAGATCCAGACCACCGCGCTGACCGGTGCGTCCTATTTCAGCCTGGTGATCAACCTTCTGATCATCTTCGGGGTGAGCTTCGAGGTCCCGTTGCTGGTCGTGGCGCTGAACTTCACCGGCATCGTCTCCTACGAGATGCTGAAGAAGTCCCGGCGCGGGATCATCTTCGGGCTGTTCGTGTTCGCCGCGATCGCCACGCCGGGCCAGGACCCGATCTCGATGATCGCGCTGGCGGCGGCCCTGACCGTGTTGTTCGAGCTCGCGATCCAGGTCGCCCGGATCAACGACCGGCGCAAGGCCAAGCGGCGCATCGCCGAGGGCTGGGACACCTGGGACCCGGACGCGCCGTCGCCGATCGACACGACGCCGTCCCGGATCGAGGGCCCGTCGCAGGTGGAGGTGCCCGCACGGGTGGACTCCACGGCAGGACCGGGCGGTGCGGACACCGTCCGCAACG
>NZ_JADQDD010000329.1 GCF_019263595.1 Pseudonocardia sp. KRD291 | reverse complement strand
CGCGCCGCCTGACGCGCCGGCCCGGTGGCCGGTGTCCACCCCTCCAGGGACACCGGCCACCGTGCGGTCCTGTGCCGTGCGGTGCTGCTGGCGTGCGGCGCTGCGCGCGGCGTCCCGGTCAGGCGGGGACCGGGGCCGAGCGGGTGACCAGCACGTCCCCGCTCCCGGTCCGTCCGTTGATCGTGACCGGGGTCGTCCCCGCCGGGGCGGACGAGCCGACGTCGAGCTCGCTGCGCGCCCGCCCGGACCCGGTGGTCAGGTCCAGCTCGGCGCTCACGCCGGAGTGCACGCCGATCCGGACGTTGCCGGAGCCGGTGGACAGCGTCAGGCCCCCGGACACGACGTCGGCGAGCACGACGTCACCGGAGCCGGTCCGCACGGACAGGTCCGCGGACACCTCGCCGACCCGGATGTCCCCGCTGCCCGTCTTGACCTGGGCGGAGCCGCCGAGGGCGGCGACGTCGACACGGCCGGAGCCGGTCCGCAGCCGCGCCTGACCGGTCACCGGGCCGAGGTCGATGCCGCCGTGGCCGGTGGTGACGTCGGCGTCGCCGTCGACCTCCTCCAGGCGGGCCGACCCGGCCCCGGTCCGCACCGCGGCCCAGCCGGCGCGCCCTCGCACGTCGACGTCCGCGGCGCCGGTGCGCGAGGCCAGCCGCGAGCGCGCCGGCGCGGTCACCGTGACCGCCAGCGGCACCGCGGCCAGCCGTGGGTCCTCCGGGCCGCGCACGACCAACCGGCGACCCGGCTCCGACCACATGATCTCGGTGGCGTCCACGGCCTCGGCGGCGGCGTTGCCCGCCGCCGCCCACGGTGCGCCGCCGGCGGCCGGGTCGAACCCGGCGCCGCCGGCCCCCGGCCAGCCACCCATGCCCGGGAAGCCGCCGGGGAACCCGCCGGCACCGCCGGTGGCGTTGCCGGACGCGGAGACCGAGCTGCCGATCCAGCGCAGCAGCCCACCGAGCCCGTCGGCGAGCGGGCCGTCCGCGGACGGGTCGGCCCGTACCTCCACCCGGACCTCGTCCGCGGTGTCGGACAGCTCGATCCGCACCTGTCCGGCGCCGATCGCGACCTCCAGCTCGGCCGGGCCGGTGCAGGCCCAGCGCTCCGTGCGGGCGTCGCCGGGCCCGCTGCGGTCACCGTCCATGGTGTCCTCCGTGTCGCTGGTGCCGTCGGGGCCGTCCGTGCCGGGGGGCGCTCATCCCTGCACCCATCCGCGCAGACGGCGGCCGTCCTGGTCGTCCGAGGGTCCACCCGGGCGGCCGTGCCCGTGCCGCGCCGCGGCGCCGGACAGCGCGCCCTGCACCGCCTGCGAGACCCAGGTGTTGAGGGAGACGCCCTGTGACTGCGCGGCCTGCTCGGCCTGCGACTTGATCTGCTCGACGATCCGCAGCGTGACCCGGCTGATGTCGCCGGCGTCGCCGCCGAACGGCCCGGCTCCCGGCCCGAAACCGGACCCGAATCCGGCTCCGAAACCGGAGCCGGCCGCGGCGCCACTGTCGGTCGAGCCGGTCGGGTCGGCGGTGGCCTCGCTGCGGGCGCCGTCGACCGAGACACGCACGTCGCGGCCGTCGAGACGCAGCTCCACGGAGCGGTCGCCGAGCGCCGCCGTGACCTCCGCGGTCATCTCGGAGAGGGCGTTCATGATCGCGAGCCGGGCGGCGGGCTCGATCGCCGAGCCGAGCAGGGCCGCGGTCCGGCGGGTCTGCTCGTCTCCGGCCGCGGCCGCGGCGGCGAGGTCCTCGCGCAGCTGCGCGACATACGGGGTGATGTCCATGACGCCATAGTGGCGTCACCCGTGACGACTTTCAAGGCGCATCTGGCGTCACTTGTCGTCACCCTGGTGTCGCGGGGCGGCCTGCGGAGGCTGTCGGGGGTCCCGGTTACCCTCGCGGACATGTCGGAGACCGTGCCGAGACCAGCGCAGGCGGAACGAGCGTCGGCGGAGCTGGGCGTCCAGCTCGTCGCGAAGACCGAGTTCCTCCCACCGTCCGACATCCCGTGGGAGACCGACGCGGACGGCGGCCAGGCGCTGGCCGAGTTCGCCGGTCGGGCCTGCTACCAGTCCTGGGGCAAGCCGAACCCGGCCACGGCCACCAACGCCGGCTACCTCAAGCACATCCTCGAGGTCGGCCACCTGTCCGTGCTCGAGCACGGCACGGTCAGCTTCTACCTGACCGGCATCTCCCGGTCGCTGACCCACGAGCTGATCCGGCACCGGCACTTCTCCTACTCCCAGCTCTCCCAGCGCTACGTCCCCGAGCGGGACGCCGCGATGGTCGAGCCCGAGGTGATCTCGGACGACCCGGAGCTGCACGCGCTGTTCGCCGAGGCGTCGGCGGCGGCGGTGACGGCCTACGAGGAGCTGCTCGCCGGGCTCGAGCGCCGCTTCGCCGACGTGCCGAACAAGACGCTGCGCCGCAAGCAGGCCCGCCAGGCGGCCCGCGCCATCCTGCCGAACGCGACCGAGACCAGGATCGTGGTCACCGGCAACTACCGCGCGTGGCGCCACTTCATCGCGATGCGTGCCTCCGAGCACGCTGACGTGGAGATCCGGGCCCTGGCCGTGGAGTGCCTGCGCCACCTGCAGCGCGAGGTCGCCAACGTGTTCGCCGACTTCGAGATTCAGACCCTGGACGACGGCACGCAGATCGCGTCCAGCCCGTTCGTCACGGAGGGCTGAGCCCCCCGTCGCCCGGCCCGCACGGCCCCGGAAGGAACTCGATGACGAGCACGCTCAGGGACACCCTGTCCGCCCCGACGGGCGACGGCCCGCCGGAGCTCACGCACTGGATCGGCGGCGCGGCCCGCGCCGGTGTGAGCGGACGGTTCGGCGACGTCACCGACCCGGCCACCGGTGCGGTGAGTGCCCGCGTCCCGTTCGCCTCCGACGACGAGGTCGCCGACGCGGTGGCCGCGGCGAAGACGGCGTTCCCCGGCTGGCGCGACACCTCGCTGAGCGCGCGCACGCAGATCCTGTTCCGGTTCCGCGAGCTGCTCAACGCCCGCGCCCCGGAGCTGGCCGCGCTGATCACCGCCGAGCACGGCAAGGTCGCCTCGGACGCGGCCGGTGAGGTCGCCCGCGGCCAGGAGGTCGTCGAGTTCGCCTGCGGTATGCCGCACCTGCTCAAGGGCAGCGCGACCGAGAACGCCTCCACCGGCGTCGACGTGCACTCGGTGCGCCAGCCGCTCGGCCCGGTCGCCGTGATCGGCCCGTTCAACTTCCCGGCCATGGTGCCGATGTGGTTCTTCCCGATCGCGATCGCGGCCGGCAACACGGTGGTGCTCAAGCCGTCGGAGAAGGTGCCCTCGGCCGCGCTGTGGATCGCGGAGCTGTGGCGTGAGGCGGGCCTGCCCGAGGGCGTGTTCACCGTGCTCAACGGGGACAAGGTCGCCGTCGACGGGCTGCTGTCCCACCCCGACATCAAGAGCGTCAGCTTCGTCGGCTCGACCCCGGTCGCGCGCCACATCTACGAGACCGGTACCGCGCACGGCAAGCGCGTGCAGGCCCTCGGCGGGGCGAAGAACCACATGGTGGTGCTGCCCGACGCCGATCTCGACCTGGCCGCCGACCAGGCCGTCAACGCCGGGTTCGGCTCGGCGGGCGAGCGTTGCATGTCGATCTCGGCCCTGGTCGCGGTGGGCGGCTGCGCGGACGTCCTGGTCGACAAGATCGCGCAGCGGGCCCGCGGCCTGCGCACCGGCGACGGCCGGCGCGGCTGCGACATGGGCCCGCTGATCACCGACGCCGCGCGGGCGCGGGTCACCGGCTACGTCGACGCGGGCGAGTCCGAGGGCGCCAGCGTGGTCGTGGACGGGCGCACCGGCGAGTTCGACGCCGACGGCGAGGGGTTCTTCGTCGGCCCGACTCTGCTCGACCACGTCGGCACCGGCATGTCCGTCTACACCGACGAGATCTTCGGACCCGTCCTCTCGGTGGTCCGGGTGGACAGCTACGACGAGGCCGTCGAGCTGGTCAACGCCAACCCCTACGGCAACGGGACCGCGATCTTCACCAACGACGGCGGCGCCGCCCGACGGTTCCAGAACGAGGTCGAGGTCGGGATGGTCGGGGTCAACGTGCCGGTCCCGGTGCCGATGGCCTACTACAGCTTCGGCGGCTGGAAGAACTCGCTGTTCGGCGACACCCACGCCCACGGCACCGAGGGCGTGGGTTTCTTCACCCGCGGCAAGGTCGTCACCACCCGCTGGCTCGACCCGTCCCACGGCGGCCTGGACCTCGGGTTCCCGCAGAACAGCTGACGCCCGACACCCGTCGCCGGTCGGCCGTGTGGGGTCGTAGGGTCCGGGCCGTGACTTCGCAGGACGGGACCTCGCAGGACGGCGACACCACGGCCCACCTGATCGTGCGCTGCCTCGAGGCCGAGGGCGTCGAGTACGTCTTCGGTATCCCGGGTGAGGAGAACATCGGGCTCGTCGACGCGCTGGAGGCCTCGTCGATCCGCTACGTGCTGACCCGGCACGAGCAGGCGGCGTCGTTCATGGCCGAGATCGTGGGGAGGCTGACCGGGAAGGCCGGGGTCTGCTCGGCGACGCTCGGGCCCGGGGCGATCAACCTGCAGCTCGGCGTGGCCGACGCGACCACCAACTCCACGCCGATGGTGGCGCTGTCCGCGCAGGTGGGGCTGGACCGGATCTACAAGGAGTCGCACCAGGCCGTCGACCTGGTCAGCCTGTTCCGCCCGATCACCAAGTGGTCCGAGCTGGTGTTCACCCCCGACGCGGTACCGGAGATGGTCCGCCGTGCGTTCAAGACGGCGCAGACCGAGCGTCCCGGCGCGACCTACCTCGCCGTGCCGGAGGACGTCGAGGCGGCCGCGGCCCCACCCGGGACGGCGCCGATGCCGCCGGACCGGGTGCGCGCGGAGGAGCCGTCACCGGGACAGGTCGCGCGGGCGGCCGAGGTCCTGTCCCGGTCCCGGGCGCCGATCCTGCTGGCCGGGCACGGCGCCGCGCGGGACGGGGCCGGCGCGGCGCTGCTGGCTCTCGCCGAGCAGTGGGACGTGCCGGTGGCGACCACGTTCCACGGCAAGGGCGTGTTCCCCGACGACCACCGCCTGGCCCTGGGTGCGGTCGGGTTCATGCGCCACGACTACGCCAACTTCGGTTTCGACGACGCCGACGCGATCGTCGCGATCGGCTACGAGCTGCAGGAGTTCGACCCGGTCAAGATCAACCCGAACCGGGACAAGGAGATCGTGCACGTGCACCGGTTCCCGGCCGAGGTGGACGACCACTACCGGCTCTCGACGGGCATCGAGGGCGACATCTCGCGGTCGCTCGAGGCCCTGGGGGCGGCCGCGCCCGGGCCGTTCCCCGGGGGTGCGCGCTCCTCGTCCGGCATCCGCGACATGCTCGCCGACGAGCTCGCCCGCGGCCGGTCCGACGACCGGTTCCCGCTGGCGCCGCAGCGGATCGTCGCCGACACCCGCGCCGCGCTCGGCCGCCGCGACGTCGTCCTGGCCGACACCGGTGCGGTCAAGATGTGGATGGCGCGGCTCTACCCGACGTACGCGCCGAACACGTGCCTGCTCTCCAACGGCCTGTCCACGATGGGTTTCG
Source organism: Pseudonocardia sp. KRD291 (assembly GCF_019263595.1). Classification (GTDB taxonomy): domain Bacteria; phylum Actinomycetota; class Actinomycetes; order Mycobacteriales; family Pseudonocardiaceae; genus Pseudonocardia. The sequence goes on along the minus strand of NZ_JADQDD010000329.1, from coordinate 713 downwards.
CGTTGCCCGGGGCTCTGGCGGCGGCGCTGGTGGAGCCGGGGCGCAAGGTGCTGGCGGCCGTCGGCGACGGTGCGTTCCTGATGCACTCGCAGGAGATCGAGACCGCGATCCGGGAGCAGATCCCGCTGACCGTGCTGGTCTGGGTCGACGACGCCTACGGCCTGATCGAGTGGAAGATGGACCTGGAGCTGGGCCGGCACTCCCAGGTCCGGTTCGGCAACCCGGACCTCGTGGCCTACGCGGAGAGCTTCGGCGCGGCCGGGTACCGGATCGAGTCGGCGGAGGAGCTGTGGCCGACGCTGCGCACGGCGCTGGACTCGGGAGGGGTCTCGGTCGTCGCCTGCCCGGTGGACTACCGGGAGAACCTGCGGCTCACCGAGCGTCTGGGCGAGCTGACCGGCCCGTTCTGAGCCGGAGCGCCGGACTCCGCGGGCTCAGACGGCGACGGCGTGCACGCGTCGGCGCAGGGCCGGCAGGTCCCGCACGACGATGGCGCGACCGTCCTTGACCAGGACACCCTCGGCGACGAGGCGGGACAGCTCGCGGCTCATCGTGACCCGGGTCAGCCCGACCATCAGGGCGAGCTCGTCGACGGCGGGGCGGATCGAGAGCCGGGTCGAGGTGTCCAGCGAGACCTCGCCGTAGGCCTCCACCAGGTGCCCGAGCAGCAGTGTCACCCGTTCCCGGGCGGGCAGACCGTCGATCATGATGTG
>NZ_JADQDD010000328.1 GCF_019263595.1 Pseudonocardia sp. KRD291 | reverse complement strand
ACACAGCATGGGCAGGCCCACCGTGGCGTTGTCGTCTGAGGGCGCCGGCCCGGATGCGCCGGCGTCGCCAACAGGGTTCACCGCAGGCCCGGGGGAGGTCCGCGGCGAGGTCAAGGAGGCGGCGGCGCGTTTCGTCGAAGGCGTCGGGACCTGGCGCCGCGGCGCTGCACCGGACCCGACCGCGCGTGTGGTCGCGGCCGGGTACCCGGCCGATCTGGCCGAGGTTGCCCGCCCGCTGTTCGATGTGCCGGCGTGGGAGTCCACCACCACGGTGCTCTATCCCCAGTACGGCGGGCTCACCCCGAGCACGGCGAGCGTGATCGTGCTCGCCCGCCAGGAATGGCGAGGCGCGAGCGCGGACGGTGTACGCGAGGTCCTCCTCGACGTACGGCTACGGTCGGCCGGCGGGATTTGGAACGTCACTGCGGTGCTCGACCCGCCCCGGCCACCGGGGCCACCGACTCGCACCGGCGGCCCGACCCGTGCGGGCCGCGCCCTGCTCGAGGCCCCCCGGCTCGCTCTCCCGGACCCGGTCCGTGCCGACATCACCGCCGGACGCCTTGGCGACCCCATGATCGCCGTCATGCTCGACCTCGCCCGCAGTTTCGACATCCAGGTCCAGGTCGCGGTCTCCGGGCACCCCGGCACGGTCTTCCCGACCCGTCGCCTGTCGAACCACGCCGTGGGGCGTGCCATGGACGTGCGTGCCATCAACGGGGTCCCGGTCGTCGACATCCCTCGCGACGACCCCGTGCTCACCTCCTTCATGACCGCCGCCGCCCGGGCCGGCGCCACCGAGGTCGGCGGCCCGATCCCGGTGGCAGGTCGGGGCCTGTTCACCGACAGCGTCCATCAGGACCACGTCCACGTCGGGTTCACCCCCACCAAGGCGCCGGCGGCGGTGAACCCGTCGTGAAGCCTGGGCCGCGCCCCATACCCGCCCAGGTCGACGCGCCGACGGAGAGCGGCCTGCTCCGGCAGGTCTCGCCGCTCGCGATCGCGACCGCCCTGTCCCGGATCAGCGGGTTCATCCGCACCTCGGTCTGGGCCGCCGCGCTGGGGCTCTACACCGTGGGCAGCGCGTTCACCATCGCCAACACGGTCCCCACGATCCTGTACACGCTACTGGCCGGTGGTGCGATCAGCGCGGTCTTCGTGCCCCAGCTCGTGCGGGCCCTCGGCGAGGGAGACACAGCCGGCGCGGCCTACGCCGATCGCCTGCTCACCCTCACCATTGTGGTCCTCGGCCCGCTGACCGCGGCCGCCGTGTTCGCCGCACCCGCTCTCGCCGGGGTCTTCGTGGGGGAGGGCTGGACATCGGCCGATGTCGCGCTGGCCGCGGCGTTCACGGCCTGGTGCCTGCCACAGGTGTTCTTCTACGGGATCTTCGCGATCCTGAGCCAGATCCTGCAGGCCCGGGGCCGGCCGGGACCGATGATGTGGGCGCCGGTGGCGAACAACGGGGTCACGATCGCGGTCGGCGTCGCCTTCCTCTTGTATACCGACGTCGCCACCGGCCCGCAGCGCGACGCCTCGAGCTCGGTCTCCTCGGCCGAGATCGCGCTCCTCGGAGGCGGCGCCACCCTCGGGGTGGCGGTGCAGGCCCTGATCGTCGTCCCGGCGCTGCGGTCGCTCGGCTTCCGGTACCGGCCACGGTTGGAAATGCGCGGCTCCGGTCTGGGCCGCTCAGCGCGCCTGGCCGGATGGACGCTCGTGTTTGCTGGTGCTGGCCAGCTTCGCCCCCGCGATCGTCATCTACTCCGCTCAGTTCCTGGTGATCCGCGGGATGCACGCGCTCGAGGACACACGCCGACCAGCGATGATCCAGCTGTTGATCACCGGGCTGCAGATCCTCACCGCGGTCGCAGCGGGTGTCTTCCTGCCGGCCGAATGGGTCGTTGCCGGGCTGGCCGCCAGCTTCGGCTTTGCCTACACGATCGGGCTGGCGGTGAGCCTGAGAGCGCTGCGTCGCGCCACCGGCACACCCGCGCTGCGCGCCCTGGGCGCCGCGTACACCCGGTGGATCCTCGCCGCAGGACCCGCGGCGGCGGCCGCCTCCCTCCTCGCCGGCCTCGTGCTCGAGCAGTGGGGCACCGAAGCCCCCAACACCGCGGTCGCGCTTGTCTGCGCCCTCATCGTGTTCACCGCCGGCTATGGCGCCATCGTCTCGCTCATGACAACCGACTGAACCAACGCTTCGACGGGCCGCGATCGGGCCTCGGAGACATGGGCGACGCGGGCTCGCCGGTGTCCGGGTCTGCATCGCCGCCCTACCGCGCGCGGCGCGGGGTGACCGCGAAACGACGTTGGTCCGAACTGGCTACACCCATGCAAGATGCTCAGCGTCTGTTCAGCAAAGCCGCGATACGGTCGATGTTATGCCCATCTCGCCAGCGCGCCCCACCTCAGAGGCGGGCATTCGCACGGCTCCTCCACGAATCGGAGACGCCATTCGTCTGCTTCGTCGCCTGGTCGAGCCCCGCCCGCAGCAACACGATCCGCGATGTGAGCACCCGCATTGGGGCAGATGCGCACCTCGTCAACACGCCAGCGGTAGGTATTGTGCGCCGCGTCTGGCGAAACGGCCACATCCGCGCGACTGAACACCGGGCGGCCATCAAATTCGGCGCACTTGACCCGGCCGCGCCAGCCGAGCGCTCATCTATTCGACGAATACCCTTCTCGGGCTCCGAGCAGGACCCGGCGCAGGGTGTTCGTGAGCCAGATTCGCCACGCTATGTGGTGAATCAGAGTGGCGGTGGCAGTGCCGCCTGTATCGCCATGCTGGGCGTAGCGGAATCGATTCTTGTCGATATGCAGAATTCGTAGCCACCGCGCGGCGGGCGTCCGAGCGCCGGTCGACGATCGACGGCACCTGGACCGAGGGCACGACGGGGTTTCATCATCGCCGCTCCCGCCGCGCGGCATGATGATGTTCCAGCCAGCCGCCTGCGGCCGTCTCCTGTCCCCGCCCCTCGTACTGTCATCGAACTCGGGAGCGAGGCTACCGGGTCCCGGATCTCCAACCTGGCGGCGTTGACCACAGTGGCCCACGCAACCGTGCCCGACACCGACCGAAATTCACGACGCCGGCCGACGATGACCGTCCAAGCGGTCGTCGAGCAGGTTCGGCAGGCGCCGGCCGAGGGCGGACACTCCATCGTCGTGACGACCGCTGCCTGCCGGGCCTTACCATCGAGGTCGATCGTAGGGCGTCGACAAGCGAACCTCGGTGATCTTCGCCGCGGTGGCGAGTCGTCTACCATGTCGACCCGTGGCTTGAGGCGGCTGACCTGTTCCTCCGTCGGCCGCACCGATACGCGGTGGACGGAGGTGACTGGGTGCGACCGCTGGGTGTGCTGGAGGGCGTGGTCATGGACCAGCTCTGGTCCACGGGTGGCGCCGGCACGGTGCGCGAGGTGCTAGCTCGGTTGCGTGAGGAGCGCGACCTCGCCTACACCACAGTGCTGTCGACCATGCAGAACCTGATGGAGAAGGGTTACCTGTCCCGGTCGTCGGAAGGTCGTGCGCACCGCTATCACGCCGTCATGACCCAAGCGGAGTATGCCGCCGGGCTCATGCAGGAGGCGATGGTTCGCGGAGGTGACGGCGATCTAGTCCTGCTGCAGTTCGTGGAGCGGTTGCCGGACGAGTTGCATGCACGGTTGCGGCAGGTACTGGAGGACAGCATCGTGTCGTCCGGCGACAAGTCTGTGCAGGACGTTGATGTCGGGCATGACGAGGACTCCGCGCCTGCCTGATCGGGCGGGCGGCCACCGGGCAGAGACGGATCGCCCCCGTCCGGCGGCAAGCAGCGCGAGGCCCGCCACGGCTGCGCCCACACCATGTCCGGCTCGTGATCGCCGAGCCGTCTCCAGCAGGTGATCGCCTTGGGGTACCCGTCTACCATCCAGGTCCGTAGATCACTACTATCGTGCTGCATCGCCCGCCCTGGATCGGTGAGAGGACCGTAATGACCAGCATGCAGGGGCAGCCGGCGGCTGACGCCGCAGGGGTGGACGGCGGTGACGCCGCTCGTCGGGAGTGCTGGGCAGGATCGTGCGATGCGGTCTTCTCGTGGTGCGGACTGCTCCGTCGCGGTGTGCCGATGGGTGCGCTCAGCGCCGTGGTGGTGGGCATCCCAACCGATGTGATCCCGAACGCGCTGTTCTCCCGCATGACGCCGGTCCGCTGGTGGGACTACGTCGTGCTGGCCCTGACCGCGGTGATGACGGTGCTGTGGTTCGCCACAGCGGCTCATCGCACCGGCGCGCGGGTTCCCGCCGCGACGCTGTTGAGTCTTCTCGCTGTGGGCTGTCCGGTCTGCAACAAGATGGCGGTGGCGCTGCTGGGTGTGTCCGGCGCACTGTCGCTGTGGGCGCCGCTGCAACCACTCCTGGCCGCACTGTCCCTGTTTCTCGCGGGGACCGCCCTGTGGAGTCGGATGGTGGTCGTTCACCGGGCGGCCGCCCGGTCGAGAGAAGCCGCCGTTATCGGGGTTTCGGCAGAGCGCCACACCTGATGACGCAGGGCGTACGAGGCATCCGCGGGCCCACTCTTCGTTGCGGACCCGGCGACACGATCGATACTTCTGGAGCAGGCCCTGTGACACCTACCGTTCGCGATCGCCGGCGCCATGCTCGAACGGCCCTAGCGAGCGCCGCCCTGGTCGCCGCACTCGGGCTGACGGCGTGCAGCACCGCGACGCCCGAACAGTCTGGCGGCGCGTCTGGACAGCCTGGTGACGCGTCTGGTTCGGCGGCCGCCGGTTCAACGGCCGCGGCGCAGTTTGGACATGTGCACGGCATGGGCATGGACCCGGCCGCCGGCGTCGTGTATGTGGCCACTCACCATGGGCTTTTCCGGTCCACCGGCGGGGCCCTGGCCCGGGTCGGCGATTCCGGTCGCGACCTGATGGGATTCACCGTGGCCGGGCCCGGCATATTGCTCTCCAGCGGGCACCCCGGGCCGGGCGAGCAGGGCCCGAACCCGCTCGGCGTCATCGAGAGCCGGGACGCCGGCGAGACGTGGACCGAGCTGGGATTGGGCGGGTCGGTCGACTTCCACGCCCTCGAGATCGGTGCGGACGCCGTCTACGGCTACGACGCCACGAACGGTGTGCTGCGGGCCAGCCCGGACGGTGGCCGCAACTGGGAGACCCGTGGTGAGCTCGTCGCACTCGACATCGCTGCCGCGCCGTCGGATCCCACCCGGGTGCTGGCGACCGTGCCAGGGGGAGTGGCGTCCAGCGCGGACGGTGGGCGCAGTTTCGGCGCGCCCACCGGGCCCCAGCTGACGAATCTATCCTGGGCGAACGACGGAGTGGTCTACGGAATCTCGCTCGACGGTCGATTGTTCGCCAGCGCCGACCGCGGCGCGAGTTGGCAGCAGACCGGCGCCGCGCCGGGCGGCCGTCCCCAGGCACTCACCGCGATCGCGGATCCGGGAGCCAGCACCGACCTGTTGATCGCCACCTCAGGCGGTCTGTACCGCTCGCAGGATGCCGGTCGCTCCGTCGTTCCGCTGGCCTGACTGTGAATCGTCCGCGACCTGCACGCCATATGTGCTGCCCCCGTGGCACGGACAGTGTCCGTGCCACGGGGGAAGCTCAATAGCCCGTGCCAGTCACACCGGTAAGGAGTTGATGTTCGAACTGGCGGAATGGCGGTGCGCGGCGTAGTTCATCCAGCGGCCTCCTGCGGCGTCGGACCATCGGTTGGCGGTGGTGGGGTGGATGCCGAGCAGGTCGACGAGGACGATTGGTGGCAGTTCCGCGGCGAGGTGGAGCAGGGCCGCGTTGCGGCTCAGGCGCAGCGGGATGTCGTGGCGGGCGAGTCGGGTCATGAGGGTGGAGGGCAGCGCGGGGCGGTCGGGTCGGCGTCCGGGGAACAGCCATCGGTGGTCGGTGAGGGTCGCGGCGATGCCTCGGGGCGTGCTGGCCGGGAGCTGGGTGATCAGCTCGGCCAGGGGTGGCGGGATGAGCAGCTGGTCGCGACCAAGGGTGAGCATGACGGCGCCGTCGGCGGCGGGGGCGAGGTCGTCGAGGGTGAGCTGGGAGATGGTGCTGGCGCGCTGGCCGTAGAGCAGCACGAGCAGCCCGGCGACCCGGTCGGCGACCGGGATCGTGGTGTCGCGCAGCAGTCGATGGCTGGTGGTCCAGCGGTGCTGGTCATCGACGAAGTCGCGCGGGGCAGCTGGGTGCTCGCCGCGGTGGGCGCGGTGAGGGTGGCCAGGTGCTGGCGGCGGGCCCAGTTCAGGAACACGAGCGCGGCGCGCGGGTCGGGCAGGGCCGCCAGGGCGGCGTCGAGCTCGGGTTGGCTGGCGTGGGGGAGGTCGTGCCCGG
>NZ_JADQDD010000327.1 GCF_019263595.1 Pseudonocardia sp. KRD291 | reverse complement strand
GTGCCACCGCCACACCCGGACGCGACACCCCCGTCCGCGCGGACACCGCGTCCTCGCGCCTGGTCGGCGTGGACGTCGCCCGCGGCGTCGCGCTGTTCGGCATCATCGCCGTGCACGCGCTCGTCGAAGGCACCGAGGACGGCGCCCCGGCCACCAACTACCTCGTCTTCGGCGGCCGGTCGGCGGCACTGTTCGCGCTGCTCGCCGGGGTCGCGTTCGCGTTCATGACCCGCAGGCGACGGCTCCGCCCCGGCGTCGACGCCCGGGCCGCGGCCGCCACCCTGGCCACCCGCTCCGGCGTGCTGCTGGTCATCGGGCTGGCCCTGGGCTGGACGGACCCGGAGATCGCCGCGGTGATCCTGCCGTACTACGCGGTCATGTTCCTGCTGGCGATACCGCTGGTCCTGCTCCCGACCGGCGTGCTCGCCGGGCTGACCGTGGTGTTCGCCGGCGGGCTCCCGGTGCTCTCCGCCCTGCTCCGGCCGGGTCTACCGGCCGCGACGCTGGACAACCCGCACCTGGGCGACCTCGTCACCGACCCGCTCGGGCTGCTCAGCGAGCTGACGTTCACCGGCGCCTACCCGGCGCTGACCTGGGTCACCTACCTCTGCGCGGGGATCGCGGTCGGGCGCCTGCGGCTGTCGTCGCCACGCACCGGCATCGCGCTGCTCGCAGGCGGCGCGGCGGCCGCAGGGGCGGCGACGGCGACGTCCTGGTGGCTGCTCGGGCCGATGGGCGGGTACGCGCGGATCGCCGCCGCCACCCCACCGGCGCAGCTGGAGACGGCGCCGACCATCGTCGACTTCGTCAACGGCTCCCCGGACGGCGTCACCCCGACCACGACGTGGTGGTGGATGGCCACCGTCGCCCCGCACTCCGGCGCCCCGCTGGACATGGTGCAGACGATCGGCTCCGCGCTCGCGGTGCTGGGCGCGGCGCTGCTGCTCGGCCACGTCCCGGGACGGCTGATCGGCCACGTGCTGCGCCCGGTCGCCGCGGCCGGCTCGATGACCCTGACCCTCTACACGGTCTCGCTGCTGTTCATGAACTCGCCGCTGGACGACTTCGACCCGCTGCCGGGCTACCTGTGGCAGGTCGCGGCCGCGATGCTGATCGGGGTGGCGTGGCGCCGCGCGGTCGGGCGCGGGCCGTTGGAGGGCGCGATGTCGGTGCTCGCCCACGCGGCCCGGGACCGGGCCCGGCGCGGGCACCGCGCCGCGGACGAGCCGTCCGGACGCGGTGACCGACGCGATCGGGTGGAGACCGCCGACGGGGCCCGCGCGCCGGTCGCCGCGGGGGACGACCGCCATTAGCGTCCGGAAGGTGATCGACTTCGGTGTGCGGCAACGTGCCCTCGTCGGGGTCCTGGTGCTGCTGGCCGTCCTGGCCGGGTGCGGCGCCGGTGGCCCGGCCGTCGGCACCGGGCCCGGCCCGACGCCGGCGCAGCCGTGGCCGCAGCGCCCGGTCGTCGACGCCTCGCTGGACCTCGCGCCGGATCTCTCCTCGGTGACCGGGACCGAGTCGGTCCTGTTCACCCCGGACCGCCGGATCTGCGAGGTCGTGTTCCGCAACTGGGCGAACCGGCCGAGCACCGCGGCCGACGGGACGTCGTCGCGGATCACCCGCGCGTCGGTGAACGGGAACCCGGTCACGCCGCGGACCGAGCAGGCCGGTGCGCCCGCGGGCGCGCCCGGCACGCTCGTGGAGCTGCCGCTGCCGGCCTGCGTCCCGGCCGGTACGCCGGTGCGGGCCGAGGTCGGGTTCCAGGTCGTCCTCGGCGCCGAGTCGACCGAGCGGATCGGGCACTCCCCCGCCGCCCGCACCGCGTGGCTCGGGTCCGCGCTGCCGCTGCTGGCCTGGGTGCGCGGGCAGGGCTGGGTCCGCGACCCGGCCGTCCGGATGTCCGGCGAGACCGTGACCAGCGAGGACTTCGCCCTCGAGGCCCTGCGGGTCACTGCTGCGACGGACCAGACGGTCGTCGGCACCGGGACCGCCGCCGGGACCGCCGCCGCAGGCCCCGGCCGCACCACGCACCTGTTCACCGCCGAGGCGATCCGCGACGTCGCGGTCGCCGCAGGCAACTACGCGATCACCGAGGCGAGGGCGGGCGGCACCCGGGTACACGTCGCCGTCCCGCGGACCGGGACGAAGGGCTCCGCCCGGGACTGGGCCGCCGAGGTCGGCACGCAGCTCTCCCGCCTCGAGGACCTGCTCGGCCCCTACCCCTACCCGGACCTGTGGCTCACGATCGTCCCGACCCAGAGCGACGGCGTGGAGTTCCCGACCGCGCTGCAGTTCGGCGACGTCGGCGCCCGCACCCGCCCGTCGCTGGTCGCCCACGAACTGGCGCACATGTGGTTCTACTCGCTGGTCGGCAACAACCAGGCCCGCGACCCGTGGCTCGACGAGGCGTTCGCGACCTTCGCCCAGGCGATCGCCGCCGGGCAGCAGGACCAGTACCGGATCCGCAACTTCGGCCCCGGTGACGTCGCCGGCCCGATCGGCGCACCGATGTCGTACTGGGACTCCCACGGCGGGTTCCGGGCGCTGACCGACGCCGTCTACGACCAGGGCGCCGCCGCCCTGCTCGACGGCCGCGAGCGCGTCGGCCCGCAGCGGTTCGACGCCGCGATGCGCGCCTACATCGCTACCCACGCCCACCGGGTGGCGACCCCGGCCGACGTCGACGCCGCGTTCGGGGACCTGCCCGAGGTCGTCGACGTCCTGCGCTCCCACGGCGCCTTCCGCAGCTCCTGAGCCCGGCTCCGGCCGGACGTGTCGCGGGGCACGTCGCCGTCGACTTCTACGTGGTGTAGAACTACTACAAGAAGTAGAAGTTCGCCGGACGGCACCACAGGGGGACACCCGCGATGGACCCGCTCGATCTCGCGCGATGGCAGTTCGGCATCACGACGATCTACCACTTCCTGTTCGTCCCGCTGACGATCGGCCTGTCGGTGATCGTGGCCGCGCTGCAGACGGCGTGGGTCCGGACCGGCCGCGAGGACTACCTGCGGGCCACCAAGTTCTTCGGGAAGCTGTTCCTGATCAACTTCGCGATGGGCGTGGTGACCGGGATCGTGCAGGAGTTCCAGTTCGGGATGAACTGGAGCGCCTACTCGACGTTCGTCGGTGACGTGTTCGGCGCGCCGCTGGCGATGGAGGCGCTGGTCGCGTTCTTCCTGGAGTCGACGTTCATCGGCCTCTGGATCTTCGGGTGGGACCGGCTCGGCAAGCGGGTGCACCTGGCCTGCATCTGGGCCGCCGCGATCGGGTCGAACCTGTCGGCCTACTTCATCCTGGCCGCGAACGCCTGGATGCGGAACCCGGTCGGGTTCGAGGTCGACCCGGTGACCGGACGGGCACGCCTGACCGACATCGGGGCGGTTTTGGGCAACGACCAGGCCTGGTCGACCTACCTGCACGTGGTCTCGGCCGCGTTCGTCATCGCCGGGCTGTTCGTGGTCGCGGTCAGCGCCTACAAGCTGATGCGGTCGCGGTGGCCCGGCCGAGGGGACGCCGCCCCGCACGAGAGCGAGCACCCCATGTTCCGGCGCACGCTGCGGGCCGGGTTCCTGGTCACCGCGATCGCCGGCGCGCTCGTCGCGGTCTCGGGCGACCACCAGGCCAAGCTGGCCGCGACCTACGAGCCGATGAAGCTCGCCGGGGCCGAGGCGCTGTGGGAGACCGAGACCCCGGCCGGGTTCTCGCTGTTCGCCGTCGGCGACATCGAGGGCAGCCGCAACCACCTCAACGTCCAGGTCCCCGCGGTGCTGAGCTTCCTGGCCACCGGCGACCTCGGCGGCACCGTGCAGGGCATCAACAACATCCAGGCGCAGTACGAGCAGATGTACGGCCCCGGCGACTACCGGCCGAACATCGCCGTCCTGTACTGGTCGTTCCGGCTGATGATGGGTCTGGGCATGTCGGGTGTCGCGGTGGCGGTGCTGGGGCTGTGGCTGACCCGGCGTGGACGCCTGCCGGACAACCGGTGGATGTACCGGGTCGCGATCGCCGCCCTGCCGGCCGCGCTGACCGCGAACATCTTCGGCTGGGTGCTCACCGAGATGGGACGCCAGCCCTGGACCGTGCACGGCGAACTCCTGACGGCGGCGAGCGTCTCCCCCGGCGTCAGCCTGACCGAGGTGGCGATCTCGCTAACCGCGTTCACCGCCCTCTACGGCGTGCTCGCGGTCGTCGAGTTCCGGCTGCTGCTGCGCTACGTGAAGGCCGGTCCCGGGCACGTCATGCCCTACCTCGACGGGCCGCCCGACCCCGAGTCCGAGCACGAATCCGGGCCCGACCCCGGCGACGGCCCCGGGGGCGACGGCGAGCCCACCGGCGCCCCGGGCCGCGACGACCGCTCGCCCGTCTTCACCTACTAGGAGCCGATCATGGATCTCCCCGTCGTCTGGTTCGTGGCCGTCGCGGTCCTCTGGACCGGCTACCTGGTGCTGGAGGGCTTCGACTTCGGCGTCGGGATGCTGGTACGCGTCCTGGGCCGCCGCGAGGACGACCGCCGGGTGATGCTCGGCGCGATCGGGCCGGTGTGGGACGGCAACGAGGTGTGGCTGATCGCCGCCGTCGGCGCGATGTTCGCGGCGTTCCCGGCCTGGTACGCGTCGATGTTCTCCGGGTTCTACCTGCCGGTGCTGGCCGTGCTGCTCGGCCTGATCGTGCGCGGGGTGGCGCTGGAATACCGGGAGAAGGTCGAGGACCCGCGCTGGCGGGCCCGCTGCGACGCCGGCATCACCGCCGGCTCGTTCCTGCCGGCGTTCGTGTGGGGCCTGGTGTTCGCGAACCTGGTCCGCGGGCTGCCGATGGTGCCGGGCCCGATGGGGGTGGGCGTCGTCGACGCCGGGTTCACCGACCTCGTCGACGGCTACGCGCTGCTCGGCGGGGTACTCACCGTCGCCCTGTTCGTGCTGCACGGCGCCGTGTTCCTGACCCTGAAGACCGACGGCCCGGTGCGCCACCGGGCCCGCACACTGGCCGTGCGGATGGCGGTCCCGGTCCTGGTGCTCCTGGCCGGGTTCCTGGGCGCGACGCTGTACCTGCGGGAGACGACCTGGACGGTCTGGGCGGCGCTCGCGTCGGTGGCCGCGCTCGCCCTCGCCGCGGGCGCGGTGCACCGCGGCCGGGAGGGGTGGGCGTTCACCGCCACCGCCGCGACGGTCGCCGGCCTGGCCGTGGTGGTTTTCGGCTCGCTGTTCCCGCAGCTCCTGGTGTCCACGACCGACCCGGCCCTGACCCTGGACGTCGCCGGGGCCGCCTCGGCGCCCTACACGCTGACGGTCATGAGCTGGGTCGCGGTGGTGTTCCTGCCGCTGGTGATCGGCTACCAGACCTGGAGCTACTGGGTCTTCCGCAAGCGCCTGGTCGGCGAGCGGGTGGAGCCGGCCCCGGAACCGGCGGGCCGGTCGTGACCGCCGCACAGGCTCCCGGGCCACCGATCGACCCCCGCCTGCTGCGCACCGCGAGCGCGGTGCGCGGCCACCTGCTCGTCGCCACCGCGTGTGGCCTCGCACTGACCGGCCTGATCCTCGCGCAGGCATGGCTGGTCTCCCGCACCGTCGCGTCCGCGACCGACGGTGCGGACCCGACCACCCTGACGACGCTGGTCGCGCTCGTCGCCGGGGTGGCCTTGGTCCGGGCGGTACTGGCCTACGGGGCAGAGACCGCCGCGCTCCGCAGCGCCGCCCGGGCCAAGTCCCAGCTGCGGATGCAGCTCGTGGACCACCTCACGTCCGGTCCGCCGGACCCGGCCGGGCGCAACGCGGGCGAGCTCGTCACGCTGGCCACCCGCGGCCTCGACGCGCTCGACGACTACTTCGCCCGCTACCTCCCCCAGCTCGTACTGGCCGTGCTCGTGCCGGTCGCGGTGCTCGTCGTGGTCGCCGACGCGGACTGGGTGTCGGCGCTGGTCATCGGCCTGACCCTGCCGCTGATCCCGATCTTCATGGCGCTGGTCGGGATGCACACCCGCGCGCGCACCGAGCGCCAGTGGCAGTTGCTCTCGCGCCTGGGCGGGCACTTCCTCGACGTCGTGCAGGGGCTCCCCACGCTGGCCCTGTTCCGCCGGGCGCAGGCCGTGGCGGGCAAGGTCCGGGAGACCACCGACGAGCACCGGCAGGCGACGATGGGCACGCTGCGGGTCGCGTTCCTGTCCGCGTTCGTGCTCGAGGTGCTGGCGACCCTGGCCGTCGCGCTGGTCGCGGTCGAGGTGGGCCTGCGCCTGCTCTACGGCGACCTCGACCTCGAGACGGCCCTTCTGGTGCTGATCCTCGCCCCGGAGGCGTACCTGCCACTGCGCGAGGTCGGCGCCCGCTTCCACGCCAGCATGGAGGG
>NZ_JADQDD010000326.1 GCF_019263595.1 Pseudonocardia sp. KRD291 | reverse complement strand
GGCCCCGTCCGCCCCGCCGGCCGGCGACCGGGAACAGCCCGAGGACAGGATCCGGTGAGCCGCCAGGGGCACCCGGGACACGGCCCTCGCGAGCCGGTCACGCGCGGCGCGCCGGCCGTGCCGGGATCGATCCGCCGGACCATCGTGACGGATGCGGAGGGCGGACGCTCGCCGGGCGGAGTTCTGGCCCTGCGCGGCTCGGCCCGGGACCTGCACGTCGGCCCGGCCGGCGGCGCGACCGTCGTCGACACCGCCACGACCGACCTGGTGATCGATCGGTCGGCGGGCGCCCCGGTGGTCGCCGAGCTCGTCACGATGCCCGCCCGGCCCGGCGCCGGGGTCCTCGTCGGCGGGCCCGCGCAGTCCGGGTTCCGGGCCGCCCTGGCCGCCGCGCTGCCCGAGGAGCAGGCGACCGGGTCCCTGCTGTACCGGCTGCTCGACGACGTCCCGGGCATGATGATCATCTCGGGCTACGCCCGGGCTGTCGAGCCGCCTGTCGATGTGGCCGCGGGCGGGGGCCGCACACCGCCCGCGAACGTCTGCTCCGGGTGGCGTTCCGACGGCACGATGATGGTGGCCATCCGCCGCGACGGCGGACTGCCGCCGATGTCGGGTCCCGCCGCACCGGATCTCGCGGCCGACGGCCCGGGGGCCTGGCACCCGCATCGCACGCAGCAGCCCGGCGAAGTACGCCGCGTCCGGCGCACGGACGTCGTCACCGCTGGTGCGGTGGTCCGCGTCGAGGCGATGTTCCGGGACACCTACCGGGACACCGCGGGCGCCGAGTCGGTCGTCCACGAGTACCGGCTCGAGGTGCAGGTCGACCGGGCCGACCGACGGATCCGTACCGTGCGGGCCGAGCCGAGGGTGCTCCCGTGGACCGAGTGCCCGATCGCCGCCGCGAGCGCCGAGCGGCTGGTGGGTCTCGAGATCGACCTCGTCCCGCGGGTGGTGCGGGCCGGCTTCGCGGGGACGAGCACCTGCACCCACCTGAACGACGCGCTCCGTGCGCTGGCCGACGTGCCCGCCCTGCTCGCCCATCTGGAACGACCCGCGGCGCCCGGGTTGTAGAGCACCCTCCCGAAAGCCGCCCCGAGAAGGAGGACGATGCACCTCGATGTGGTCCTGCCGCCCCGCACCCCCGGCGTCGCCGGCCGCGAGGCGGAACTCGCCGAGCACCGGGGATTCGGTGCGCTCTGGGCGAGCGAGGTCCGGTCCGATCCCTTCCTGACCCTCGGGGTCGCGGCGGGGACGACCCGCCGGATCGAGCTCGGCACCGCGATCGCCGTGGCCTTCGCCCGCAACCCGATGTCGACCGCCGCCGTGGCCGACGACCTCCAGGCGCTGTCCGGCGGCAGGCTGCTGCTCGGGCTGGGCACCCAGGTCCGGGCACACGTGACCCGCCGGTTCTCGATGCCCTGGTCGCGACCGGCGGCACGGATGCGCGAGTACGTCCTCGCCCTGCGCGCGATCTGGTCCGCCTGGCACGACGAGACGCCGCTGGACTTCGCGGGCGAGTTCTACACCCACACCCTCATGACGCCGGTGTTCGTCCCCGAACCGCACGGGCACGGTGCCCCGCCCGTCTTCGTGGCCGGCGTGGGGAAGGCGATGACCCGGGTCGCGGGCGAGGTGGCGGACGGCTTCGTGTGCCACGGGTTCACCACCGGGAAGTACCTCCGGGAGATCACGTTGCCCGCGCTCGCCCGCGGGCGAGCCGAGCCCGGTGCTCCCGCGTCGAGCCCCGTGGTGGTCGGCGGCCCCATGATCGCGACCGGCCGGGACGACGCGGAGATCGCCGCGGCGATCCGGCGGGTCCGCGGGCAGGTCGCCTTCTACGCGTCGACGCCGGCGTACCGGCCGGTGCTCGACCTGCACGGCTGGGGCGACCTCGGGACCGAGCTGCACGCGCTGACCAGGGCGGGTCGGTGGACAGAGCTCCCGGGCCTGATCTCGGACGACGTGTTCGACGAGTTCGCCGTCGCCGGCCCGCCCGCACAGGTGGGCTCGGAGATGCACGCCCGCTTCGCGGGTGTGGTGGACCGGGTCTCGCTCTCCCTCGACGCGGACGCCGCGCCCGAGCTGTTCGAGGAGATCGCCGACGCGTTCCGGTCGACCGGGGAGGAGCGCACGTGAACGACGTTCTGCGCATCGAGGACACCGGCGCGGTCCGCACCCTCACGCTGCACCGCCCGCAGGCGAGAAACGCCCTGGACGGCGAACTGGTGTCGGCCCTCTTCCGGGCGCTGGAGGAGGCCGACGCCGACGGAGAGGTCCGCGCGATCGTCCTGACCGGCACCGATCCCGCATTCTGCGCCGGGGTCGACCTGAAGCAGGCGGCGGCGGAGGGCATCGCGTACTTCCGTCGGTTCGAGGAGGAGAACTGCGTGGCCCGGGTCGCCGAGTGCCGGACACCGGTGGTGTGTGCGGTCAACGGGCACGCGTTCACCGGAGGGCTCGAGATCGTCCTCGGGTGCGATGTGGTGCTCGCCTCCGACCGGGCCGTGTTCGCCGACACCCACGTCCGGGTCGGCGTCCTGCCCGGCGGCGGGCTGACCGCCCGTCTGCCGCAGCTGGTCGGACCGGCGTGGGCCCGCCGGATGTCGATGACCGGGGAGATCGTCGACGCCCGCCTCGCCGAACGGATCGGGCTGGTGACCGAGATCGTCCAGCACGAGGACCTCCTGCGTCGCGCAGGGGAGATCGCCGCGGCCGTCGCCGAGGTGCCCGCCCCGGCCATGACCGCGCTCAAGCGGATCTACACCGAGGGCAACGCGAGCATCATCGACCGGGCGCTGGCGATCGAGTCGTCGATCGCATCCCGCGCGAGCGACCCGGGGGGTGTGGAGAACCGGTACCGCGATGTCGCCGAACGGAACCGCGAGCGAGTTGCGTCCCGGTCGCGCGGAGGGGTCACTCCGCGACCGAGGGAAGCAGATCTGAACAGTGCGTCAGAATAACACCCTTTAGTCCACTTAAGACTCCCATCGTTGGCGCGTCCTGGTTGAGTCCCAGGCTCGCTACATTCGCCCGTTCGGCGACTTGGATTGCTATTATCCCAGTTCATAGACTTGTACGCGACGGCTGTCGACGGTGCACGATGATCGCGGTACGGTCTTCGCATCGGTTCCGACTTCGGCACCGAAGGTGACACGACTGTCGGAGGACTGGTGACGGCGACGATTCCACCGGGTGCGGTGCAGGGCGAGGTTCGGCTGCTGATCGACGGTGATCTCGGTGAGGCGGTCTCGGGGCGGCGGTATGACAACGTGAACCCGGCCACCGAGCAGGTTCTCGGTCGGACCGCCGATGCCGGAGCCGAGGACATGGACCGGGCGATCGCCGCCGCGCGGAGGGCGTTCGACGAGACCGAGTGGTCGACTGATCGGGAGTTGCGCAAGCGGTGCCTCTCGCAGCTGCAGACGGCGCTGGAGGACGAGAAGGAGGCACTGCGGGCGGAGCTCGTCGCCGAGGCAGGTGCTCCGGTGGCGGTGACGCACATCGCGCAGCTGGAGTGGCCCTTGACCGATGGTCTGCGTGCGCCGATGGCGCTGATCGACTCCTTCGCCTGGGAGCGCGAGCTGCCCGACACGAACCTGATCGGGCCGAGCCACCGGGCGGTGTGGAAGGAGCCGGTGGGCGTCGTGGCCGCGATCGTGCCGTGGAACTTCCCGTTCGAGGTGACGATCAACAAGCTCGGCCCGGCGCTGGCCGCCGGGAACACCGTCGTGCTCAAGCCTGCGCCGGACACTCCGTGGAACGCCACCCGTATCGGCCGGATCGTCGCAGAGCTCACCGATTTCCCGGCCGGCGTGGTGAACGTCGTGCCGACGTCGGACGACGCGGTGGCCCAGCTGCTGGTGACCGATCCACGGGTGGACATGGTGTCGTTCACCGGATCGACCGGCGTCGGCCGGCGCATCGTGGAACTCGCGGCTCCGACGATGAAGCGGACGCTACTGGAGCTGGGTGGTAAGTCCGCGATGCTCGTGCTCGACGACGCCGATCTGGCCGCCGTCCTCCCCCAGGCCGGTATGGGTGCGTGCATGCACGCCGGGCAGGGATGTGCGTTGACCACGCGGGTCCTGTTGCCCCGGGCCACCTACGAGCAGGGCGTGGAGATTCTCGCGGAGGTCTTCGCCCGGTTGCCCTACGGTGACCCGGCCGACCCGCAGAACATCTCCGGCCCGCAGATCAACGCCCGCCAACGCGACCGTGTGCTCGGCTACATCGACAAGGGGCGCGACGAGGGCGCACGGGTCGTCGTCGGGGGTGGGCGGCCCGCCCACCTGTCAGCAGGCTACTTCGTCGAACCGACCCTGCTCTCCGACGTGCACAACAGCATGGCGGTGGCCCGCGAGGAGATCTTCGGCCCGGTTCTCACGGTGCTCCCCTACGACGACGACGCGCACGCCGTCCGAATCGCCAACGACAGCTCGTACGGCTTGTCCGGGGCGGTCTTCTCGGCCTCACTGGATCGCGGCCTTGCGACGGCACGGCAGATCCGGACGGGGAGCATCAACGTGAACGGTGGGTTGTTCTACGGCTCGGATGCGCCCTACGGCGGATACAAGCAGAGCGGCTTGGGGCGCCAGGGCGGGCTCGAGGGCTTCGAACAACATCTGCAGACCAAGACCGTCGGCTATTCCGGCTGACCCCACATCCTCGAGAGGTACGTCATGTCAGGTCGTCTGGACGGCAAGGTCGCGTTCGTCACCGGTGCCGCGCGCGGTCAGGGCCGCAGCCACGCGGTGCGGCTCGCGCAGGAGGGGGCCGACATCATCGCGGTCGACATCTGCGAACAGATCGAGTCCAACCCGTACCCGCTGGCCACCGAAGCCGATCTGGCCGAGACCGCGGTGCTGGTGGAGAAGCTCGACCGGCGCATCGTCACCCGCAAGGCCGACGTGCGGGAACGGCACCAGCTGCAGGAGGCCGTGCACACCGGCATCACGGAGCTGGGCCGCCTCGACGTCGTCGTGGCCAACGCCGGCATTCTTCCCATGGCGATGGGGGCCCCGGACCCGATGGACTTCGTCGACGCCACCGATGTCGACCTGATCGGGGTGATGAACGCCGTCGCGGTGTCGGTACCGCACCTGCCGCAGCTCGGATCGATCGTCGTGACCGGGTCGACCGCGGCGATGCTGCCCAACACGACCGACAACCCCGCGATGGGCCCTGGCAGCGCCGGCTACGGCTGGGCGAAGCGGACCCTCGTGAGCTATGTCGAACAGATGGCGTTGCACCTCGCTCCTAGGTTCGTCCGTGTCAACGCGGTACACCCGACGAACGTCGACACCCATCTGCTGCACAACAACGGTCTTTACGGCATGTTCCGTCCCGACCTCGAGCACCCGACCCGGGAGGACGTCGAACCCGCGTTCACGACGTTCCAGGCCATGCCGATCCCGTATGTCGAACCGGTCGACATCTCCAACATGGTCCTGTTCCTCGCTTCGGACGAGGCTCGGTACGTGACCGGGCAACAGATCCGCGTCGATGCCGGCTCGCTGCTGAAGTTCCCGCAGGGCCCCGGCAGCTGAGCCGACGCGACACCTGCAGTCACGGTCGTAGGCGGGCCACCAGTGCGGTTTGCCCGTCGGAGGAGGAACGGTGAACGGTTCGGAAGTCGCGCAGCTGGTTCTGCGGGCAGTGGTGGGCAGCACGATGATCGCGCACGGCGTACACCACGCCAGAACCCTGAGCGGCACGGCGGGGTGGTTCGAGTCCATCGGGTTCCGTCGGCCGCGCGAGCAGGCAATGGCGAGCGCAGTCGTGGAGGTCGGCTCCGGTGGCGCGCTCCTGCTGGGTGCGGCGACGCCTCTCGCGGCCTCGGCGGTGGTCGGAACGATGGCCGTGGCGGCGCGTGCGGTGCATGCCGAAAACGGATTCTTCATCACGTCCGAGGGTTACGAGTACGTCGTGATGGTGAGCGCGGCGTCGCTGGCGCTCGGTGCACTGGGCAGTGGGCCGGTCAGTGTCGACCGGCTTCTCGGGGTGCCGGACCGCATGACGGGCTCGACCCGCGCCGTGCTGGTACTCGCGCTGGGGCTGGGGGCGGCAGCGTCGCAGTTGGCCGCGTTCTGGCGCAGGCCCGGTCCCCGGGAGGCGGAGTGAGTACGTCCCTGGCTTTTCGGAGCCGGGTGGTTCCGGTGCAGGAGCGTGCGTTGGTGATGGCGATCGTGAACCGGACTCCGGATTCGTTCTATGACCGTGGCGCGACGTTCGATGAGGGGGCGGCGTTGGGCGCGGTGGATGCGGCGGTGTCGGAGGGCGCGGACATCGTCGATATCGGTGGGGTGAAGGCGGGTCCGGGGCAGCTGGTCGATGTCGATGAGGAGTTGCGGCGTGTGGTGC
>NZ_JADQDD010000325.1 GCF_019263595.1 Pseudonocardia sp. KRD291 | reverse complement strand
CCAGCACCTTCATCTTCCGCCCCGCGTGCAGCGCCTCGAAGCCCTCCGCCACCACGTCACCCATCGCGATCTTCTCGACCCATCCGGTGGTGTCGTAGTGCCCCTGCGCCATCAGGTCGATCACGTTGCGGTAGTCGTCGTGGGTGTAGCAGAGCGAGCCCTGGATCCGGGACTCGTTCATCACCAGGTTGATCAGCGGGGTCTCCAGCGGAGTCTCGTAGATCGCGACGCTGACCATCGGCTTGGCGAACCCGATCGAGGCCAGCGCCGTCTGCACGGCGGGCGCCACGCCGGCGGCGTCGTAGGCGGCGTCGGCGCCGCTGCCCCCGGTGGCGTCGGCGATGGCGGCCGGGACGTCGACCGACGTCGGGTCCAGCGTGGCGGCGCCGAGAGCCTCGATCGCGGCCCGGCGGGTGGCCGAGGGCTCGACGACCCAGACGTCGTCGACCCCCATCCCGCGCAGCGCGAACCACAGCCCGATGCCGATCGGCCCGGCCCCGAACACCGCGGCCGTCCCGCCGCGGGCGACCTGGCCCAGCGACGCCGCGTGGTAGGCCACGGCCATCGGCTCGACGAGCGCACCCATCTCCAGCGACACCGCGTCCGGGAGCTTGTGCAGCATGTGCGCCGGGACGACGGTGGACTCGGCCATCCCACCGTCGGACATCAGGCCGTGGAACCCGATCTGCGCGCAGACGTTCGGACGACCGGCGATGCAGCGCTCGCAGCGTCCGCAGGTCCACAGCGGCATCACCGCCACGCGGTCGCCCTCGACGACCTCGGTCACCCCTAGGCCGACCTCGGTGACCGTGCCGGAGAACTCGTGCCCGAGCGTCAGCGGCAGCTTCCGGCCGGTCAGCGGATGCTCCTGGCCCTGCGGGATGAAGATCGGCCCGGCGAAGTACTCGTGCAGGTCGGTGCCGCAGATGCCGTTGTAGCCGACCCGGAGCCGGACGTCGCCGTCGCCGACCTTCTGCTCCGGCACGTCGTCGATGCTGATGTCGTTGCGGCCCCTGTAGACGACAGCGCGCATGAAGGTCCTTCCGTCGGTGACACCGGTGTCGGACCCGACACTGGCACCGGCGCCCACCGGCGACCAGGGTTGCCCGCGGGTTGCATGCGCACCCGTTGATCGGACGCGGCCGCTCCCCCGCTGCGCTCAGAAGGCCCCGGGCTCCGAAGGCCCCGGGCTCAGAAGGACCCGGCTCAGAACGCCCCGGCGTCTCGTGCCCGTGCCACGTTGGCCTGGTGCTCCGGGAACGTCACCGCGAAGCAGGACCCGCCCCGGGTCGTGCAGCGGACGAAGAACAGCCACGGGCCCGGCGCCGGCTCCAGGGCCGCGGACGTCGCCGCGACCGACACCGAGCTGACCGGCGTCGGCGGGAGCCCGGTGTTGAGGTAGCTGTTGTAGGGCCCCGGGGTGCCGCGGGCCTGCGAGGTGGTGCGCAGGGCCTGCACGTCGAGCGGGTAGTTGACGGTGGAGTCCAGCTCGAGGCGCTGCCCGGCGACGAGCCGGTTGGAGATCACCCGCGCGACCCGCGGCATGTCCTCGGCGATCGCCTCCCGCTCGACGAGCGAGGCCCGGATCAGGGTCTCGTAGGAGCCCTCGCCGCCGAGCCCGGCGCTCTCCAGCCTCGGCACCGAGTCGCTCAGCACGCTGCGCAGTACCTGCACCGGGCCGCCGGTCGGGTCGATGTCGTAGGTGCCGGGGGCGATCAGCCCCTCCAGCCGGCGGTTCGGCGCGGCCGCGGAGAACCCGGCCCGCGCCCACTCCGGGACCCCCAGCTGCGCCGGAGCGGTCTTCGCCATCGTCGTGCGCAGCGCGTCCACGCCCAGGCAGCGGCGCCCGGAGCCCTCGCCGACGCAGGTGGCCGCGGAGATCTGGCTGAGCACGCCCGGCGTGACGGCGCCGTTCGGGGCCCTGGTGTCGTCGAGCTGGATGCCGCCCTTGACGTCCATGAACCCGACGCGGGCGTCCGGGTCGAGCAGCGTGCCGGCCGCCGCGTCGCCCGACATCAGCTCCCGCATCTGGTAGAAGCCCGGCTGGACCCGCTGGATGTCGGGCTGCTCGCTCGCGGCCTCGACGAACGCGGCGCGGCTCGCGACCACGCCCCGTCCGAGCAGCATGTCGCCGATCGCGCTGGTCGAGTCGCCCGGCTCGATCCGGACCACGACGACGCCCTGGCCCTCGCCCGGGTAGTCCTCGGGTCCGACGAGGTAGATCACGGCCGCCACCAGCGCGGCACCGGCCACCAGCGCGGTGGCCAGGAGCAGCAGACGACGCCGCCACTGGCGCTCGACCGGGGCCCGGTGCCGGACGGGCTGCGCGGTCGCCGGGCCGCTCACGCCTCGCCCGCGGGCGGGGTGAACCGGTCGAACGTCGCGAACACCCCGGCGCCGGTCACGTCACCGAGCGTATCGGCCCGGAACGTCTCCCGTCGCGACCGGTGCCACCGTGTCGATCCCGGATACGGCGCAGTGCGCGGAGCGGTGCCGGTCATCGACCGCGGGCGGCGTCGAGCCAGCCCTGCAGGATGGCCACCGCCGCCACCTGGTCGACGACGGCGCGTTGCTTGCGTCCCTTCACCCGGCCCGCGAGCTGGCGGGTCGCGACGACGGTGGTCATCCGCTCGTCGGTCATCTCGACCGGCACGTCGAGCGCGCCGCGCAGCGTCTCGGCGAACTCCAGCGCCGCCTGCGCCGCCGGGCCGTCGCGCCCGGCCAGCGTGCGCGGCAGCCCGAGCACGACGGCGACGGCCTCGTGCTCGCGGACCAGCTCGGCGATCCGGCGCGCGTCCGAGCCGCCCTCGACGTCGCGCGCGACGGTCTCCAGCGGCGTCGCGAGGATGCCGTCCGGGTCGCAGGACGCGACCCCGACCCGCACCGCACCGACGTCGACGCCGAGCCGGCGCCCGCGCACCCAGCTCACGGCGCTCCCGCTCACCCGCGGACGGCGGCGCGCAGGGCCGCGATCGCGGCGTCGACGCCCGAGGGGTCGGTGCCGCCGCCCTGCGCCAGGTCCGGCTTGCCGCCGCCGCGACCGCCGACGGCCGGCGCGAACGACGGGATCAGCTTCCCGGCGGCCAGGCCGTTGTCGCGGGCCGCGGCCGTGGTCGCCACGACGAACGAGACCTTCCCGGCGTCCGGGTCGGCGGAGAACAGCGCGACCACACCCGGCCGGTTGCCGAGCCTGCCGCGCACGTCCGAGGCCAGCGAACGCAGGTCGTTGCCCTCGACCCCGGCCGGGGCGGTGACGGCGACCAGCGCGGTGCCGTCGAGGTCCTCGGCGTTCTCGGCCAGCGAGCCGGCCGAGGCCAGCACGGCGTCCGCGCGGTGCTTCTCCAGGTCCCGCTCGGCCGTGCGCAGCCGCTCGACGATGCCCTGGATCCGGTCCGGCAGCTCCTCGGGACGCGCCTTGAGCTGCTCGGCCAGCTGGGAGACCAGCACGTGCTCGGTGGTGGCGTGCTTGAAGGCGTCCAGGCCGACCAGGGCCTCCACCCGGCGCACCCCGGAGCCGATCGAGGCCTCCGAGAGCACCCGGACCAGGCCCAGCTCACCGGTGCGGCGCACGTGCGTGCCACCGCAGAGCTCGCGCGAGTAGTCGCCCATGTCGACCACCCGGACCCGGTCGCCGTACTTCTCGCCGAACAGCATCATCGCGCCGAGCTTGCGGGCCTCGTCCATCGTCGTCTCGTAGGTCTGGATCTCACGGTCGGACTGCAGGACCGTGTTGACCTCCTCCTCGATCTCGGCCAGGGCGGCCGGTGGCACGGCCCCGGTCGGCGAGGTGAAGTCGAAGCGCAGCCGGCCCGGGGCGTTGAGCGACCCGGCCTGGGCCGCGGAGCTGCCCAGGGCACCGCGCACCCCGGCGTGCACCAGGTGGGTGGCGGTGTGCGCACGCGAGATCGCGCCGCGCCGGGCCGGGTCGACCTGCGCGGAGACCTCCGCGTCGAGGGTGACGGTGCCGGCGGTGACCACCCCGCGGTGCACCCGCAGGCCCGCGACCGGGGACTGCACGTCGTCGACCCGCACGGTGAACGAGGCGCCGGACAGCGTGCCGGTGTCGGCCTGCTGACCGCCGGCCTCGGCGTAGAACGGGGTGCGGTCGAGCATGACCTCGACCTGCTCGCCCTGTTCGGCGGCCGGCACGGTGACGCCGTCGCGCAGCAGCCCGACGACGCGGGCCTCCGAGGACAGCGACTGGTACCCGAGGAAGTCGGTGACCCCGTGGGTGTCGAGCACGGCGCGGTAGACCGAGGCGTCGACGAAGCCGACCTTGCGGGTCGCGGCGTCGGCCTTGGCCCGGGTCCGCTGCTCGCCCATCAGCTCGGCGAACCGGTCGCGGTCCACCGAGAGCCCGGCCTCGGCCGCCATCTCCAGCGTGAGGTCGATCGGGAAGCCGTAGGTGTCGTGCAGCGCGAAGGCCTGGTCCCCAGGCAGCGTCGAGCTCCCCGAACGCTTCGTCTCCTCGACGGCGGTGTCGAAGATCCGCGACCCGGCCGAGAGCGTCGACAGGAACGTCTCCTCCTCGGCCCGGATGACCGCCGAGATCCGCTCGAAGTCGCTCGCCAGCTCCGGGTACGTCGGCGACATCGCGTCCCGCACGACCTCGGCGAACGCGCCGAGCACCGGCTCGGTGATGCCGAGCAGGCGCGCCGAGCGCACGATCCGGCGCAGCAGCCTGCGCAGCACGTAGCCGCGGCCCTCGTTGCGGGGTGTCACACCGTCACCGACGATCATCACCCCGGACCGGGCGTGGTCGGCGATCACCCGGAACCGGATGTCGTCCTCGGTGTCGGCGCCGTAGCGCTTGCCGGAGAACTCCTCGGCCTTCGCGATCACCGGGCGGACCAGGTCGGTCTCGTAGACGTTGTCCACGCCCTGCAGCAGGAACGCGACCCGCTCGACGCCCATCCCGGTGTCGATGTTCTTGTGCGGCAGCTCGCCGATCGGGGGGTGCCCCTTCTTCGGGGACAGCTCGCCGCGCTCGTCCTGCATGAAGACGAGGTTCCAGATCTCGACGTAACGGTCCTCGTCGACGACCGGCCCGCCGTCGGCGCCGTACTCCGGTCCACGGTCGTAGTAGATCTCCGAGCAGGGGCCGCCGGGACCGGGCACGCCCATGTCCCAGTAGTTGTCCTCGCCGTCGCGGCGCTGGATGCGCTCCTGCGGCAGCCCGGCGATCTCGCGCCAGAGCGCGATCGCCTCGTCGTCGGTCTCGAACACGGTGACCCAGATCCGCTCCGGGTCGAAGCCGAAGCCCCCGTCGTCCTGGGACCCGGTGACCAGCGACCAGGCCCGCTCGATCGCGCCGCGCTTGAAGTAGTCGCCGAACGAGAAGTTGCCCGCCATCTGGAAGAACGTGTTGTGCCGGGTGGTCTTGCCGACCTCGTCGATGTCCGGGGTCCGCACGCACTTCTGGATCGACGTCGCGCGCGGGTACGGCGCGGGGACGTCACCGAGGAAGTAGGGCTTGAACTGCACCATGCCCGCGTTCACGAACAGCAGGTTCGGGTCCTCGAGGATCAGCGACGCGCTGGCGACCGGGGTGTGACCGGCGTTCTCGAAGTGGGCGGTGAAGCGGCGGACGATCTCGTGGGTCTGCACCGGAAGGACTCTCGTGACGGGTACGGCGGGCGAGAAGAAGACGATCACCGTACGGCGGGCGCGGGCGGGACTCGACACTCCATCGCCACGCGCGTGGAGATCGGTGCCCAGGTTACCGCCGCTGCCACGTCCTTTCGCCGAGCGGGTCCGGGCCCGCACCGCCGACGGTGTTCAGACCGCGACCGCGACCCGCTCGTCCGCGGCGCGCTGGGCCGGGATGCCCTGGATCGGAACGTCCTGGGCCGGGATCCGCCGCACCGGGATGCCGCCGACCCGGCCCGGGCCCCCACCGATGGCGGCGGTGACGGTGGTGGTGACGGTGGCGGTGGCAGCCTCGCGGCGGCGCGCCCGCTCCTCGAGCTCGCGGCGCAGCCGCTGCAGGGCGCGGTGCTGGGCGACCCGGATCGCGCCCGGCGTCGAGTCCAGCGCCGACGCCGTCTCCTCGGCGGAGAGGCCGACCGCGATCCGCAGCGTCAGGATCTCCACCTGGCGCGGGCCGAGCACCGAGAGCAGCTCCTCGAGACGGCCGTTGCGCTCGGCGTCGAGCACCAGCTGTTCCGGGCCGTGCTCGGTGCTGGTGCGCTCCGGGAGCTCCTCGACGGCGTCGCAGCGGTTGCGCGCCATGGCCCGGAACGCGTCCGCGATCTTGTGCCGGGCGATGCCGAACACGAACGCGCGGAACGAGACGCCGGCGAAGCGGTAGTCGGGCAGCACGGCCAGCACCGCCATGCACACGTCCTGGGCGACGTCGTCGGCCGACCCCGTCGTGGTCTCCCGGCGGCCGAGCCGGGCGCGGCAGAAGCGCTGCACCTGGGGCTGGATGCGGCCGAGGAGGGTCGCGACGGCGTCCGGGTCGCCGGCCACGGCGGCGCG
>NZ_JADQDD010000324.1 GCF_019263595.1 Pseudonocardia sp. KRD291 | reverse complement strand
CCCGGTCCCAGGCGTCCTCACCCGGGTACGCGGTGTCTGCCACCGGTCCCGCGGTGGCCCGGACCTCCGCCCCGGGGCCGGGAACGACGACCGGGCCGTCGGGGCCAGCGGCGTCGGCGACAGCCCCGTGGGGGACAGCGCCGTCCGGGACCGCGCCGTCGGGGGCAGGTTCGTCGGAGACAGGTCCCTGGGGGACGGGGCCGTCGGGCCGGTCCAGCCGGGTGTCGAGCAGCGGGCGGTCGAGCGGCCCGTCCAGGGCGTCGTCGGACCGGGGCACCGCGATCGGCCCGGTGGGGGGAACGGGGTGCACACCGTCGACGGGACGCCATCCGTCCGCCGGCGTCGGCACACCGTTCGCGACCGGTTCCGGATCGACACCGTGATCCCCGACCGGTCCCGCCGGCGGGTCGGCGAACCACTCCGTGCTCTCCGGGCCGGACGCGGTCCGACGCGGCGCCGGTCGCGGGGCGGGGTGCCCGTCCACCGCCCGGTCGGTGCCGGCACCCGGACGCGGGACGTCGTCGGCCGCTGCGTACGTCTCCACGCGGTCGCCGTCGTCGGTCCGCGGCGCCGTGGCGGGGAACGGATGCGCGGGAGTATCGAGGTCCGGGCCCTGAGGGCCCTCGTCGAAGGGTCCGGCGCCGGGTGCGGGACCGGACGGCGATCCGCTCGGTCCGGATCCGGGTCGCTCCATCCCGCGCGAGGGCGTCGAGGCCTCCGGCGCGGACGCGTCGTCGACGGTGTGCCCGATGGCCGCGCCCGTGGCGGCGACTCCAGTAGCAGCCGCGCCCGTGGCGGCGACTCCCGTAGCGGCCGCGCCCGTGGCGGCGACTCCCCCGGCGGCCGCGTCACCGTCGGCGGAGCCGTTGTCGACGACGTCACCTGCGGTGCTGCGCGCGGCGCCACCGTCGGGGGCGTCCGGAGCCGGCGGGAGGTCCCGGTCGGTCAGGAGCTCGTCGGCGACGCCATCGGCAAGGTCCGACCCGGCAGCGCCCGGCCCGCCCGGCCTCGCAGCGCCCGTACCGGAAGCCGGGAGGCCGGGGCCGGGCCCGGCCGTCGCGGGATGTCCCGGCGCCGCGGGCGTCGCGGGAGGTGCCGGCGAGGGCGCGTCCTCGCCGGCCGCCGGGTCCAGTGGGAGGGCCTCGGACAGGGCGGCCAGGTGGTAGGGCGGCAGCGCCGTCCCGTCGACGAACGCCTCCACCGAGGCGGGAACGCCGGCCCGGGCCAGCGCCGCGCCGAGCTGGTAGGCGAGCACCTCGACCGGCCCGCCGGTCTGCACGGCGGCCAGCAGCACCGGATGCGGCAGCGGCCCCGGTGCGGCCCCGGCCGGCGTCAGCCGCCAGGCCAGCGACACCCGGGCCCCGCTGCGCGCGACCACCGGCAGGTTCGTCCCGATCCCGGCGACCCGCACCGCGACGTCGGCCGGCCCGGCCTCGGCGGCGAACCGGTGCGCCGTCTCCCCCGGCGGGACGCCCGGGGGCAGGACCCGGTCGGCGTGCGGCTCCACCCGCAGCCCGACGGCCGCCTCGACCAGCGCCGCCCGCACCGGCGACGGCAGCGCGGTCCGCCCGGCGGCCAGCGAGGCCACCAGCAGCTCCAGCGCCGGGACCTCCTCGCCGACGGCGACGAGCTCGCGTCCGGTGGCCAGCAGGTCGTCGTCCACCCACCCGGCCAGGGCCAGCAGCAGCTCGTGCGCGGTCGGGGCCGCAGCCACGGTCTCGGACATGGAGTGTCTCCTTCGCCGGACGACCTGGGGTCAGGTCCCGGTCAGCGCGCCCGAGAGGGTCCCGGTCGCGGGGGCACCGGCCTCCTGGCCGGGAACGGGTGCGGCATCGGCCGGATGCGCCGGCGCCGCCCAGAGCGTCACCGAGCCGACGAACGCGGCCTGGTGGTACGCGGGGACGTCCATCTCGAGGGGCAGGACCTCGACGCACGGCGTCCGGTCGCCGTGCACCCGCAGCAGTCGTTGCAGCGTCGCGGTCAGCTCCCAGGGACGGTCGGCGCCGAGCACCAGCAGCACCCGCTGCTCCCCGCGGTGCCCATGCTCGTTCCGCCGGCGCTCCTCTCGGTACCCCCGCAGGCTCTGCCGCAGCTCCTCGACACCGGGATGCCCGGCCACCACCGACGTCGCCGACAGCGCCGCCAGGTCGGGCAGGCCGTGCCCGGCCGCGAACGCCGTGCACGGCTCGTCCAGCTCGGCGATCGGCAGGATCGCGTCCACCAGCCGCCGCGAGCGCGAGCGCTCGTCCACGCAGCGGGCCAGCAGGTCACGCTCGTGGTCGGTCAGGCCGAGCCGGTGCCGCAGCAGGGCACGCGGCAGCACCGCGTCCACCGAGTCGCGCGCGCCGGCCGCCAGCCAGTCCCGCAGGCGCCAGAGCAGGTCGTCGGGCAGGCGCCCGGCCAACCGGACCAGCAGCTCGTGCCCGGCCTCGACCGGTGCGGGACCGTCGACGCTGCCGGGGGCGCCCGCGGTCATCTCAGCCGACCTCCACGATCAGCTCGACCTCGACCGGCGCGTTCATCGGCAGCTCGGCCACACCCACCGCGGACCGGGCGTGCGCACCGGCCTCGCCGAACACCTCGCCCAGCAGGTCGGACGCGCCGTTGATCACCTTGGGCTGCCCGCCGAAGTCCGGCGAGGAGGCGACGAACCCGACGACCTTGACGATCCCGGTGACCGAGTCCAGCCCCACCAGCGCATCGACGGCGGCGAGCGCGTTCAGGGCGCAGATCCGGGCCAGGTCGTAGGCCTCCTCGGCGGAGACGTCCCCGCCGATCTTGCCGGTCTTCGGGAGCTTGCCGTCCACGAACGGGACCTGCCCGGAGGTGAACACGAGGTTCCCGGAACGGCGGGCCGGGATGTAGGCGCCGGCAGGCGCGGCGACCGACGGGAGGCTCAGGCCGAGCTCGCGCAGCTTCTCCGACGGGCTCATGCCTGGACCGGGCGCTTGAAGAACGCCACCAGCTGTTCGGCGTTCGCGCCGCTGGTCACGGTGACCAGCTCCCAGCCGTCCTGGCCGAAGTTGTCCAGGATCGCCTTGGTGTTGTGGATCAGCAGCGGTGCGGTCAGGTATTCCCACTTGGTGGCCGGGGAGCTCATGTCACGGAACTGTAATGGCCGTACGTCCGTCCGATCCGCCCGCCTCGACGGGCGGTGGGATGTGAGCGACGGCCGTCACCGGGCCGCAGGCCCACGAGCTACGTACCCTGACCGACGTGACGACGACCGGTTGGCCAGACCCCCTGTCGACGGCGCGGCTGCACGTGGTGTCCGGAAAGGGCGGTACCGGCAAGACGACGGTGGCCGCCGCGCTCGCGCTCGCGCTGGCCACCGGCGGCAAGCGCACGCTGCTGGTCGAGGTGGAGGGCCGCCAGGGCATCGCCCAGGTCTTCGACACGCCGCCGCTGCCCTACGAGGAGCGCCGGATCGCGGTCGCGCCCGGCGGCGGTGAGGTGCGCGCGCTCGCGGTGGACGCCGAGGCGGCGCTGCTGGAGTACTTCGAGATGTTCTACCGGCTCGGGGTGGCCGGGCGGACGCTGCGCCGGATGGGCGCGGTCGAGTTCGCCACCACGCTGGCGCCGGGCCTGCGCGACGTGCTGCTCACCGGCAAGGCCAAGGAGTGCGTCAGCCGCACCGACCGGGACGGGCGCCCGGTCTACGACGCGGTCGTGCTCGACGCCCCGCCGACCGGCCGTCTGGTCACCTTTCTCGACGTCACCCGCGCGATGGCCGACCTGGCCAAGGCCGGGCCGATCCACGGTCAGGCCGAGGGGGTCGTCGAGCTCCTGCACTCCCCGCGCACCGCCGTGCACCTGGTCACGCTGCTGCAGGACCTGCCGGTCACCGAGACCCTGGAGACCGTCACCGAGCTGCAGGAGGCCGGTCTGGGAGTCGGCACCATGATCGTCAACCGGATGCGCGAGCAGTGGCTGCCCGACCGCTCGGTCACCGCCGCCGCGCACGGGCGGGTGGACGCCTCCCGCGTCCGCACCGGGCTGGCCGGCGCCGGGATCGACCTGGCCCCCGACGAGATCGACGGCCTGGTGGCCGAGACCGTCGAGCACGCCGTCCGGGTCGCCGGCGAGGCCGCCGCGCTGCAGCGCCTGGCGAACGAGCCGGACCCGCCGCTGCCGCGGGTCACGCTCCCGCAGCTGCTCGGCGGGGTGGACCTGGGCTCGCTCTACGAGCTCGCGGAGACACTGACCGCACAGGGTGTGCGTCTGGAGGCACGCGCGTGACCCGCGGTACCGAACTCGACGTCGACACGCTGATCGACGACCCGGGCACCCGCGTCGTCGTGTGCTGCGGCTCCGGTGGGGTCGGCAAGACGACGACCTCGGCCGCCCTGGCCCTGCGCGCCGCCGAACGCGGACGGACGGTGGTCGTGCTGACCATCGACCCGGCGCGACGCCTGGCCCAGGCACTCGGCCTGGACGAGCTGAGCAACGAGCCCAGCACCGTCCCCGACGTCGGCCGGCCCGACGACGGCCGGCTGAGCGCGATGATGCTGGACATGCGCCGGACCTTCGACGAGATGGTCGAGGGCCACGCCCCGCCGGACCGGGCCCAGAAGATCATCGAGAACCCCTTCTACCAGACCATCTCCACGTCGTTCTCCGGGACGCAGGAGTACATGGCGATGGAGAAGCTGGGCCAGCTCGTCGCGTCCGGGACGTGGGACCTGGTCGTCGTCGACACGCCGCCGTCGCGTTCGGCCCTGGACTTCCTCGACGCCCCGCAGCGGATGTCGAAGTTCCTCGACGGGCGCATGATCCGGCTGCTCTCCTCACCGGCGCGGGCCGGCGGCCGGGGCATCCGCAAGCTGGTCGGGGCCGGTTTCGGGCTGTTCGCGAAGGTCGTCTCGACGATCCTCGGCGGGCAGATGCTGGCCGACGCGTCGGCGTTCGTGCAGGCGTTCGACACGATGTTCGGCGGGTTCCACGAACGCGCCGAGCGGACCTACGCGCTGTTGCGCTCGCCCGGAACGGCGTTCCTCGTCGTCGCCGCGCCGGAGGCGGACGCGCTGCGCGAGGCCGCCTACTTCACCGACCGCCTCGGCAGCGAGGACATGCCGCTGGCCGGGCTGGTGCTCAACCGCACGCACCCGGTGCTGGCCCCGGTCTCGGCGGCCCGGGCCCGGGCCGCCGCGGAGAACGTCGGCGGCGCCGGCTCGCAGATCGCCGCGGCCGTGCTGCGCCTGCACGCCGACCGGGTCGAGCTCTCCGAGCGCGAGGAGCACCTGCTCACCCGCTTCGCCGCCGCGCACCCGTCGGTGCCGGTGGTGCGGGTGCCCTCGATCGCCGAGGACATCGCCGACCTGGACGGCCTGCGCCGGGTGGGGGAGCTCCTGGCCGGCCACGACAACACCGGGACCACGGCCGCCGCCGGCAGCTGAGACGCCGGTCAGGGCAGGTTGAACCAGATCATCGGGTTCTTCGTGCTGCTCCGCGCCCCGGTCAGGCCGAGCTCGGCCCGGACCTCGTTGACGGCCTCGAACGTCGCCGGCGAGTTCAGGCGCGCCGCGGTGAAGTGCGGCACCGAGCGGTCGGCGAGCCACTTCACGACGACCTGGCCCTCGGACCAGAATCGTGCGCCGCGCCCGTGGAAGACATCGTGCACGCTGACCGGGGTCCCGGAGGTCATCCGGGGGAACAGGTTGTCGACGTACCAGCGGCCGAACTTCTTGCCGTGGTCGGCGTCGATGAACAGGTAGTCGGTGTCCGCGGGCAGCGCGTCGAGGTCGTCCTTGACGTCGCCCTGCCGGAAGGTCCACCGGCCGTCCGCGAGTTCGGCCGGCACGGTGCGGCGCACGTGGTCGACCATGTCGAACGAGTGCAGGTGCCCGGTGCCGTTGTCGCGCAGCGCGCTGAGCAGCCACGTCGTCGACCAGCCGTAGAACGTGCCGATCTCCACCACGTGCTCCGGGCGGTACTCGCGCAGCAGCAGGTAGGTGATCTCGGCCTCGAGGTCGTCGAGCTGCGGGGTGACCGTCCCGGCGTTCGCGGCCAGGAACGCGCGCTGCTGCTCCACCACCGACGCGAGGTCGGAGGTGTACTTCCGGTAGAGGCCGGAGACGAACTCCAGCTCGCCGGTCGCGATCACGAGCGTCCTCCTGCGGGTCGGGAGCGATGAAGGTACCGACCCGGCACGGGCGGCCGCCGTTCAGGTCAGGCGCTGCGCGACGCGCCCCCGGCGTAGTGCTCGGTCCGCGCCCGGCCCAGCAGGCGAGCCCAGGACCGGACGTCCGGGCGCCGCCGCAGCAGCGCGCGCCGCTCCCGCTCGGTCATCCCGCCCCACACGCCGAACTCCACCTGCTGGTCCAGCGCGTGCGCCAGGCACTCGGTGCGGACCGGGCAGGAGAAGCAGAACTCCCGCGCGTCGCGCTGCTCGGCGCCGGTGACGAACAGGTCGTCGGAGTCGGTGGTGCGGCAGCGGGCCGCGGCGCGCCAGTTCCAGGTCGGCAGGCTCACCGGCTTGCCGGTCATGCGCAG
>NZ_JADQDD010000323.1 GCF_019263595.1 Pseudonocardia sp. KRD291 | reverse complement strand
ACGACGCACGAGTGCCACCCGCCGGGGGGCGGGGGAACGGGTTTCGTAGGGTCTGCGTGTGCCTGTGTACGCGCTCGGTGACGTCGAACCGGACATCCACCCGGATGCCTACGTGCATCCCGACGCCGTCGTGATCGGCAACGTGACCCTCGGTGCGGAGTCGTCGGTCTGGCCGACGGCGGTGCTGCGCGGCGACGACGGCCGGATCGAGGTCGGCGCCCGCACCAGCATCCAGGACGGGTCGATCATCCACACCACGCTGCGTCAGGCGACGGTCATCGGCGACGAGGTGACGGTCGGGCACAACGTGCACATCGAGGCGTCCACCGTCGGGAACCGGGTGCTGATCTCGTCCGGCTCGGTGGTGCTGAACGGCTCGCGCGTCGACGAGGGGGCGATCGTCGCCGCCGGCGCGGTCGTCTCGCCGAACGCGCACGTCCCGGCCTACCGGATGGCACTCGGCGTCCCGGCGCGCGTCCGGGAGGACTACGAGGTGCCGGCGGACCGCTGGCGGTACGCGGTGGAGTCCTACGTCGCACGAGGCAAGAGGTTCCGCGCGGAGCTGCGCCGACTGACGTAGCCCTGCGGAGCTGCGCATCGAGACCGAGCACGTAGCTTGCGGAGCTGCGCATCGATACTGGAGTGAAGATGGCGAAGCCGTTGAACGAGGTCGTCGAGGCCGGGTGGGCGCAGGCGCTGGAGCCGGCCGCCCCGGTCGTGACGGCGATGGGCGAGTTCCTGCGCGAGGAGATCGCGGCCGGGCGGCGCTACCTGCCCGCCGGGGCGAACGTCCTGCGGGCGTTCCAGCAGCCGTTCGAGCAGGTCCGGGTGCTGATCGTCGGCCAGGACCCGTACCCGACGCCGGGGCACGCGGTCGGGCTGTCGTTCTCGGTGGCGCCGGAGACGACGCCGATCCCGCGCTCGCTGTCGAACATCTTCCGGGAGTACTCGGAGGACCTCGGGCACCCGGCGCCGTCCACCGGCGACCTGACCCCGTGGACCGAGCAGGGCGTGCTGCTGCTCAACAGGTGCCTGACCGTGGAGCCGGGTTCCCCCGGATCACACCGCGACAAGGGCTGGGAGGCGGTCACCGAGCAGGCGATCCGCGCCCTCGTCGAGCGGGACGCGGAGCCGCTGGTGGCGATCCTGTGGGGCCGCGACGCCCGCAACCTGGTGCCGCTGCTGGTCGACGTGCCGATCATCGAGTCGGCGCACCCGAGCCCGATGTCGGCCGAACGCGGTTTCTTCGGCTCCCGCCCGTTCAGCCGTGCGAACGACCTGCTGGAGGAGATCGGCGGCGACCCCGTCGACTGGAAGCTCCCCTGATCCCTGATCCCTGACCACACCGGCCCGGACCGCCGGACGCGTGGCGGAGCCATGACGCGACGGTGACGCGTCGGTAGGCTGGCCCGGTGGGTGACCCGGGAGAGCTCCGCATATCCGACGCCGACCGGGAGGTCGCCGCGCAGCGGTTGCACGCCGCGCTCGGCGAAGGCCGCATCACGCTCGTCGAGCTCGAGGAACGGCTCGACGTCGTCTACGCGGCGAAGACGTTCGCGCAGCTCGAACCGCCGCTGGCCGACCTGCCCGGACACGGGCCCGATCCGGCCGGCATACCGGCCACGGCGTCCGGGCGCCGCGCTCCGGCCGAACGGCTGCACCTGCGCACCGAGATGGGCACCGTCAAGCGCGAGGGCGACTGGGCGGTGCCGGCGTCGATGATGCTCACCACGCACATGGGATCGATCCACCTGGACCTGTCGGCGGCGAGCTCGGTGCCGTCGCGGGTGGAGGTGGAGGTCTCGCTGGGGATGGGTTCGGTGACCATCGTGCTGCCGCACGGCGCCACCGCCGACATCGACGGGGTGCGCGGCTCGTGGGGCACCGTGAAGTCCAAGGTCCCGGCCGCGGGCGCCGGGTCCGCGCCGCACGTCGTGTTCACCGGCAAGGTCGGGATGGGCTCGCTCACCGTCCGGGGTCCGCGACCGGTGTGGATGTCGCTGTTCTCCTGACCCGCGCCGGGTGCGGACACGAGTAAGGGGCGGTCCCGCGGGACCGCCCCTCGTCGTTCACCCGGTCCTGCCGGGCGGCCCGCTCAGGCGCGGGCGACCTTGCCGGCCTTGAGGCAGGAGGTGCAGGCGTTCATACGCTTGCGGTTCCCACCGCTCAGGCGGGCACGCACGGTCTGGATGTTCGGGTTCCAGCGACGGTTGGTGCGGCGGTGCGAGTGCGAGACGGACATGCCGAAGCCCGGACCCTTGCCACAGACGTCGCAGACGGCAGCCACGTCGGACACTCCTCTGGTTGACGATCTGGTCAGGTGATGCTCAAGACCAAGCCCGGCGATGCCGGGACTCGGTCCGCCAGTCTAGGAGACCCCGGTACCGGACCCGCATGCGGGTCGGCCCGGCGCAGCGGCCGGTCCCGGCCGGTCGTGTCCTAGGCTCGGCGCCCGTGGCCCCGTCGTTCGACTCCGAGCTGCTCCGCCGCTGGATCGACGCGGCGACCCGCAGCCTGACACGGCACCGGGCGGAGATCGACCGGATCAACGTGTTCCCGGTCCCGGACGGCGACACCGGCTCGAACATGCTGCTCACGGTGCAGGCCGCGCTGCGCGCGCTGGGCCCGGCCCGGCCCGGCGGGGATACTGGCACCGACACCGGGGGCCCCGACACCGACACCGGCAGCGGGGACGCCGACGCCGACGCCGACGCCGACACCGGCGACGGGGACCCCGACACCGCCGACGCCGGTGCGACGGCGGCGGCGCTGGCCGGCGGGGCGTTGCGCGGGGCGCGCGGCAACTCGGGTCTGATCCTCACCCAGCTGCTGCGCGGGGTCAGCGACGAGCTGGCGGCCCGCGCCGGCACGGACCGTCGCGCCGCGTCCGCCGCCGGTGGTGCGCTGTTCGCCTCGGCGTTGCGGCGTGCGGCGACGCTGGCCCGGTCGGCCGTGCACCGGCCCCGGCACGGCACGATCCTGACCGTCCTGGAGGCGGCGGCCGCCGCCTCGACCGCGCTGCCCGAGGGGACGCCGCTGGCGGAGACGGCGGCCGTCGCGTCCCGGGCGGCCGGGGACGCGCTGGAGGCGACGACCGGCCAGCTGCCGGAGCTGGCGCGGGCCCGCGTGGTCGACGCGGGCGGGATGGGTCTGGTGCTGATCCTGGACTCCCTGGCCGAGGTGCTCGGCAACGCGCGGCGGGTGCTGTCGCCGGGACCGGCACAGGAGGAGTCCGAGCCCGGGCAGACGCAGGAGGCACCGGTGTCGTTCACGACCGGACGCGAGTCCGGCTCCGAGGAGTACGACTACGAGGTGATGTACCTCCTCGACGGTTCCGACCCCGACCGGGTCGCCGTCCTGCGCGACGAGCTGGACGGGCTCGGGGACTCGGTCGCGGTCGTCGGCGACGGCCTGCCCGGCGGTGCCGGGACGTGGAACGTGCACGTGCACTGCACCGATGTCGGTGCCGCGGTCGAGGCCGGGATCCGGGCCGGGCGCCCGTCCGGGATCCGTGTGCTGCGCTTCGCGGACCAGGCTCCCGCGCAGGCCCCCGCCCGGGTCACCGCGAAGGCGTCCCAGGTCGCCGCCCCGGTGTCGGCGCCGGTGCCCGCCCCGGCGGAGGGTCGTCACCGCGCGGTGCTGCTGATGATCGAGAGCGCGGGCGCCGCGGCGCTGGCCCGTTCTGCGGGCGCAGACGTGCTCCGGCCCGTCCCGGGCCTGTCCGCCCGGACCGTCGCCGACGCGGTCGCCGCGACCGGCGTCGCGCACGTCGTCGTGCTGCCCTGCGACGGCGACCGCCGTGCCGTCGCGGAGGCGGCGGTGCCGCTCGTCGAGGGCACCGAGGTGGTCGTGGTGCCGAGCGTGTCGGTGTTGCAGGGTCTGTCCGCGCTGGCCGTGCACGACCCGGACCGCCGCGCGGGCGACGACGTCGTCGCGATGGCCGAGGCCGCCGCGGGCACCCGGACCGGCGGCCTGATGGTGTCCGAGACCGAGGCGCTGACCTGGGCCGGTCGGTGCCAGCCGGGTGACGTGCTCGGGGTCTCCGACGGCGAGGTGGTGCTGATCGCGCCGGACCTGGCTGTCGGTGCCCTGTGGTTGGCTCACCGCATGCTGACCCCGGGTGGTGAACTGGTGACCGCGTTGCTCGGCGCGGCGGCCCCGGACTCGCTCGGGGTGTCGCTGGCCGAGGACCTGTGGCGCACCCACCCCGAGGTGGACGTGGTCGTGCACCGCGGGGAGCAGCAGGACTTCCCGCTGGTGCTGGGGGTCGAATGAGGGGCGGGGCCGCGGTGGTGACGGGGGAGCAGTGGGTTCGGAGGGCACAGTGAGCACGGACGCGGGGAGCACGGACGCCGGGAGCACGGACGCGAGGAGCGCGGACGCCGGGAACATCGATCTGGACACGCGGCTGCTCGAGGTGGTCGGGAAGAAGGCGGCGGACGCGCTGGCCGGCTCACTGGAGATCCACACGGTGGGCGACCTGGTGCGGCACTACCCGCGCCGGCACGTCGACCGCGGGCGGCTGACCGACATCGCCGGGCTGGTCCAGGGCGAGCACGCGACGCTGGTGGCCCAGGTGGAGAAGGCGACGCTGCGCCCGATGCGCAACCGCCGCGGGAAGATGCTGCAGGTCGTCATCCGGGACGAGAAGGGCGGGCAGCTCGACTGCACGTTCTTCAACGGTCAGAAGGTGCAGTTCGCGATCCACCCGGGCGTGCGGGCGGTGTTCGCGGGCAAGGTCGGCGTGTTCAACGGCCGCCTGCAGCTCACCCACCCGCAGTTCGAGCCGCTCGACGAGTCCGACGAGGTGCGCCCGTTCCTGTCGGTGTACCCGGCCACCGGGAAGATCACCTCGCAGGAGATCGCGCGCTGCGCCCGTCAGGTGCTGGAGCTGCTCGACGACCCGACCGACCCGTTGCCGGAGTCGCTGCGGGAACGGGAGAAGCTGCCCGAGCTGGGCCGCGCGCTGCGCCGGATCCACGTCCCGGAGGTCGAGGCCGACATCCACGCCGCGCGCAACCGCCTGGTCTGGGACGAGGCGATGGGCGTGCAGCTCGCGCTGGCCCTGCGCCGCCACGCCACGGTGTCGCGGCCTGCGCCGGCGTGCCCGCCCCGGCCGGGCGGGCTGCTCGACGCGTTCGACGCGAACCTGCCGTTCGCGCTGACCGACGGCCAGCACGAGGTCGGTGCCGAGGTCGCCGACGACCTCGGGCGCGAGCACCCGATGAACCGGCTCGTGCAGGGCGACGTCGGCGCCGGCAAGACGATCGTCGCGCTGCGGGCGATGCTGCAGGTGCTCGACTCCGGCCGCCAGGCCGCGATGCTCGCGCCGACCGAGGTGCTCGCCGCGCAGCACGCCCGGTCGCTGCGGTCCATGCTGGGCCCGCTCGGGCAGGCCGGCGAGCTGGGCGCGGCCGAGCAGTCCACGGCGATCACGCTGGTCACCGGCTCCCTGGGGGCGAAGGCCAAGCGGGCCGCCCTGCTCGACGCGCAGTCCGGCGCGGCCGGGATCGTGGTCGGCACGCACGCGCTGATCCAGGAAACGGTCGGGTTCGCCGATCTCGGCCTGGTCGTGGTCGACGAGCAGCACCGCTTCGGCGTCGAGCAGCGTGACGCGCTGCGCGGACGCGGCGAGCTGGCCCCGCACATGCTGGTGATGACGGCGACGCCGATCCCGCGGACCGTCGCGATGACCGTCTACGGCGACCTGGAGATCTCCTCGCTGCACGGGCTGCCGGGCGGCCGATCGCCGATCGCGACGTCGGTGGTGCCCCTGGCCGAGCACCCGACG
Organism: Pseudonocardia sp. KRD291; assembly: GCF_019263595.1. Taxonomy (GTDB): domain Bacteria; phylum Actinomycetota; class Actinomycetes; order Mycobacteriales; family Pseudonocardiaceae; genus Pseudonocardia. Next base: position 732 of record NZ_JADQDD010000323.1, on the reverse strand, counting down.
TGGTTCGGGCGGATCTGGCAGCGGGTCCGCGAGGAGGTCGAGGCCGGGCACCAGTGCTACGTCGTCTGCCCGCGGGTCGGGGGAGAGGACGCGAAGCCGGGCGGCCGGGGCGACCCGGAGGGCGACCTGGTCGACCGCGACGACCCCGATGAGGGGGCGAGCTCCGACGAGGACGCCAAGCGCCCGCCTCTGGCCGTGATGGACGTGGCCCCGCGGCTGATCGAGGGCGAGCTGGCCGGGCTGCGGGTGGGGATCCTGCACGGAAAGCTGCACCCCGACGAGAAGGACACCGTGATGCGGTCCTTCGAGCGCGGCGAGCTCGACGTGCTGGTGGCCACCACGGTGATCGAGGTCGGTGTGGACGTGCCGAACGCGACCGCGATGGTGATGCTCGACGCCGACCGGTTCGGCCTGTCGCAGCTGCACCAGCTGCGCGGACGCGTCGGGCGGGGCTCGGCGCCGGGGGTGTGCCTGCTGGTCACCGAGATGCCCGCGGCGACCACCGCCCGCGAACGTCTCGACGCCGTCGCCGGCACCACCGACGGCTTCGAGCTGGCGCGCCTGGACCTGGAGCTGCGCCGGGAGGGCGACGTGCTCGGCGCGATGCAGTCCGGTGCGCGCTCCGGGCTGCGGCTGCTCTCGCTGCTGCGCCACGGCGACGTCATCGCCAAGGCCCAGGTCTACGCGAAGGACCTGGTCGACCGTGACCCGACGCTGGCCGACCACCCCGGC
>NZ_JADQDD010000322.1 GCF_019263595.1 Pseudonocardia sp. KRD291 | reverse complement strand
GGTGGGACCCCGCCCGGCCAACGAGCGACACCCTCGTCGCAAAGGTTCCGACGAAAGTGCCCGCCGCTACGGCCCGAGTCGCCCCGGCGCGCGCCTGCGCATGAATGAGCGGAGCTCTCGTCGCAGCCTGTGCGACGAGAGCTCCGCTCATTCGAGTGGGGTCAGTCCTTGCGGTCGGGGTGCCAGACGACCAGGGCGGAGCGGCGGTCGACCGGGACCAGGTCACGGCGGTAGGACCGGTGCACCGCGGCCGCGGCCTGGTGGCCGGCCGTCTGCGCGGCGGACAGCTCGGCGGTGAGCTCCTCGAGACGCTCACGCAGCTCACCGACCATCTGCTCCAGCTCGATGATCCGCTTCACCCCGGCGAGGTTGACGCCCTCGTCCTGGGACAGGCGCTGCACCTCGCGGAGCAGGGCGATGTCGCGGGCGGAGTAGCGGCGCCCGCCGCCGGCCGAGCGGCCCGGGCTGACCAGCCCGAGACGGTCGTAGCTGCGCAGCGTCTGGGCGTGCAGCCCGGCGAGTTCGGCGGCCACGGAGATCACGAACACCGGGCTGTCCGCGCCGGCACCGGGAGGGAGCCCGGTCTCGGTCGGGCGCGGGCCGTCGCCGACGCCGTGTCCCCGTCGTGCCGCCACCGCCGTCACCTCCCAGCGTTCCCGAGCAGGTCGGCCCGGGGGTCGAACGACTTCGTCGCCTCGGCGTAGGCCTGCAGCGCCTCGGTCGCCGCGTCGTCCAGCTTCTGCGGGACGGCCACCTCGACCGTGACGAGCAGGTCACCCTTCTTGCCGTTCTTGCGCTCCACCCCGCGCCCGCGCACCCGCAGGGTGCGGCCGCTGGTGGTGCCGGCCGGGATCTTCAGCGACACCGTCGCGTCCAATGTCGGCACGGTCAGGGTCGCACCCATCGCGAGCTCGGGGAAGGTCACCGGAACGGTGACGACGAGGTCGTCGGGGTTCTTCGGCGAACGGCCCAGCACCTTGTGCGGGGTCACGCGGACCAGTACGTAGAGATCACCCGCGGGTGCGCCGCCGCGTCCGGGCTCGCCCTGGCCTGCGAGACGGACCTTCTGCCCGTCGTCGACGCCGGCCGGCACCCGCACGGTCAGCGACCGGGTACGGGAGCTGATGCCCTCGCCGCGGCACTCCGGGCACGGGTCGTCGATGATCCGGCCGGTGCCGCGGCAGTCGCGGCACGGCTCGGAGAACGCGAACGACCCCTGGCTGCGGCTGACCAGCCCGACGCCGTTGCAGGTCGGGCAGTTCCGCGGCGTCGTCCCGGGCTTGGACCCGGTGCCGCCGCAACGCTCGCAACGACCGGGGGAGGACAGGCGGATCGGCAGCGTCGCGCCGCGCACCGCGTCCTCGAACGAGATCCGGACCTCGCTCTCGACGTCCGCGCCGCGCTGACCGCGCGGGGCGCTCGCCCCGCCACCACCGCGCCCGGCCTGGCCGAAGATCCCGCCGAGCAGGTCGTTGATGTCGGTCGCACCGCCGGCGCCGCCGCGGCCACCGGCCTGGCCGAACAGGTCACCGAGGTCGAAGCTCTGCGGCCCGCCCCCGGCGCCGCCACGCGGGAACCCTCCGCCACCGGGGAACCCACCGCCGCCGAAGCCGCCGCCACCGGCGAACATGTCGCGGGTCTCGTCGTACTCCTTGCGCTTGTCCTTGTCCGCGAGCACCCCGTAGGCCTCGGAGACGGTCTTGAACCGGGCCTCGGCCTTGGCGTCGCCCGGGTTGGCGTCGGGGTGCAGCTCGCGGGCGAGCTTGCGGTACGCCTTCTTGATCTCGTCCGCGGACGCCGTCTTCGAGACACCCAGCTCGCGGTAGTAGTCCTTCTCGATCCAGTCGCGCTGGGTCATCCCGCCTCCTCTCCGGCGTCAGCTCCGGCCCGGCGTCTGCCGGACCGGAGCCGCGCGTCCACGTCGATCGGCCCCGGCCTCAGACCGGGTTCTGCGGTTCGCCCGCGCCGGGCCCGCCGTCCGCGGGCTCCGCCCCGGGGTCGGTCGACGGCTCGGCCGCCTCGGCGACGACCTCGGGCGCGACGTCGTTCTCCGCGCGGTCCTGCACCGTGACCATGGCCGGGCGCAGCACCCGGTCGGAGATCCGGTAACCGCGGCGCAGCACGGCGGTCAGCACCGTGACGGTCGGCCCGCTCGCCTCGGCCGGTTCGTGCTGGACGGCCTCGTGCACGGCCGGGTCGAACAGCTCGCCCTCGATGCCGAACGGCTCCAGACCGAGCTTGTTCACCACCCCGACGACCTTGTCCGCCGCCGACTTGAAGGCACCGGTGAGGTCACCGTGCTGCTCGGCCCGCTCGAAGTCGTCGAGCACGGTGAGCAGGTCGGAGACGAACGAGACCTTGGCCGAGAGCAGCGTGCCCTCGCGGTCCCGGTCGGCCCGGCGCCGGTAGTTCGCGTACTCCGCGGAGACGCGCTGCAGGTCCGCGGTGCGCTCGGCGACCTCGGCCGTGAGCTTCTCCACCTCGGGGTCGGCACCGTCCCCGGGGCCGGCCGCCGGGCCGGGAGCGGACTCGCTCCCGGCCTCGGCGGCGTCGGCCGCGACACCGTCGCCGGTGTCCTCGGACCGTGCCTCACCGGTCACCGGGTCCACCCTGCGGCGGTCCCGGATCGTGACCGGCTCGTCCTGCTGCTTGCCGTGCTTCGCATCGCTGCCGACCGTCCTGTCCTGGGGAAGGTCGCCGGTGCTCACTTGGTGCCCTTGTCCTTGTCGTCGTCGTCCACGATCTCGGCGTCGACCACGTCGTCCTGGCCGGAGTCACCCGCGCCGGCGGCACCGGCGTCACCCTCGGCGCCCGGGGCAGCGCCCTCGGCGCCGGGCTGGGCGTAGAGCGCCGAACCCATCTTCTGGGACTCGGTGGCGAGCTTCTCCACCGACGCCTTGATGGCGTCGTTGTCGGTGCCCTTGAGCGCCTCCTGGGTCTCCCCGAGTGCGGCGTTCACCGAGTCCTTGACCTCGGACGGAAGCTTCTCGTCGTTCTCCTTGACGAACTTCTCCGTCTGGAACACGAGCGTCTCGGCCTGGTTGCGGGTCTCGACGTCCTCGCGGCGCTTGCGGTCCTCGTCCGCGTGCGCCTCGGCCTCCTGAACCATCCGGTCGATCTCGTCCTTGCCGAGGCTGGACCCGCCGGTGATCGTCATCTCCTGGCTCTTGCCGGTGCCCGTGTCCTTGGCGGACACGTTGACGATGCCGTTGGCGTCGATGTCGAACGACACCTCGATCTGCGGCACGCCACGCGGGGCCGGCGGGAGGCCGGTCAGCTCGAACATGCCGAGCTTCTTGTTGTACGCGGCGATCTCGCGCTCGCCCTGGAACACCTGGATCTGCACCGACGGCTGGTTGTCGTCGGCCGTGGTGAAGACCTCGGAGCGCTTGGTCGGGATCGTGGTGTTCTTCTCGATCAGCTTGGTCATCACGCCGCCCTTGGTCTCGATGCCCAGGGACAGCGGGGTGACGTCGAGGAGCAGGACGTCCTTGACCTCACCGCGGAGGACACCGGCCTGCAGCGCGGCGCCCGCGGCGACGACCTCGTCCGGGTTGACGCCCTTGTTGGGCTCCTTGCCGCCGGTGAGCTCCTTGACCAGCTCGGTCACGGCGGGCATCCGGGTGGAACCACCCACGAGCACGACGTGGTCGATCGAGCCGACCGGGATGCCGGCGTCCTTGACGACCTGGTTGAACGGGTTACGGGTCCGCTCGAGCAGGTCCGAGGTGATCTTCTGGAACTCCGCGCGGGACAGCGTCTCGTCCATGAACAGCGGGTTCTTGTCCGAGTCGACCGTGATGTAGGGCAGGTTGATGCCGGCCGAGGACGAGCTGGACAGCTCGATCTTCGCCTTCTCCGCGGCCTCGCGCAGCCGCTGCATCGCCATCTTGTCCTTGGTCAGGTCGATACCCTGGGCGGACTTGAACTTGTCCACGAGCCAGGTGACGATCCGCTCGTCCCAGTCGTCGCCGCCGAGGTGGTTGTCGCCGTTGGTCGCCTTGACCTCGACGACCCCCTCCGCGATCTCCAGCAGCGAGACGTCGAACGTGCCGCCACCGAGGTCGAAGACCAGGATGGTCTGCTCCTTGTCGCCCTTGTCCAGGCCGTAGGCCAGAGCGGCCGCGGTCGGCTCGTTGACGATCCGGAGCACGTTGAGACCGGCGATCTGCCCGGCCTCCTTGGTCGCCTGGCGCTGGGCGTCCTCGAAGTAGGCCGGCACGGTGATGACCGCGTCGGTGACCTCGTCGCCCAGGTAGGCCTCGGCGTCGCGCTTGAGCTTCTGCAGCACGCGGGAGCTGATCTCCTGCGGGCCGTAGGTCTTGCCGTCGATGTCCGACGTCTTCCAGTCCGTGCCGATGTGCCGCTTCACGGAGCGGAACGTGCGGTCGGAGTTCGTGACGGCCTGGTTCTTGGCCGACTGACCGACCAGTACCTCACCGTTGCGTGCGAACGCGACCACCGAGGGGGTCGTGCGGGACCCCTCCGAGTTCGCGATCACCGTCGGCTCGCCACCCTCGAGGACAGCGACGACGGAGTTGGTGGTCCCGAGGTCGATACCGACCGTACGAGCCATGGTGACTGCCTCCGTTTTTCATCTTGCGTACTTCAGGTCTGAGCGTGCTCGACTCAAGTTGTACCAGGACGGGGAGCGACGATCACATCGTCCTTGAGCATGCCCTGCTCAACTTGCTCGTACCCGAACCAACGGGCGGGCATGCAGAGTTGTTCCCGCCCGACTCAACTCTTTCCGAACACGCACCTCACCAGCGACGACGGCCGCCGCGGACGTCACGCGCGTGAACGACCCGTCCGAAACGGGCCCCTGCCCGTGTGTTGCGCACTACCCTCCCGAACCGTGGCCACCGAACCTTCAGCGCGCGCGTCGGACAGCCTGATGACGCAGGTGAACCGGGACAACGTGCTGCAGGTCCGCAACGTGATCCAGCAGCAGGTCAGAGAGATGCAGGACGCCCTGCAGTCGGCGACCCTCGGTTCTCACGTGAGGGCCTGCGGCGGCGATCCGATCTCGGCCGAGGCGACGCCCCTCTTCAACAGCAAGATCGCGAAGGTGCTCGAGCTCCACTGGGCGCACCTCGACGAACTGCGCGACGCGACCGAACAGCTGACCGCGACGGCCGAACGGTACGGCTACACCGAGGAAGAGATCGCGCGGTCGTTCGCGAAGTTCGAGGCCTCGCCATGACGGGGTACGGAGGAAACCGCGCCTGGGTCACGGCGATCGCGACGCTCGCGGCGATCGCCGTGGCGGGGTGCTCGGGCCCGTCGAGTACGGCACCGAGCCCGTTTCCTCCCCGCCCGGCAGAACTCCGGACAGCCGACATCGACCCGTGCTCCGTCATCACCGACACCGATCGGAGACGGCTGGGTGTCGAGCGAGGAACTGCCGGCGAGTCGGACGTCGGCATCGGCGCCCCGTCCCGGACGTGCGGGTGGCGGAACTTCGACGACGGGTACGGCTACAACGTCCAGACGATCCCCACTGCCGCCGGCGCAGCGCTCTCGGTACCGGGCTCGACAGTTCGGACGGTCAACGGCTTCGGTGCGGTCGAGAACGTGCCCGCGGACTACCAGGGCCCCGGGATTCCTCCGGCCTGCCAGCTGACCATTGACGTCGGGGAGGAACAGGCCGTACGGGTGCAGGTCCAGTCGAGCGATACCCGAGCCTCCGGTTCGCCCGAGGCGCTCGCAGAAGCATGTTCCCGCGCGAACGCCCTGGCCCACAGCGTGATGCGGAACCTCGTCGCCGCGCAGAGCTGACGAAGCGGAAACGACCGACGAAGGGATAGAACAGTGCCGTTGTCTCGATGCCACACCTTCGCCGGTTTCTACCTCGCCACGAAGTTCGGATGGGTCAACGGCAGCCCGGGGATGGAAGCCGTCGTTCCGGCGTCGGATGGCCTGCGCGGGCTCGGTGGGGCACTGTCGAGCGCATCCGGGAACGCACATACAAGCATGCAGAATCTTGGCGTCGGATGGTCCGGGCCGGCAGCGACCGCCGCGCAGAACTCGCTGGCCCGGTCCGCCGACAGCGCTTCCGAAACCACCGTCGTCACCACCAACGGCGCAGATCGGCTGCTCGACTACGGACGTTCCTACGAGCACATGCGCAACCAGATCGCGTTCGTCGATCCGGCGCAGTACAGCTGGGTGCAGCGCGCCGGGGACAACATCAGCGAGGGGTGGCAGTCGCTGTGGGGAAGCGGCGAGGACCACGTCTCGATCGGCGAGAGGAACCAGGCGAACGACGCCGCCGCCAACCGAGCGCTGCAGATGCACCAGGTTCGGACCGAGACCGCCGACAACAGGTTCACCACGGAGGCCGCCGCCGCGGCGCCGCACCCCGCGAACGACGCGCCGCCGCCGTCCGGTGTCTCCGCTCCGGGCGGGACGGCCCAGACCTCGGCCCCGCCGGCCGTCGCCGCGGCCGGTGGCGCGGACGGGGGTGGACGGACCGTCCCGGCACCGCCACCGGTGTCGCCTCCACCCGGACCCGCCTCACCCACCACG
>NZ_JADQDD010000321.1 GCF_019263595.1 Pseudonocardia sp. KRD291 | reverse complement strand
GTGGACGGTCGGGAGCACCGCCCGCCGGGCGGGCCGGGTCGTCGCGGCGCAGGTCGGGGCGGTCGTCACGGCGCTCGGCGCGACGGCGGCGACCTCCACGTTCGTCCGTCGGACCGGACGACCGCGGAGGAGGCGGGGTGGTGGGTCCGGGCACCCGCCTCCCTCCTTTCGCGGCTCGTGTCGGCGCCGGCGAGACGTCTCGCCCCAGCGTGTGTGTCCAGGTCTCGTTCGTACAACGAGACCGTGCGGGATCCCGGTATGCCTCTCGATCAACGTCACTCGAATGTCGGCATGGTCGGGAACCCGGGCGCCGGTGCGTGACCCTGGGGGGTCGGGGAGCGTCGGCGCCGGTCTCCATCGTGCATCCGCGGCCTGCGGGCGCGTAGCCGGGGGACCGGTCCGTCGGGCAACGGGCGGGCGCGTGCGACGACGCGCCGAGCCGCCGTCGCCCGGCGGTCGGGTGCAGCCGGCTGGTCGGTTCAGCCGCTCAGCAGTGCACCCATCCGCTCGCGGAGCAGGGTCGCGGCGGAGTAGGGCCGGACCAGCACGGTGAGCTGGGCCAGGCCGCCCTCGCCGGCACGCAGGATGTCGACGCCCTGCAGGCCCCGGTCGCCGACGCGGGCCTCGAACTCCAGGACGTGCCCGTCGGCGCCGCCGTACTCGTGGGTGTAGCGGAAGTCCTCGAACACGGTGAACACCGCGGCCAGGATGGTGTGCAGCTCGTCGCGCCCGCGGTAGGGCCGGTGCACGACGGGGGAGAGGAACTCGACGTCGTCGCGGAACAGCGCGACCGCCGCCGGGATGTCCCCGGACTCGATCGCGGCCCGGAACGCGCCTGCTCCCGTGGTGTCGGTCATGCCGGGCATTACACACCCCGTGGATGTGTACCGGCCGCGACACCCGCCCTGCCGATCACGGTGGGTGACCCGGGGCTCACCCACATCCTCACTGTCAGACGGCGACCGGTGAGGGGGTCGTCCCCACGGCCTCGGCGAGCAGCTCGTAGGAGCGCAGCCGGTCGTCCCCCTCGAACGTCGACGTGGTGACCATCAGCTCGTCCACGCCGGTGCTGTCCACGAGCTCGGCGACACCGCGCCGCACGGTCTCCGGGGACCCGATGATCTGGTCGGCCTGGCGCTGCTCGACGAACTGCCGGAACTGGTCGGTCCACTCGAACGCGGCCACCTCCTCGGGCGAGGGCACCGGGCCCGGCCGCCCGAGTCGCAGCCGCAGGAACTGCAGCGCGGCCGGCATCGCGAGCTCCTGAGCCGCCTCGTCGGTCCCGGCGCAGAACACGCTGGCGGCGATCATGGAGTACGGCTCGGCGAGCCTCGCCGAGGGTCGGAAGCTCTCCCGGTAGAGCTTCAGTGCGGGCAGCGTGTTCTCGGCGCTGAAGTGGTGCGCGAACGCGAACGGCAGCCCGAGCGACCCGGCCACCTGCGCGCTGTAGCCGCTGGAGCCCAGCAGCCACATCGACGGCGCGTTGCCCGCCGCCGGTACGGCGAGCACGTCGGCGTCGCCGCGGAAGTAGGAGGCCAGCTCCACGAGCTGGTCCGGGAAGTCGTCCGGCGCGCCCAGGCGAGTGGTCCCGCGCAGGGCTGCGGCGGTCTTCGGGTCGGTGCCCGGAGCGCGTCCGATGCCCAGGTCGATCCGGTCCGGGTGCAGCGCCTCGAGCGTGCCGAACTGCTCGGCGACGACCAGCGGGCGGTGGTTGGGCAGCATCACCCCGCCCGAGCCGACCCGGATCCGCTCGGTCGCCCCGGCCAGGTGCGCGATCAGCACCGGCGGCGACGAGCTGGCGATACCGGGCATCGCGTGGTGCTCGGCCACCCAGAAGCGCCGGAAGCCGAGCTCGTCGGCGCGCCGGACAAGCCGGGTGCTGTGCTCCAGCGCCGACGTCGCGGACGCCCCGGCCGCGACCGGAACCAGATCGAGAATCGAGAGAGGGACCACGACCGGGTGCAACGCCGGTCGTCCCGGGGATCTTCCCGCGCCGTCTCCCGGACGCACCGGTCCCGGTGATCGACGAGTGTGGTCACATCCCGGCCATCGGTGGCCGGGATCCGACCTCAACGATCGATCATGTGGTGGAGGTGGTGCGGACGCGATCCGGTTCGCCGCGCCGACTAGCATCGACGGGCAGGTCCGATCGCGCCGGGGGCGCGGCGGTGTGGCCGCCCCGGCCGGTCCGGTGCGGGAGCCCCGCCGCCCGGCGTCGTCCCGGACGTCACGTATCTGTCTTCGGAGGAGAAACCCCGTGTCCGCACCGCCCGTCCCGCCCGCGTCCGCCCCGATCCGGGTGCCGGCCGGGACGACGGCCGGCGCGCGCGTCCGCGAGGGCGGGCTGCCCACCAGCGGCCCGGACGCGATCATCGTGGTCCGCGACGACCAGGGCACCCTGCGTGACCTGGCCTGGGCCCCGGAGGCCGACACCGACGTCGTCGGCGTGCGCGCGGACACCGAGGAGGGCCGGGCCGTCATCCGGCACTCGGCCGCGCACGTGCTGGCCCAGGCCGTGCAGCAGCTGTTCCCGAAGGCGAAGCTGGGCATCGGCCCGCCGGTCACCGACGGTTTCTACTACGACTTCGACGTGGACACCCCGTTCACCCCGGAGGACCTCAGCAAGATCGAGTCGGCGATGAAGAAGATCGTCAAGGGCGGTCAGCGGTTTGCCCGGCGGCGCTTCGGGTCCCGGGAGCAGGCCCGCACCGAGCTGGCCGACGAGCCGTACAAGCTGGAGCTGATCGACCTCAAGAGCACCGACGACGAGGTCATGGAGGTCGACGCCTCCGGCGAGCTGACCATCTACGACAACGTGCACGCCCACACCGGTGACACCGTCTGGTCCGACCTGTGCCGCGGCCCGCACATCCCGACCACCAAGTTCATCCCCGCCTTCAAGGTCATGCGCAGCGCCGCGGCCTACTGGCGCGGCGACCAGGCGAACGCGTCGCTGCAGCGGATCTACGGCACGGCGTGGGAGTCGCAGGAGGCCCAGGACGCCTACCTGGAGCGCCTGGCCGAGGCCGAGCGCCGCGACCACCGCCGGCTGGGCAGCGAGCTGGACCTGTTCAGCTTCCCGGACGAGATCGGCTCCGGGCTCGCGGTGTTCCACCCCAAGGGCGGCATCGTGCGCAAGGAGCTGGAGGACTACAGCCGGCTGCGCCACACCGAGGCCGGGTACGAGTTCGTCTACTCCCCGCACGCGACCAAGGGCTCCCTGTTCGAGCTGTCCGGGCACCTGGACTGGTACTCCGAGGGCATGTACCCGCCCATGCAGCTCGACGAGGAGCGCGACGCCGAGGGCAAGCTGAAAAAGGCGGCCATCGACTACTACCTCAAGCCGATGAACTGCCCGATGCACAACCTGATCTTCCGGTCGCGCGGGCGGTCCTACCGGGAGCTGCCGCTGCGGCTGTTCGAGTTCGGCACGGTCTACCGCTACGAGAAGTCCGGCGTGGTGCACGGCCTGACCCGGGCCCGCGGCTTCACCCAGGACGACGCGCACATCTACTGCACCCGCGACCAGATGCAGACCGAGATCGCCTCGCTGCTGCAGTTCGTGCTGGACCTGCTGCGCGACTACGGCCTCGACGACTTCTACCTCGAGCTCTCCACCCGCAACCCGGAGAAGTCGATCGGCTCGGACGAGGCGTGGGCGGAGGCGACCGACGCGCTGCGCGAGGCCGCCCAGGGCTTCGGCCTCGACCTCGTCGACGACCCGGGCGGCGCCGCGTTCTACGCCCCGAAGATCTCCGTGCAGGCCCGGGACGCGATCGGACGCTACTGGCAGATGTCGACGATCCAGGTCGACATGATGCTCCCCGACCGTTTCGAGCTCGAGTACACCGCGCCGGACGGGTCCCGGCAGCGCCCGGTGATGATCCACCGCGCGCTGTTCGGCTCGATCGAGCGGTTCTTCGGCGTGCTCACCGAGCACTACGCGGGCGCGTTCCCGGCCTGGCTGGCCCCGGTGCAGGTGGTCGGCATCCCGGTCACCGACGAGCAGGAGCCCGCGGTCCGGGAGATCGCGGCGGCGCTGCGGGCGCGCGGGGTGCGGGTCGAGGTGGACTCCGGCGACGACCGGATGCAGAAGAAGATCCGCACCCACACGCTGCAGAAGGTGCCGTTCATGCTGCTGGCAGGCGGCCGCGACGTCGAGGCCGGCGCGGTCAGCTTCCGGTTCCGCGACGGCAGCCAGCGCAACGGGGTGCCGGTCGACGAGGCCGTCGAGACGATCGCGACCTGGATCGCCTCGCGGAGCAACGTCTCCCCGACGGCGGACGCCCTCCCGGTCTCCTGACGCCTAGGATCGTCGGTCATGGACGACGGTGCCGGCGCGGCGGAACCGGAGTGGGTCCCGCAGGACGGGGTCGGCACGCCGGACGGGTTCGCCCGGCTGTGGACCCCGCACCGGCTCGCCTACATCAAGGACGCCGTGGACTCCGGCTGCCCGTTCTGCCGGATCGCCGCAGGGGCCGCGGCAGGGGACGCCGCTGGGGACGCCGGCCCCGGCTCCGAGAACCCGGACGAGGACAACCTCGTCGTGGCCCGGGGCCGTGAGGTGTTCGCGCTGCTCAACCTGCACCCCTACAACCCCGGGCACCTGATGGTGCTGCCCTACCGGCACGTCGCGGAGCTGGAGGACCTCACCGACTCCGAGGCCTCCGAGCTGATGGCGTTCACCCGGTCGGCCGTGGTGACGATGAAGAAGGTCGCCGCGCCGCACGCGTTCAACGTCGGGCTGAACCTGGGCACGGTCGCGGGCGGGTCGCTGGCCGAGCACCTGCACCAGCACGTCGTGCCGCGCTGGGGCGGCGACGCGAACTTCATCGCGGTGGTCGGCCAGACCAAGGTGATCCCCCAGCTGCTCGCCGAGACCCGGGCCCAGCTGGCCGCGGCGTGGGAGCCACCGCACCGGGACGGGGCCGTGCCCGACTAGTCTGGCCTGCGTCCTCGCGCGCGAGCCCGTGGACCCCGCCGACGTCAAGACGAGGAGACGGCTCCCGCCGATGCTCAACCTGTTCGCCCGCGCACGCGTCAACCGGGTCACCGACCCCGTGGGACGGTGGCTGGTCGACCGTGGCATGAGCCCGGACACGGCGACGGTGCTCGGCACCGTCGGTGCGGTCGCCGCCGCGGTCGGGTTCCTGCCGTGGGGCGGGTTCGTCCTCGGCCCGATCCTGATCACCTTCTTCGTGCTGCTGGACCTCGTCGACGGCGCGATGGCACGGGCCCGCGGCTACGGCACCCCGTTCGGCGCGGTACTGGACTCGGCCTGCGACCGGATCGTCGACGGGGCCCTGTTCGCGGCGCTGGCCTGGTGGGCGCTGCAGTCCGGGGAGTCCCCGCTGGTCGGCGGGGCGGCGCTGGTCTGCCTGGTCGGCGGGCAGCTGGTGTCCTACGTCAAGGCCCGCGCCGAGAGCGTCGGCCTGGCCGCCGAGGGCGGTCTGGTCGAGCGGGCCGAACGGCTGATCCTCGGCCTGGTCGGCACGTTCCTGGCCGGGATCGGGGTCCCCTTCGCGCTCGAGGTGGCGCTGATCGTCCTGGCGGTGGGCACGGCCGTCACCCTCGCGCAGCGGATCGCGGCCGTGCACCGGAGCGCCCGGGAGCGGGCATGAGCCCCGGCGTGTCCCGTGCGGGTCTGCGTGAGCGTCTGGCCGACGTGGAGTACGCGGCGGCCTGGGCGCTGGTGCGCCGGCTGCCGGAGCCGCTGGTCACCGCCGCGTTCCGGGCGGGCGCGGACCTCGCCGCGCGCCGCGGCGGCGGGGGCGTCGCCCGGCTGCGGGCGAACCTGGCCCGGATCCGCCCCGGCGCCGGCCCGGCCGAGCTCGACGTCCTGGTCCGGGACGGGATGCGCAGCTATGCCCGGTACTGGCAGGAGGCGTTCCGGCTGCCGGCGATGGACCCGGCCGCCGTGCACGCCGCGATGCACCCGAACGTCGACGGCATCGAGGGGTCGCTGACCACCCTGGCCGCCGGCCGCGGCGTCATCTACGCGCTGCCGCACGCCGGGAACTGGGACGTCGCCGGGCTCTACATGGTGCGCGAGCTCGCCCGGCTCGGGCTCGAGCCCGCGATCACGACGGTCGTGCAGCGGCTGAGCCCGGAGTCGCTCTACCGCCGGTTCGTCGACTACCGCTCCTCGCTCGGCTTCGAGGTCGTCGCCGCGGACGACGGCCGCGCGGCGCACCGGGCACTGACCCGGCGGCTCGCGGCCGGGGGAGTGGTCTGCCTGATCGCCGACCGCGACCTGTCCGGCACCGGGGTCGCAGTGGACTTCTGCGGGGCTCCGGCCCGGCTGCCGGCCGGCCCGGCCCGGCTGGCGCTGCTGACCGGCGCGGCGCTGCACCCGGCCTACGCCACGTTCACCCCGGACGCCTGGGGCGTGCGGGTCGGGCCCGAGATCGGGGTCCCGGACCGGGCGTCGCTGCCGTCCGCGGTGCAGGCGCTGGCCACCGCGTTCGGCGCGATGATCGCGGCGAAGCCGGAGGACTGGCACATGCTCCAGCCGATCTGGACCGCCGACCTGCCGCACCCGGGC
>NZ_JADQDD010000320.1 GCF_019263595.1 Pseudonocardia sp. KRD291 | reverse complement strand
GCGACGCGGGTGCGGCCGCGACCGCGGGACGAAGCCGGGCGCTCGTGCGGCCGTCCCCGCCCGAGCCGTCCGAGCCGGTGCGCCGGAAGAAGGACCTTCCCCGGGAAATCGCTCGCGAACCGTGCGAGTTGGCGAGCGATCTTCCGGAAAGGACATCCCGCGCCCTGCCGGGACCACGAGCGAGGCCGGTGGGGGACCACGGACCCGGTCACCGACGTCCGCCCGGGGCCCCCGGGCGGACGTCGGGGCCCTCTGGCACGCTCGGGAACCGTCACTCTCACGACCCGCGAGGAGACCTTCCGTGCCCGCAGCCAAGCCCGTCGTCGACCCCGTCGACGGCCCCCTGCCCACCGACCTGGACGCCACCGACATCAGCCTCGGTGACGGCACCGAGGCCAAGCCCGGCGACCGCGTCGCCGTGCACTACGTCGGCGTCTCGCACTCGACCGGCGAGGAGTTCGACGCCTCCTACAACCGTGGCCAGCCGCTGGAGTTCGCCCTCGGCGCCGGCCAGGTCATCTCCGGCTGGGACACCGGCGTCACCGGCATGAAGGTCGGCGGTCGCCGCCGGCTGGTCATCCCGCCGCACCTGGGCTACGGCGACCGCGGCGCGGGCGGCGTCATCGCCCCCGGCGAGACACTGATCTTCGTGGTGGACCTGGTCGGGGTGGGCTGAGTCCGATCGCCCGCGTCCTGCTGATCTCCGACACGCACGTCCCGACCCGGGCGGCCGACCTGCCCGACGTCCTCTGGTCGGCGGTCGACGCGGCCGACGTCGTCGTGCACGCCGGGGACTGGATGGACGAGTCCCTGCTCGACCGGCTCGAGGACCGTTCCGCCCTGCTCGTCGCCTGCTGGGGCAACAACGACGGCCCCGAGCTGCGCGCACGGCTGCCGGAGACCGCGCACGCCGAGATCGGCGGCGTCCGGGTGGCCGTCACGCACGAGACGGGCGCGGCGCAGGGGCGGGAACGCCGCTGCGCGCGCGACCACCCGGACGTCGACCTCCTGGTGTTCGGGCACAGCCACATCCCGTGGGACTCCACGGCGGAGCTGCCCGACGGGCGGACGCTGCGGCTGCTCAACCCGGGCTCACCCACCGACCGCCGCCGCCGGCCCACCCACACGTGGATGACGCTCGAACTCGACGGCGGCCGGATCGGCCCGGTCACGCTGCACCACCGCGAACAGACGCCCGGGGCCTGACCGGCTGCTCGCCGGCAGGCCCCGGGCGTCCACGCTCCGGGGAGGCGGGCTCAGATCTGCCCGCGGCCCTCGGCCCTCTCGCGCTCGGCGATCTTCTCGTGCTGGGCGGCGTGCTCCTTCTCGTCCTGCTCGACGATCCGGGCCGCCTCCTCCTTGTTCCGGGCCAGCGGCGGCGCGGTGATCCCGCTGCCCTGCTCGGCCAGCGCCGGGTTCCGGCGGACGGCGACGAGGCTGACCACGGTCGTCACGGCGAGCACGCCGATGATCACCGCGAGGGACAGGCCGATACCGACCTCGGGGACCGGGAGCGGCTGACCGCCGTTGATGAAGGGCAGCTCGTTCTCGTGCAGGGCGTGCAGGGCGAGCTTGACGCCGATGAACGCGAGCAGCACGGCCAGGCCGTAGGACAGGTAGATGAGCTTCTTGAGCAGGCCGCCGAGCAGGAAGTACAGCTGGCGCAGGCCCATCAACGCGAACGCGTTCGCGGTGAAGACCAGGTAGGACTCCTGGGTGAGGCCGAAGATGGCCGGGATCGAGTCGAGCGCGAACATCACGTCGGTCAGCCCGATCGCGATCATCACGATCAGCATCGGGGTCAGCCAGCGCTTGCCGTCGATCTTCACGGTGGTCGCGGCGCCGTGGTAGTCCTCGGTGACGGGGAAGACCTTGCGGACCATCCGGATCGCCCGGCCCTCCTCCCACTCCTCGTCGTCGCCGCCCATGCCCTGGCGGACCAGGCTGATCGCGGTGTAGACGAGGAACGCGGCGAAGAGGTAGAAGACCCAGCTGAACTGTTCGATCGCGGCTGCGCCGACGGCGATGAACAGGCCGCGCATGATCAGCGCGATCACGATGCCGACGAGCAACACCCGGTGCTGGTGGATCACCGGCACCTTGAACGACGACATGATGATCAAGAAGATGAACAGGTTGTCGACCGAGAGCGAGTACTCGGTGATGTAGCCGGCGAAGAACTCCCCGGCGAACGTCCCGCCCGCGAAGAACCAGACGCCGATCCCGAACACCACGGCCAGCGCGATGTAGAACAGGACCCATCGCGTGACCTCGCCGAGGGTCACCGCGTGCGGCTTGTGGTCGACGACGAACAGGTCCACGGCCACGATGGCGACGAAGACGCCGATCGTGACCAGCCAGACCCACAGGGGGACGTTCACCGATTAACCTCCGGAACTCGGGCAGCAGAAGCACGCCCGAGGTCTCTCCCGCCACGCGCGACCCACCGGCCATGCGGTGGCGGGTCCTGCGACGCAGCCGGTGGTGCCGGGTCCCGGAGCGGACCGCTCCGTCGCCGTGCTGACGACACCACCGCGAACGGGATACTCCCCTGCGGTACGCGACAAGTGTGCTCTGTCCGGTTCTCCCACGCGAGGCGGGGTGAGCGAACGCACCCGTTCCGGCGACATCGTACCCGTCCCTGAGACGTTCTCAGGATCGGCGCGGCGCGCTGTCGGTGGGCTGACATAGGTTCGACGGCGTGCAGCGACTCCCCCCCGGCCGTCCCGCCCGCGCCGTGGTCGGGTCCCTGCTGCTGACCGTGGGGCTCCTCGCGAGCCTGCCCGGCGTCGCCTCGGCCGCTGCCCCGGTTGCCGCGGCCGCGGCCGCTGCGGCTCCGGCCCAGGCGCACGCCCGGGCCGTGCCGGCGGACGAGATCGCGGTCGAGCCGTCCCGGGTCGACGTGCCGGGCGGCCCGTCGCCCGCCGACGGGACGATCTCGCTGGACACCAGCCTCTACCTGCCCTCGTCCGCGACGCCGGCCACCCCGGCACCGGCCGTCCTGGTCGCGCACGGCTTCGGCGCCACCAAGGACAGCGTCGACTCCGACGCCCGCGAGCTCGCCGCGCGCGGGTACGTCGTGCAGACCTGGACCGCACGCGGCTTCGGCACCAGCGGCGGGCAGATCGCCCTGAACGACCCGCTCTACGAGGTCGCCGACGCGAGCCGGCTGGTGGACCGGCTCGACGAGCGGGCGGACGTGGCGAAGAACGGGCCCGGGGACCCGCTGGTGGGGGTGACCGGTGCCTCCTACGGCGGTGCGCTGTCCCTGCTGGCCGCCGGCAACGACCCGCGGATCGACGCGATCGTCCCGGTGATCACCTGGAACGACCTCGGCCAGGCCCTGTTCCCGAACAACGCGAGCACCGCCACGCTGCCCGCCGACACCCCCGCCCGCGGCGCGAACGCCGGCGACGGGGTGTTCAAGCGCGGCTGGGCCGGGGTGTTCTTCGGCAGCGTCGGCGACCCCCGCCGCACCGACCCGTCGCGGCCGCTGAACTGCGGGCGCTTCACCCTCGCCGTCTGCAACGCCTACACCGAGGCGGCGACGACCGGGCGCCTCTCCGCGGCCACGACGGAGCTGCTCCGGCGGGCCTCGCCGTCGTCGAACAACCGGATCACCGCGCCGACCCTGCTCGTGCAGGGCGAGCAGGACACCCTGTTCGGCCTCGACCAGGCCGACGCCAACGCGCGCCAGATCGCCGCGAACGGCCGCACCCCGGTCTCGGTCCTCTGGTTCGCCGGCGGCCACGACGGGGGCGCCCCGGACGCGGGCGTGCGCGCCCGGATCGGCGACTGGTTCGACCAGTACCTGCGGGCCGGGCGCAACGACAGCGGCGGGATCGTCAGCGCACCGCCGCCGACGGCGTCCGACGTCCCGTTCGCCTACCAGGTGCAGAGCGGTGTCCGGACCCGCGGCGACACCCCGACCGGGCGCACCGTGCTCGCCGACTCCTACCCGGGCCTGACCGGCGCGGCGTCCGCCGCCCCGGTCGGCACGCGGTCGATCGGGCTGACCGGCGCGCCGCAGGTCGTCGTGCACCCGGCGGGCGGCAACCCGGCCGCGGTGACCTCGCTGCCCGGCGCCGGGTCGGCGCTGAGCTCGCTCGGCGGGCTGTCCGGACTCGGCGCACAGCCCGGTCAGGCGGCCCGGTTCGTCTCCGAGCCCCTACCCGAGGCGACCCAGATCGCCGGCGTCCCGCGCGTCGACGTCGAGATCTCCCGGATACCGGGCCAGCCCGGCGGTACCGATGCGGTGCTGTTCGGTTCGCTGTCCACCCGCGGCGCGGACGGGCGCACCACGCTGCTCGGCAACGCCGTCGCCCCGCTGCGGGTCGCCGTCCCGTCCGACGGCAGCCCGGCCCGGGTCACCGTCACCCTGCCCGGGGTCGCCGCGCCGGTGACGGCCGGCAGCAGCCTGGTCGTCTCGCTGTCGACGACCGACCAGGGCTTCGACTCCGGCACCGCGCCGTCGGCGTGGCGGGTCGGGCCGGTCGACGGGACCGGCCTGACCGTCCCGGTGGTGCCCGGCCGCGCCGAGGCCGCGGACACCGTCCCGGTGTGGGCGCTGATCGGGATCGCGATCGCGCTGGCCGCGGCGGCCCTCGTCTGGCTGGTGGCCAGGACGCGCCGCCGCCGGGACCCGGAGACGGTGGCCGACGACGCGCCTCCGCTGCAGGTCAGTGGCCTGGCCAAGACCTACGGGGGCGGGTTCAGGGCCGTCCGCGACGTATCGTTCACCGTCGAGCGCGGGATGGTGCTGGGGCTGCTCGGCCCGAACGGCGCCGGCAAGACGACCGTGCTGCGGATGCTGATGGGGCTGATCTCCCCCACCGCGGGCGAGATGCGGGCGTTCGGCACTCCGGTCCGTCCGGGCGGCGCGGTGCTGAGCCGGATCGGCGCGTTCGTCGAGGGGCCGGGCTTCCTGCCGCACCTGTCCGGGGCGGAGAACCTGCGGCTGTACTGGGCCGCCACCGGCCGCCCGCCGGAGCAGGCCCGGATGGCCGAGGCGCTGGAGATCGCGGGGCTGGGCGACTCGGTGCAGCGCCGCGTCGGCACCTACTCGCAGGGCATGCGCCAGCGGCTGGCCATCGCGCAGGCCATGCTCGGGCTGCCCGAGCTCCTGATGCTCGACGAACCCACCAACGGGCTCGACCCGCCCCAGATCTACGCCATGCGCGAGCTGCTGCGCCGCTACGCCGAGGGCGGGCGGACGGTGCTGGTCTCGAGTCACCTGCTGGCCGAGGTGGAGCAGACGTGCACGCACGTCGTCGTGATGCACCGGGGCACCGTCGTCGCCGACGGCACCGTGGACGAGATCATCGCCGGTGACGGCGGCGCGTCGTTCGGGGTGGACGCCCCGGACCGCGCGGCACGGGTGCTCGACGGGCTCGACGGCGTCCGGGACATCGCCGTCCGCGGGTCGGTCGTGCAGGCCGACCTGGGCGGTGTGCCCCGGTCCGACGCCGTCGCGGCGCTCGTCGGGGCAGGGGTGGCCGTGCAGACCGCAGGCCCCCGGAGCCGGCTCGAGGACGCGTTCCTGGCGCTGGTCGGCGAGAACGGCGAGGGGAACTCATGAGCGAGCACGACGGGCCGGTCTCCGGCCGGCACCGCACCGAGACCCGGGCGGCCGACGGCGCGCGATCGAACGGCCACCGGCCCGGATCCGCCGCCGAGACGACCGAGCTCCGCCCCGATGCCGCCCCGGCGGCCGGTGCCGGCGCGGAGGTGACCCGGTCGACCCATCGCGGCCGGGTGGGGGCACTGGTCGACTCCGGGGCCGCCGCCCCGGCGGTCCCGGGTCGGACGCTGCCGATCCGGATCGAGCTGGCCCGCCAGCTGCGCCGGAGGCGGACCCAGGTCTCGTTCGCGCTGGTCGCGCTCCTGCCGGTGCTGCTGTGGGCCGCGTTCCTGATCGGCGGCGACGACGACGCCCCCGGCAGCGGCCCGACGCTGGTCGACCTGGCCAGCAGCAGCGGCACGAACTTCGCCGTGTTCACGCTGTTCGCCTCGGCCAGCTTCCTGCTGGTGGTGCTCGTGGCGCTGTTCTTCGGCGACACGGTCGCCTCCGAGGCGTCCTGGTCGTCGCTGCGCTACCTGCTCGCGATCCCGGTCCCGCGGGCCCGGTTGCTGCGCCAGAAGGCGGTCGTCGCCGCGATCCTGTCCGTGGCCGCGCTGGCCCTGCTCCCGCTCGTGTCGCTGCTCGTCGGATCGCTGGCCTACGGCGCGGGGGACCTGGTCTCCCCGGTCGGTGAGTCGCTGCCGTTCTGGACGGCCACCGGCCGGGTACTGCTCGGTGCCCTGTACCTGGCCGTGCACCTGAGCTGGGTCGCCGGCCTGGCGCTGCTGCTCTCGGTGAGCACCGACGCCCCGCTCGGCGCTGTCGGCGGCGCGGTGATGGCGTCGATCCTGTCCCAGATCCTGGAGCAGATCACCGCCCTGGGCGACCTGCGCGACTTCCTGCCCGGGCACTACGCCGACGCCTGGTCCGCCCTTCTCTCGCAGGACGTCGACTGGGGCGACATGACCCGGGGCGCCTTCTCCGCCGTCGTCTACGCGGTC
>NZ_JADQDD010000032.1 GCF_019263595.1 Pseudonocardia sp. KRD291 | reverse complement strand
CGCCGAGGAGGTCAGCATGTTCCGGGCCCGCAGACAGACACCCGAACCGCCGTCGGTCCTCCGGGTACGCATGGTCACGTAGACGACCGCGGCGGCCGCGGCGGCCGCGGGAACGACCAGCATCGGCAGCGGCAGGAAGTAGGCGAAGGCGAGCAGCGCGAGCGGAAGCAGCGCGAACAGCAGCCCGCTACCGAGCACGGTCATCGCGAGCCGGCCCCAACACTCGCGCCGGCTCGCGTCCGGAGCACGAGAACGGGGCGGTTCGGGTGTCTGTCTGCGGGCCCGGAACATGCTGACCTCCTCGGCGCTGGGCAGGGTCGGGCACCAGGAGGTACCCGCCGGCGACGATCGGAAGCACCGGAGGCCGACACGGTCGGGTGGATTCGGCGGAGGTCAGTGCCAGAGCACCATGGTCAGCAGCATCGCCACGACGATGGCGCAGCCCAGGACGAGCAGGGCGATCCAGGCCGGGTCGACGGAGTGGACCTCGGGTTCCACGGTCGTCTCGCTGAGGTGGTGACGTCCGCTCGGGGCCGCCGGTTCCCGGGGAACCGGACGGTCGAGGATCGGTCCTGTGAGTTCGTCGGGATTCGCGTGCATGCCGATTCAACGGCGCGCAAGTGGCGGGGGCGACGCTCTTCCACCCGGTTGTGCACCACCGAAGATCAGCACCGCTGGGTGTAGCCGGAAACCGCCACGACAGGACACGGAAAGGCGCAGGGAACAGCCCGGTCGACGACCCACCGTGATCGGGACCGGCGGTGTTCTCCGGTCTGCACGGTCCTATCGGCGCGGCGGCGGGGTGGCCAGCCCCTCGGCGAGCTGGGCGAACGTGGCTTCGACGAGCTCGGCGAGCCGGGTCCCGTCGAGCTCGTCGGCCGGCGCGGCCAGCCAGCGCTGCACGACGACCCGCAGCCCCGCCATCGCCGTCGCGGCCACCAGGTCCGGGAAGAGCTCCTTCTCCGCGTCGGTGCCGGTCCGGGACGCGACGGCCGCGGAGAGCGCCCGTTCCTGCTCCGCGTAGGCCGCGAGCAGGTGCGGGAGCAGTGCCGGCGCACGGCGGATCGCGCGCATCTCCTCGACGCGGTCGCGGTCGCGGTAGGCGTCGCCGGTCACCACCAGCAGCGCCGCCTCCCGGAGCGAGTCGAGCAGCGGCTCGTCGGCGGGGAGGCCGGTGAAGGCCTCGACCAGCGACACGGTGGTGGCGAGGTCGCCCGCGGCGATCGCCTCCTCCTTGTTGGAGAAGTAGTTGAAGAACGTCCGGACCGCCACGTCGGCCTCGTCGGCGATCTGCTCGACGGTCACCCGGTCCACACCGTGCTCGACCGAGAGACGCAGTGCGGCCCCGCTCAACGCCGCCCGGGTCGCCAGCTTCTTGCGTTCCCGACGCCCGATGGCTTCGCCCTCCACGACGGCCGACACCACGGTCACACCGTCCAGCTCGAGGCGACCGCGTACTCCGGCACACCGAGGTCGACGTCCCGGCGCGCGCCGTCGGGCGGGACGTCGGTCCTGGTGACCACCGGCTGGTCGGCGCTGCGGCAGATCAGCATGAACGTGCCGGCCGGCACCATCGGCAGGTGGTAGTCGCCCCGGTCGTCGGTGACCGTGCGGTCGATCTGCCGGCCGCTGTGGTCGATGACGGTCATCTGCGCTCCCCCGACCCGCCGCCCGTCCCGGCGCACGGTCCCGAACAGCCCGGACGACACGGCCTCGTGGCGCCCCCCGCCGTCGAGCGGGCCGCCCTCGCGCCCGCCGTCGGGCCCAACACCGTCGGGCCCAACACCGTCGGACACGGCGGCGGACGGCCCCGGCCCGGGCTCCGGCTCGATGTCGATCGTGTTCCGCAACGGGACCTCGCGCATCGCCAGGATGGCGAGCAGCGCGATCAGGGCCAGCGGCGCGGCGAACAGGAACACGTGGGCGACCGACTCGCCGTAGGCGTTCTCGATCACCCCGCGGATCGGGGCCGGCAGCGTGGCCAGGTTCGGGATCGCGCCCCCGGACGAGCTCGTGGCCGACGCCGGGATGCCCAGCGCGGAGAGCCCGTCGGAGATCTTCGTGGTGACGGTGCCGCTGAGCACCGCGCCGAGGCCGGCGACCCCGGCGGCGCCACCGAGCGAGCGGAAGAAGGCCACCGTGGAGCTGGCCGAGCCCATGTCACGCATCGCGACGGTGTTCTGCACCGCGAGCACGAGGTTCTGCTGGGTCATGCCGACGCCGAGCCCGACGAACAGCATGAAGATCGCGAGCTGCCAGTACGGGATGGACGCCGAGAGGAACGCGGCCTCCAGCGTGAGCCCGATCGTCAGCAGCACGCCGCCGAGCACGAGGTAGCGCTTCCAGCGCCCGTACCGGCTGATGAGCTGCCCGACCACGGTCGAGGCGACCAGCAGCCCGCCGATCAGCGGCAGGGTCATCAGGCCGGCCGCGGTGGCGCTCGCGCCGCGGGCGAGCTGGAAGTACTGGCTCAGGAACACCGTCGAGCCGAACATCGCGACACCGACGAACAGGCTGCCGACGATGGCCAGCACGACCGTGCGCTGGCGGAACAGGTACAGCGGGATGATCGGTTCCTTGACCCGCGACTCCACGAACACGGCGAGCGCCAGCGCGACGACACCGCCGCCACCCCAGGCCAGCGACGTCCACGACACCCAGTCGAAGTTCTGCCCGCCCAGCGAGGTCCACAGCAGCAGGAACGACACGCCGGCCGCGATCAGGATCGCGCCGAGGTAGTCGATGTGCACCTCGCGCTTGATGGTCGGCACGGTCAGCGTCTTCTGCAGGACGACCAGCGCGACAGCGGCCAGCGGCACCGTCACGAAGAAGCACCAGCGCCAGCCGAGCGCCGAGTCCACGATCACGCCGCCGATCAGCGGCCCGCCGACCGTGGCCACGGCCATGATCGCGCCGAGGTAGCCGGAGTACCGGCCGCGCTCGCGCGGCGGGATGATCGCCGCGATGACGACCTGGGCCAGCGCCATCAGCCCGCCCATGCCGAGCCCCTGCAGCACCCGGAAGGCGATCAGCTCCGGCGTCGACGTCGAGATCCCGCAGAGCACCGAACCGGTGATGAACACCGTGATCGCGATCTGGACCAGGAGCTTCTTGCTGAACAGGTCGGCGAGCTTGCCCCAGATCGGCGTCGAGGCCGTCATCGCCAGCAGCGACGCGGTCACCACCCAGGTGTACTGCGCCTGGCTGCCGCCCAGGTCACCGAGGATCCGCGGGAGGGCGTTGGAGACGATCGTGCTGGACAGGATCGCCACGAACAGCGCCAGCAGCAGTCCGGACAGTGCCTGCAGCACGTGGACGCGGCTGGTGGGCGCGGAGTTGTCGGGTGAGGGGTGGGGCGCGGGGGCGTCGACCGCCGGCACGGCACGGGCCGTGGAGTCGGGCGCAGAAGCGGTCATGGTCACGACGAAGACCGTAGACCGATTACTGCAGAGCGTGCAACTTTGCCTGGTGTGCTATCAAGCACGCTGCGCAGACTCGTCGCCCCGTGCGGCGACGTCGATGCCGACCGAAGGGCGCCCGGTCGTCAGCGAGTCCCCGGCGACGCCGTGGGTGGCCGCGCGCAGGGCCTCGGCGAGACGGGCGGCCGGGTCGTCGCAGCGGGTGCCGTCGAGCAGCGCGGCGGCGAGGTCCTCGCTGGTGATCCGCAGTGCGCCGGCGATCGCCGCCGCCTGCACCCGCACGGCCAGCTCGTCCGGCGCACGGCCGAGGCGCTCGGCGACCAGCTCGGCCAGTGTCGCCTCCGCCCGCTCGTAGACGACCAGCCAGACCGCGCGCAGCGCCGGCTCGGACCGGGACAGCCCGATCACCACCAGGGCCGCCTCGGCGTCGGCGGCCGCCTCCGCGTCCCGGCCGGAACGCCCGACCAGGTGCTCGTCGAGCGTGCGGTCGGCGGGCCAGCGGCGCAGGTTGTCGACGAACGAGTCGAGGCTGCGCGTGAGGACCGGCTCCACGCACTCCTCCTTGGCGCGGAAGTAGCGCCACAGGGTCCGCGCGGACAGCCCGACCTCCTCGGCGATCCGCTCCCCGCTGGTACCCGCGACGCCATGCTCGCGGAACAGCCGGACCGCGGCCCGGGAGATCTCCAGCCGCAGCCGGGCGCGGCGCACCGGGCTCATCGGCCGTCGACCGGGCTGCGGGCGTTCGGGCCCGTCCAGGGTCGTCTCGGGTGCAGGCGCCGTCATGCTCGCTCCTGTCGGTCGATGAGGTCGTGCGGGGTGCGCTCAACCTACCCGCACCCGGTACGGCCCCGGTGAGATTGTTGTCATCTACTGCCTGATTGGCAGTATTTGCCATTATTGCGGTGGAGCGCTCGCCCCGGGTCGTCGCGACCGGCGAGCACACGCCACGACCGCCGGAGGACACACCGTGACCACCACCGAGACCCAGGGATGTCCCGTCGCCCGCAGCTACCCGCTGGGCGAGTCGACGGAGCTCGACTTCGCACCGGGCTACGCCGAGCTGCGCCGCGACGAGCCGCTGACCCGGGTCAGCCTGCCCTACGGACAGGAGGGCTGGCTGGTCACCCGCTACGACGACGTCCGCACCGTGATGTCCGACCCGCGGTTCAGCCGGGCCGCCGTCGTCGGGGCCGACGTGCCCCGGGCGCTCCCGGAGCGCCCGGGCCAGCCCGAGTCGATCATCAACATCGACCCGCCGGAGCACGGACGGCTGCGCCGCCTGGTCGCGTCGGCCTTCACCGCGCGCCGGGTCGAGAAGCTCCGCCCGCACGTGGAGGAGATCGCGCAGAAGCTGATCGACGACCTCGTCGCCGACGGCGGGCCTGCCGATCTCGTCTCCGCCGTGTCGATGCCGCTGCCGGTGGTCGTGATCTGCGAGATGCTCGGTGTGCCGCTGCAGGGCCGCGACACGTTCCGGGCCGGGGCGGACGCCGCGCTGTCCACCTCCGACGTCCCCGTCGAACGGCGCCAGCAGGCGTTCGCCGACCTGTACTCCTACATCGCGTCGCTGATCGCCGAGCGCCGTGAGCGTCCCGACGACTTCGGCGACGACCTGCTGGCCGCGCTGATCACCGCCCGCGACACCGACGGCGACCGGCTCTCCGAGCCGGAGATGGTCAACCTCGGGGTGGCGATCCTGATCGCCGGCCACGAGACCACCATGAACATGACCGGCAACATGGTCCACACGCTGCTTTCGGACCGCTCCCGGTGGGAGGCGCTGGTCGCCGACCCGGACGGGATCCCGGCCGCGGTCGAGGAGATGCTGCGGTTCACCCCGCTGGGCCGTCAGGCAGGCCTGCCGCGAATCGCGACCGAGGACATCGAGCTCACCGGCGGTACGGTGCGCGCCGGTGAGGCGGTGCTGGTCTCGACGAACGCCGCGAACCGCGACCCGGAGGTGTTCGACGACCCCGAGCAGCTGCGGCTGGGCCGGGAGCCCGGCCCGCACGTCGCGTTCGGCTTCGGCCCGCACTTCTGCCTCGGCGCCTCGCTCGCCCGGATGGAGCTGCAGACCGTGCTGCGCGCGCTGGTGACCCGCCTGCCCTCACTCGACGTCGGCGGCGAGCTCGAGTGGCGCACCACCTCGCTGGTCCGCGGTCTGGCCCGTTTCCCGGTGACCTGGTGACCCGCTCGCCCGCCCGGACCAGCGGCGACACCCCCACCGCGGCGGACATGGACCGGCTGCGCGAGCGCTACCGCGCCGAGCGGGACCGCCGCATCCGCCCGGACGGCTCCGGCCAGTACCAGGCGACCACCGGCGAGTTCGGCTTCTACGCCGACGACCCGTGGTCCGGCCGGGACGACACCCGCGAGGCGGTGACCGACCACGTCGACGCCCTCGTCGTCGGCGGCGGGTTCGGCGGGCTGGTCGCCGCCGCCCGCCTGCGCGACGCCGGCCTGGACCGCATCCGGGTCGTCGACACCGGGGGCGACCTGGGCGGCACCTGGTACTGGAACCGCTACCCGGGCATCGCCTGCGACATCGAGTCGTCGATCTACCTGCCGATGCTCGAGGAGATCGGCACCGTTCCCAGCCGCAGGTACCCACCGGGTGAGGAGATCCGCGGGCACGCCCGCGCCATCGGGGAGCGCTTCGACCTCTACCGCGACGCGCTGCTGGGCACCGAGGTCACCTCCCTGCGGTGGGAGGAGCGGCCCGGCGACGACGGCGGGGACGGCGGCGGGGACGGCGCGGCCGGGCACTGGCGCGCGGGCACCGACCGCGGCGACGACTTCACCGCGCGCTACGTCGTCATCTCCTCCGGGCCGTTCAACCGGCCCAAGCTGCCCGGCATCCCGGGCATCGCCGACTTCGCCGGGCACACGTTCCACACCAGCCGCTGGGACTTCGGCTGGACCGGCGGCGACGCGACCGGCGGACTGGACCGGATCGGCGACAAGCGGATCGCGGTGATCGGCACCGGCGCGACGGCCATCCAGTGCGTGCCGCACCTCGCCGAGGGCGCCGCGCACCTCTACGTGGTGCAGCGGACGCCGTCCTCGGTCGACACCCGCGACGACGAGCCCTACGACGAGCGGTGGTGGGCCTCGCTGGAGCCGGGCTGGCAGCGCCGCCGCCGCGAGGACTTCCTGCACCTGATGAACATGCTGCCCCCCACCCATGGCGGCGACGGCGTCTGCGACAAGTGGACCGACACCGCCCCGATCCGCGGGGTGGCGCGCTACGCCCGCACCCGCGGCACCGAGACCCTGGCGCAAGCCCTGGAGATCGCCGACGCGGAGAAGATGGACGAGATCCGGGCCCGGGTCGACGAGATCGTCGACGATCCGGCCACCGCGGCCGCCCTGAAGCCCTGGTACCGGCAGATGTGCAAGCGCCCGACGTTCAGCGACCGCTACCTGCAGACGTTCAACCGGGAGAACGTGACGCTGGTCGACACCGCGGGACAGGGCGTCGAGCGGATCACCGCGGGCGGCCTGGTGGTCCAGGGCACCGAGTACCCGGTGGACGCGATCGTGTTCGCCACCGGCTTCGAGCTCGGCGCCGACCCGGCCACCCGCGCCGGGGCCGACATCCGCGGGAGGGGCGGGCTCACGCTCGCCGAGAAGTGGTCGGACGGGCTGAGCACCCTGCACGGCTGGGTCAGCCGCGGGTTCCCGAACCTGTTCCACGTCGGCGCCGGGCAGAACTCGGCGTCGGTGAACTTCGCGCACGTGCTCGAGGAGCAGGCCACCCACATCGCCGCGGTCGTCACCGAGGCGGAGAAGCGCGGGATCGACGCGATCGAGCCGACCCGCGACGGCGAGGAGGCCTGGGTGGCCACGATCCGCGAGCGG
This sequence comes from Pseudonocardia sp. KRD291, assembly GCF_019263595.1. Taxonomy (GTDB): domain Bacteria; phylum Actinomycetota; class Actinomycetes; order Mycobacteriales; family Pseudonocardiaceae; genus Pseudonocardia. The sequence continues at coordinate 24,707 of NZ_JADQDD010000032.1, read as the reverse complement.
GCGGTGGACCAGCACGGGTTCCTGGCCGAGTGCACGCCGGGCTACTACAACTTCGAGGGCAGGCCGCGGCGGCGCAACGAGCAGTTCGGCGGCGGTCCCGTCGAGTTCCACCGGATCCTGCGGGAGTTCCGCGACGGCGACATGAACGACGTGCTCGGCGGCGGATGAGCACCCGCCCTGCGGGGCGAATACCGCGGGCGCCCGGGCCGTTGCACGAGATGTGCGCCTCTCGTTGCTCGACCGCTCGCGGACCCGTTCCGGTGAGCCCGACTCCGCTGCCCTGCACCACACCCTGGAGCGGGCGCGGCGGGCCGAGCGGCTCGGGTACCACCGGTTCTGGGTCGCCGAGCACCACGCCGTGCCGGGCATCGCGAGCGGCAGCCCGCCGGTCCTGATGGCGGCCGTGGCCGGGGCCACCGAACGGGTCCGGGTGGGCTCCGGCGGGATCATGCTGCCCAACCACCAGCCACTGGTCGTCGCCGAGCAGCTGGCGATGCTGTCCGCGCTGTACCCGGGCCGGATCGACGCCGGCATCGGACGCACCCCGGGCTTCACCGAACCGGTCCGCCGGGCTCTGCGCTCCGGCGGCGCCGACGACGCGCGGTTCGGCGCCGACCTCGACGAGCTGCGCGGCTATCTCGACGGCACGGCCGCGGTCACCGTCCGTCCGCGGATCGACCGGTCCGTCCCGCTCTACCTGCTGGCCACCGGGGCGGGGCTGGCCGTGGCCGGGGACCGAGGCCTTCCGGTCGTGGTCGGCGGGCCGGTGCTCGACGACCGGGCGGCACTGCAGGACTACCGGAACCGGGCTGGCCCGGACGCCCACCTCGTCGTCTCGGCCGACGTGCTGATCGGGGACCCGGACCTCGCACTGTCCGAGGCGTGGGCGCTGGCCGCCGCCCGCACGACCGGGGAGTTCCCGCCGCTGGAGCCCCCCGACCCACACCGGCGCATGACCGAGCGGCAGCGCCGCGACCTGGACCGGGCCCTGTCCCGGACCATCGCAGGCGACGAGGACACCGTCGCCGAGCGACTCGACGCGCTGGTGGAGCGCACGGGGGCCGACGAGCTGCTGGTCACGTCGTCGACCTGGGACGTCGACGCCCTGGCCGAGTCCGACGCCCGCCTGGCCGCGGTCCTGTCCGGCATCACCGGGCACGTTCCCGCCTGAGCCCCCTCCCGCATCGGCCGGTCGTTTCCGACGATCACATCGGGGAACCCGGACCGCATGAGGCTTCTCGTCACCGGAGCACTGGGCAAGGTCGGCCGCGCCACCGTGGCGGCCGCGCAGCAGGCCGGCCACGACGTCACCGCGACCGACCAGGGGCCGCCGTCCTACGGCCCGACCGACCCGTCGGCCGCGCCCTACCTGCGCGCCGACCTCACCGACTTCGGCCAGACCGTCGACCTGGTCGGGCGCGTGCGCCCGGACGCCGTCGTGCACACCGCCGGCATCCCGGAGCCGTTCCAGGACACCGAGGTCGCGATCTTCGACACGAACGTCCCGGCGCTGTTCCATGTCACCGAGGCGGTCCGGACCGTCGGCGTGCCGCGGCTGGTATCGATGTCCAGCGAGACCGCGCCCGGCTACATGACCGGCGATCCCGTCCTGCTGCCCGACTACCTGCCCGTCGACGAGGACCACCCGCTGCGCCCGCGCGAGGCCTACGCGCTGTCCAAGGTGCTCGGCGAGCACATGCTCGACGCGCTGGTACGCCGCCGGGACAACGCCGCGCCGGTCACCGCGGTCTCGATCCGCCCGTCCCTGGTGACCACCGGGGAGATGTACGGCGGCTTCATCGAGCGGACCCGCGAGGCGGAGCTCGCGCCGTCGTTCAACCAGTGGACGTTCGTCGACGCCGACGACCTCGGCGACCTGGCCCTGCGCGCGGCCACCGCGGACACCCCGGGGCACGAGGTCGTCTACGCCGCGCAGCCGGACAACCTGCGCGGCGAGCCCCTGGCCGACCTGGTCGCCAGGGCCTACGGCGACGACGCCCCGCCGGTCCGCGACCTGGAGCGCCCGGACGCAGGGGCCATCAGTGTCGCCAAGGCGCGCCGCCTGTTCGGCTGGGAGCCGCGCGCGGGGCTCGCCGCCCGCTGAACGGCGTCCGTCAGTCCGCGGGGTCGTCGGGCGGGTCGGCACCGAGGTCGCGGGCGGCCCGGGGGCGGTCGTAGCCACGCGCCTCGGCCCACGCCTTGAGCGCGCGAACGGGTGGTCCACCGTCGCCGATCGCGGCTTGAGTGTGCCCCGACGACACAGTTTCCACTGGGGAACGTCCGCCGCTGAGAGGAACCGTTCCCGTGTCCAGTACCACCCCCACCCGCTCTCGAACGGGCTCCGGCCCGCCCACCGCGAGTCCGACGCCCGTGGCCGAGCGGACGCTCGCCCCGGACCTCGCCCGCGGGACGATGCTGCTGCTCATCGCGCTGGCGCACGTTCCATGGTTCCTGTTCACCTCCGACATCGGCGTCACGCTGATGCATCCCGCGGACGGCGGCGTCGCCGACCGGGTCGCGCAGACGGTCACGATCGTCGCGGTGGACGGGCGTACGCACACGATGTTCGCGTTCCTGTTCGCCTACGGGATCGGCCAGATGTACTCCCGCCAGGTCGCGGGCGGCACCTCGGTACGCGACGCGCGACGGCTCCTGCGCACCCGGCACTGGTGGCTGCTCGGCCTCGGCCTGGCCCACGCCGCGCTGCTCTGGCAGGGCGACATCCTCGGCACGTACGGCCTGATGGGGCTGGTCCTGGTGCCGTTGTTCCTGAACCGCAGCGACCGCGTCCTGAAGGTCTGGATCGGCGTCCTGCTCGGTGTCGGTGCGCTGTTCTCCGTCGCCACCGCGGCGCTCGGACAGCTCGCGCCCGCCGGGGCGTTGCCACCGAACCCGCAGCAGCTCACGGTCGCCACCGAGAGCTACCTCGCCTCGATACCGCTGCGCCTGGTGATGTGGGCGCCCACGGTGGTCTCCGCCTTCGCCACCGTCGTCCTGCCGGCCGCGTTCCTGCTCGGCATCCTGGCCGCCCGGCACCGCGTGCTCGAGCAGCCGGCCCGGTACCTGACCCTGCTGCGCCGCACCGCGGTCGTCGGCATCGCGATCGGCTGGAGCGCAGGCCTCGTCCAGGGGCTCGCGCACGTCGGTGCACTCGACCTGCCGAACCCGGCCGCATTCGGCTCGGTGCACATCTACACCGGGTTCTTCGCCGGGATCGGCTACGCCGCGCTGTTCGGTCTCGTGGCGCACCGGATCGCGGCGCGCCTCGCGCAGGCTCCCGGTGGGCGGGCGAGGCCACCGTTGCCCGCGCGCGCCCTGCTGGCGCTGGGACGGCGGTCGCTGAGCGGCTACCTGGCCCAGTCGGTGATCTTCGTGCCGCTGCTCGCGGCGTGGGGGCTGGCGTTCGGCGCCCACCTGTCGAGCTGGTCGGTGATGCTGGTCGCCGTCGCGAGCTGGCTGCTCACCGTCGTCCTGGCGTACGTGCTCGACCGCGCCGGTGTCCGCGGGCCCGCGGAGACGCTGCTGCGCACGCTGACCTACCGGTCCGTGCGGCGTCGGCGGCAGACGAGCGATGCGTGACGCAGGTCACTCCCACGTCCGAACACCGGCCTTGACCATGCCGCGACGGCACGGTGTGCACTGACCGCTCCGCAGAGGAGAGGGGACGCCCGTGGCCTGGAGTACCCGCGAGATCGCCGAGCTCGCCGGCACGAGCCTGCGCGCCGTGCGGCACTACCACGATGTCGGACTGCTCAGCGAGCCGCAGCGACGCGCCAACGGCTACAAGCAGTACGGCGTCGCCCACCTGGTCCGGGTGCTGCGCATCAAGCGCCTCACCGACCTCGGGTTCTCCCTGGAACAGATCGCCGCCATGGGCGACGCCGACCACCACCCGGAGGACGCCTTGCGCACCCTCGACGCCGAGCTCGCCACCACCATCGAACGCCTCCAGCGGGCCCGCGTCGAGCTCGGGCTCATCCTGCACCAGGCCCGGCCCACGGACCTGCCCGCCGAGTTCGCCCCGGCCACCGCCACCGAGATGTCGGACGCCGACCGCTCACTGGTGACGGTCATGACCCGCGTGCTGGGCCCCCGAAGCCTGCAGGCATACGCCGACATGCTGCAGCACTCGCCGTCCGAGCCGGTGGACGACGAGTTCGACCACCTGCCCGCCGACGCCGACGAGCAGACCCGCAGCGACGTCGCCGAACGCATGGCCCCCTACGTCCGGCAGCTCTACACCGACCACCCGGGCCTGCAGGAACCGCACACCGACGCCCCGCGCGGCGCGCAGTTCGTCCGGCGCACGGTCGGCACGGCGATGCAGGAGCTCTACAACCCCGCCCAGCTCGACGTCATGAAGCGCGTCGGCGAGCTGATCCGCCCGGAGGAGGAGGAGAAATGAGCACGACCACGACACCCGACGACGGCGTCACGGCGGCGGCACCGGGCTCCACCGGATGCCCGGTCACCGACTTCGGACGGCTCCGGGAGACGGGTCCGGTCGTGGACGTTCCCGGGATCGGCACCCGGGGCGCCCACATGGTCACCCGGCACGACGACGTGCGCGCCATGCTGACCGACCCGCGGTTCCGCTCGGACGCCGGGTCGGTCGACGGCGCGGAGAACGCCGTCTCGGCCCTGTTCGCGCAGATCGGGATCCCGCCCGACCTGGACTTCCTGGGCGCCAACCTGCTGACCCGCGACGGCGCCGACCACACGCGGCTGCGCAAGCTCGTGTCCCGCGCCTTCACCGTGCGGCGGGTGAACGACCTGCGACCGCGGGTCGAGACGATCACCGACGGACTGCTCGACGACGTCGCCGCCGCTGCGGCGGGTGGCCGCGCGGTCGACCTCGTGGCTGCGTTCTCCTACCCGCTGCCCATCGCCGTGATCTGCGAGTTGGTGGGGGTGCCGGAGGACATGCGTCCCGCGTGGCGGGAGCTGGGAAGGCTCATGGTCGCCCCGGAGCCGGAGCGGATGCCCGAGGCGGCACGGGCGGTCGTGGCCCAGGTGCGGCAGCTGATCTCCGAGCGGCGCGCCGAGCCCGCCGACGACCTCGTCACCGCGCTGGTCCGGGTCCACTCCGACGACGGCGACCGCCTGACCGAGCGCGAGATGACCACTCTGGTCTTCGACCTCGTCACGGCCGGGTTCGAGACGACCGCGCACCTGATCTCCAAGGCGACCCTGGCCCTGCTGACCAGGCCGGACCAGGTCGCGGCGCTGCGGTCGGACCCGGAGCTCTGGCCCCGGGCGGTGCACGAGCTGGTGCGCACCTGCGGCCCGATCCCGACCAGCCTGCCCCGCTACGCCGCGGCGGACGTGCGGGTCGGTGACGTCACCGTCGCCGAGGGGTCCACCGTGATGGCCGGGCTGTTGACCGCGAACTTCGACCCCCGCGTCCGCGACCGGCCCGAGGACCTCGACGTCCGGCGGGACACCGGCCGCGGCGAGGGGCACCTCGGGTTCGGCCAGGGCGCCCACTACTGCCTCGGTGCGGCGCTCGCCCGGCAGGAGACCGAGGTCGCGCTGCGGGCCCTGTTCGATCGCTTCGACGACCTACGGCTCGCGGAACCGGACGAGGAGCCCTCGCAGCTGGGCTTCGCCCGGCTGACCGAGCTGCAGATCCGGGTGTAGTCGACGCGGCCGGTGAAAGTGGCTGCACGTCGTGCAACGAGTGTGGGTAGCGTCGGTGCGGACCGCTCCCCCACCACACGGCCACCCGCCGGCTTGGAGTCCGAATGAGCACCGACGCGACACCGGACGCGACCGCCCCCGAGAGCTCGCCGACGGCGCTGCGCAGCCTGGTCCCCACCGATCTGCTGGAGCGGCCGTCGGGTTGCCCGTTCGACCCCGCGCCCGGCCTGGCCGCCCGCCGCGGCGGCGGCGCGGTGCAGCCGCTGGAGCTGCTCAACGGGGCCCGCGCGTTCCTGGTCACCGGGTTCGACGAGGCCCGGGAGGTCCTCGCCGACGCCCGGTTCAGCAACGACCGCGTCCGGTACCGGGACGCCACGCAGCTGCAGCCGCACGAGGTCGCGGAGATGGCGGCCGCCGCCGAGCGCGGTGAACCGGTCCGCCCGGCCGCGGTCGACCGGACCGACGGCATGTTCATCTTCATGGACCCGCCCGAGCACACCCGGATCCGGCGGCTGCTGCAGGGCCAGTTCACCGTCCGCCGGATGCGGGCGCTGGAGTCGCGGATGACCGAGATCGCCGGCGAGCACATCGACGCGATGCTCGCCGCGGGCCCCGGCGCCGACCTGGTCCCCGCCTACGCGCTGCCGCTGCCGTCGCAGATGATCTGCGAGCTGCTCGGCGTCGACTACGACGACCGCGCCACCTTCCAGGACAACACCACCACGATGCTGAGCAGCCGCTCCTCCGACGCCGAGCGGGCCCGGGCCGGCGGGGAGCTGTACGCCTTCATCGCGGCGCTGGTCGCCGGCAAACGCGCACGTCCCGCGGACGACCTGCTCTCCGGGCTCGTGCACGACGCCGAGCAGCCGCTGACCGACGCGCAGCTGATCGACGTCGCCCTGGTGCTGCTCGGCGCCGGGCACGAGACCACGGCGAACATGCTCGCGCTGGGCACCTACGCGCTGCTGCAGAACCCGGAGCAGCTGGCCGCGCTGCGCGAGAACCCGGCCCTGATCGACGACGCCGTCGAGGAGCTGCTGCGCTACCTGAGCATCATCCAGCTCGGCGTCAGCCGGATCGCCACCGAGACCGTGACGGTCGGTGGCGTGCAGATCCCGGCCGGGGCGACCGTCGTCGTCGGGACCCCGGAGACCAACCGCGACGACCGCAGGCTGTCCGCGCCGGACGCGTTGGACCTGCACCGCGGCCGTTCCCCGCACCTGGCCTTCGGCCACGGGGTGCACCAGTGCATCGGGCAGCAGCTCGCCCGGGTGGAGATGACGGTCGGGTTCGGCCTGCTGTTCTCCCGGATCCCCGACCTGCGGCTGGCCGTCCCGGCCGAGCAGGTCCCGCTGCGCAACGACATGCTGATCTTCGGCGTGCACTCGCTGCCGGTGACCTGGGGGTGAGCCAGGTGCCTGCGGGTGAGGGTCCCGGCCTGCGTGAGCTCAAGAAGCTCGCGACCCGGGAGGCGGTCCGCGCCGCCGCCGTCCGCCTGGCGGTGCGGGACGGGATCGAGAACGTGACCGTCGAGCGGATCGCGGAGGCGGCGGAGGTCTCGCTGCGCACGTTCTTCAACCACTTCTCCAGCAAGGAGGACGCGGTGTTCGCCGCGGCCGAGTCCCGCGCCGCCGAGCTCGTCGCGGAGTTCCGCCGCCGCCCCGGCGGGGAGTCGCCGCTGCAGGCCCTGCGGGAGGCGGCGATGGTCGTGCTGGACCGCGACGACGCGCTGGGCCGCGACCACCTCGCGGCGCTGCGGCTGCTGCGCCGGGCCCCGTCCCTGCTGGCCCGGCAGATGGTGGTGCTCACCGAGCAGGAGGACGCGCTGGCCGCGGCCGCCGCCGAGCGGTTCGGCACCGCCGCCGCCGAGCGGTTCGGCACCGCCGCCGCCGAGCGGCTCGGCACCGACGACGGCCGTTTCCCGCAGCTCTGGGCCGCGGTCGTGCTCGCCGCGCTGCGGATCGCGCTGGACCGCTGGCTCGCCGAGTCGACCGCCGCCCCGGACCCCGGCCGGCTCCGGGCCGAGATCGACGACGCGCTCACCCACCTCGCCGGTGGCCTCGACCCGCGGACCTGAGCTCCCGACCTTCAACGGCCCGGCCCGGGACGGTCGCCCTCACCGCCCGCTGAGCAGGACGACCTGGCTCCCGGTGACCGGACCGGTCCTGGCGTGCGCCAGGAGCCCGGCGAGCGCGGCCGACCCGGCCGGGGTGGGGTGGGCCCCGTACCGCGCCAGCAGCGCCCGGGCGGCGAGCAGCTCGTCGTCGGCGGCGGCGTGCACGGCGCCTCGCGACTCGGCGACCGCGGCCAGCGCGTCCGGCCCGTGCAGGGAGTGCCAGTTCACCAGCGGCTCGTTGTGCTCGGTCGTGACGACACCGTGGCTCGGCAGCATCCGGTACGGGCCGGGCCAGCTCGTCACGATCGGGTTGTTGCCCGGGGACCCGACGCCGTGCAGGGACACCGGCCATCCCAGCGCGCGGGCCTGCCGGTGGGCCGCGACGACGGTGGTCCCGTTCCCGACCGGGATCCACAGTGCGGCCGGCGCGCCGCCGAGCGCCGAGCGCAACGCGCGGACGACGTGGCCGTGTCCCTCCAGCACGACGTCCTTGTAGGGGCCGTCGACGTTGCCGTCGACCGCCCCGTCGGCGTGGGCCAGGCGACGGGACTCGTCGACCGCGTCCTCGTAGCCACCGCGAACGAGGTGCACGTCGGACCCGGCTGCCCCGGCGAACGCGCCACCGTCGCTCCAGCCGGCCGGCAGCACGACGGTGCACCGCAGGCCGGCCGCCGCGCACGCGGTCGCCATCGCCCGCCCGTAGCTGCCGCAGGACCCGACGACGACCCGCTCGTGACCGTCGGCGATGGCGCGGGCCACCAGCGCGCGGGCGGCGGGCTCCTTGTGGCTGCCGGAGGCGTAGCGGGTCTCGTCCTTGAGGAACACCCGGACTCCGGGCAGGAGGTCGTCCACGGTGATCGTCGGGGTCGTGTACGGCTCGGTGGGTGCGGTGCTGGTCTGCGGCATCACGGCGGCGCCCCTCGTCAGCGGACCGGAGCGGTGAGCAGCTCGTCGGCCTCGCGTTGCAGGTCGTCGCGGGTGCCGATCCGCTCGGGCGGGACGGCGTCCGGGAGCTCGTCCTCGATCAGCCGCAGCCGGGCGTCGCACCAGCCGCGCACGGCCCAGGCGAGCTGGAGCAGCCCGCTCAGGACGATCAGCAGGGCGAGTCCCCGGCCCGGGCCGGTCCCGGTGAGCTGGCCGACGGTGTCGACGAGCGCGCCGCCGGGCTGCAGCAGCGGCTGGACGTGGCGTTCGGCCAGCGGCCCCACGACCAGGTAGCCCAGCGGCATCGTGAGCATCATCAGCGTGATGAACAGGGACAGGACCCGGCCCTGCAGCTCGAGGCCGACCTTGCTCTGCACGATCGCGATCCAGTGCCCGTCGGCGAGGGTCTCGCCGAAGCCGACCAGGAACATCGCGGCGATCACCAGGGCCGGTTCGGTGCTGACGCCGACGAGCACCATCGCGAGGCTGCCGACGCCCATGAACACGAGCATCCCGTGGCTGCGCCGGGCGGTGCCGCCCCAGAGGCTCATCAGCACGGCGCCGGTGAGCCCGCCGACGCCGCCGGCGCCCAGCGCCAGTCCCAGCACCGCGGCGGACTGCTCCACCAGCAGCATCGGGGTGATCACGGCGAAGCCCAGGGTGTAGAAGGCGTGGTCGATCACGAAGAACCGCAGCGCCGCGCGCAGGCCGGGCCGGCGGGTGATGTAGCGCCAGCCGTTGCGGATCTCCGCGCCGAAGCCCTCCTCGCGGCGCCGGAACATCAGGTTCGGGAAGCGGGTGCACAGCAGCGTCAGCGTCCCGACCGCGAAGGTCCCCATGTCCACGAGCAGCACGCCGCCGATGCCGATCGGCCCGATCAGCGCGGCGCCGAGCATCGGGGCGAACACCAGGCCCACGCCCACGCCGAGCTGCCCGATCCCGCCGGCGTGCCCGAGGTAGCGCTTGGGGACGAGCTGGGCCACGGCGGCGAGGTAGGCGGGCCGCTGGAACGCTCCGGCCACCGAGGTGACCGTCACCGCGAGGTAGACGTGCCACAGGTGCAGTCCGTCGCTGAGCATCAGCCCGGCCAGGACCGCCATCGCGAGCCCGGCCGCGCTGTCGCTGGCCAGCATCACCGTCCGCCGGTTCCACCGGTCGGCGACGGCCCCGGCGAACGGCCCGGCGAGGATGCCGGGGAGCAGCCCGATCGCGCTGACCACGGCGAAGTCGGTGACCGATCCGGTCTGCTCGAACACCCAGATGCTGAGCACCAGCGTGCTCAGGCCGCTGCCGACCATCGAGAGCAGCTGCCCGGCCGCGACCACCGCGAACCGGCGCAGGCTCGGTGGCGTCGCGGGCGCCTGCGGCCGCTCCGGCTCGGCCGCGGGCTCCGGTGGGGCGGGCGCGGGCCCGGGGCCGTCGACGAAGTCGACCAGCGCCCCGGCGAGGGGTTCGGCGTGGCTCCGGACGAAGAAGTGCCCCGCCTCCGGCAGGACGGTGACGCCGACCTCGCCGCCGGTGAAGTGGCGCCACTCGTGGTGGCGCTCCTGATGGTGCTCGGTGACCCGGTCCCGGGCGCCGACGACGGCGAGCACCGGCGCCGTCAGCGGCTCGTACCCGCCGCGGTAGGCGGCGGTGAAGTACTCCTCGGCGTCGCGGGCGTCGTGGCGGACGTTGCGGAGCACGAACGCCTTCTGCTCGGCGTCGTCGAGGTCGGTGAAGCCTCCCCGCGCCCGCAGGTAGGCGAGGTACTCGCGGTCGGAGGTGAGCCAGTCGACCGGGACGTGCCGGTAGAACCAGTCGAAGAACCGGCCGGGCAGGCGGGCCGTCGGGAACCCCGCCCCCAGCGCGATCCCGGCCAGGTCCACGCCCGCGGCCTCGGCGCGGCGCCCCACCTCGACGGTGAGCGCGACGCCCAGGCAGTGCCCGTAGAGCAGGACCGGGCCGTCGAGCTCCCGCATCTCGGCGACGATCCGGTCGGCGACGACGGAGATCGGCTCCAGCTCCTCGTCGGGCCGGGCGCGGTCGTGGCCGGGCAGCTCGACCGCGTGCAGCGCCCAGTGCGCCGGCAACGCCTCGGCGACCGGCGCGAACGCGACGGCGCTGCCGCCGGAGTAGGGCACCGCGACGACCGTGTGCCCGCCGGCGGCCGGGTCGGCGCCGGTCGCGGTGAGCCGGTGCAGCAGCCGCCGCTCGGCGGGGTCGTCGGGGGAACGGTCGTCGAGGTGCGCGGCGAGCCGCCGGATGGTCGCGTGCCGGTAGAAGTCGACCAGGCTGGGCGTCGGCTCGATCCGCCGGACGACCTTGAGCGCGGCGAAGGAGTCCCCGCCGAGGGCGAAGAAGCTGTCGTCGATGCTCGGCCCGTCGACGCCGAGGACGGCGCTCCACGCCGCCGCGACCCGCTTCTCGGTGGCGGTCCCCGGTGGCGTCCCGGCGGCGTCGGGCCCGCCCTGCGGCGGGGCGGGCAGCCGGCGCCGGTCCAGCTTCCCGTTCGGCGTCAGCGGCAGGGCGGGCAGCGTGAGGATGCGGGCGGGCACCATCTGCGGCGCCAGCCCGGCGGCCAGCACATCCCGGGCGGCGGCCTCGTCGGCGTCGGTCCCGTCCCGGGTGACCACGTGGCCGACGAGCTGCGCGAGGCCGTCCGGACGCTGGTGCACGCTCGCCGCGCATGCGGTGACCTGCGGGAGCAGGCCGAGCGCGGCCTCCACCTCGCCGAGCTCGATCCGGTAGCCGTTGACCTTGACCTGGTCGTCGAGCCGGCCGAGGAAGTCGACCGTGCCGTCGCGGTGGAAGCGGGCCGAGTCGCCGGTGCGGTACATCCGGGCGCCCGCCACCCCGGCGAACGGGTCGGGGACGAACCGCTCGGCCGTCAGCGCGGGCCGGTCGTGGTAGCCGGGCCCGACGCCGAGCCCGCCCAGGTAGAGCTCGCCCACCACGCCGGCCGGTACCGGCCTGCGGTAGGCGTCGAGCACGTAGACCCGGTTGTTCGGGAACGGCCGCCCGATCGGCAGCGGCGCGTCGTCGGCGAGGTGCTCGACGGAGCCGTCGAACAGCACGTTGTCGACGGTGACCTCGGTGACGCCGTAGGAGTTGACGACCCGGTTGCCCGGGCCGACCAGGCTCCTCGCGAGCGCGTACTCGCGGACCTGCCATTTCTCGCCGCCGCCGATCAGCAGGTGGACGAAGTCGAGCGACCGGCCGCTGCCGCGGGCGTGCTCGAGCAGCGCGCGCAGCACCGCGGGCACGAGCTCGGTGCAGTTCACCTGCTCGGCCGTCATCAGCGCGAGCAGGTCGGCGGGGTCGAGCAGCGTCTCCCGGGGCGCGACGACCAGCCGTCCGCCGCTGGTGTGCGCGCGCAGGGTCTCCCCCACGAACATGTCGAAGGAGAAGCTGGCGGCCTGCAGGTAGGTCCACTCCGGCCGCAGCGCGTAGGCCTCCCGCCACATGCCGGCGGCGTGCACCAGGTTGGCGTGTGTGACGACGACGCCCTTGGGACGCCCGGTGGACCCCGAGGTGTAGATGACGTACGCCGGGTCGTCGGCCGTGTTGCACGTCGGCAGGTCGGAGTCGGGGTCGCTGTCGTCCGCGAGGTCGGCGGGGTCGGCTGCGGCGAGGAACCCGCCGTCGACCACGACCGTCGGCCGGCTGTCGGCCAGCATGTGCTCCAGACGCTCCGGCGGGTAGGCCGGGTCCAGCGGCACGTAGGCGCCGCCCGCCTTGAGCACCGCCCACATCGCGGTGAACAGCGCGGCGCCGCGGTCCAGGCGGATCGCGACCCGGTGCCCGGGCCCGACCCCCTCCCGGCGCAGTCGCCGGGCCATCCGGTTGGCCCGGCGGTTGAGCTCGCCGTAGCTCAGCGTGTCGCCGCCGACGGTCAGGGCGGGCGCGTCCGGTGTCGCGGCGGCCCGGCGCTGGAACACCTCGTGCACGGCGGTGGCGTCCGGAACCTCGGCGACGACATCGTTCCAGTCGTGCACGATCCGCGCGCGCTCGGCCTCGGTGATCATCGGGAGCCGGGTGACCGGCACGGGAGTATTCGTGGTGGCCGCGTCGAGGACCGTCAGCAGGTGGTCGAGGAACGCCTCGACGCGCGCGCCGTCGAACAGCTCGGTGGCGTAGTCGGCGGTCAGGACGGCGCCGTCGGCGGGGAGGTCGAGGCCCACCGCAAGGTCGACCATCGTCGCGGCCGGAGCCAGGTCCCCGGCCAGCTGCAGGATCGGGTCGTCGGTGCCGGGGGTGTTGTGCACGGTCAGCATGACCGGGCTCATCCGCTTGGCGGCACCGGGCCGGGCCAGGGCGTGCACCAGGTCGGGCAGCGCCAGGTCCTGGTGGTCCAGGTCGGCGAGCACCGCGTCGCGCACCCGCGCGACCAGCTCGGCGAACGTCGGCTCGCCCGCCACGTCGCCGCGCATCGGCAGGACGTTCAGCGCGGGGCCGACCAGCGAGGCCATGTCGTCGGTGGACCGCCCGGCCACCGGCGAGAGCACGGTGACGTCGGTCCGCCCGGTGTAGCGCCGGAGCACGACCTGGAGCCCGGCCAGGACCACCACGAACAGGCTCGCCCGCCGTCCACCGGCGTAGGAGCGCAGGCGCCCGAGCAGGTCGGGGTCGAGCCGGCGGGTGACGCGGGCGGCGGCGTGCGAGCGGGCGGCCGCGGCGGGCCGGTCGGTGGGCAGCTCGAGGTCGAGGTCGGCACCGGCGAACCGGTCCCGCCAGTAGGCGACCAGCGCCGGGTCGGCCCTCGCCCCGGCCGACCGCGCCGCCAGGTCCGGCGCCGGCGCGCCCGGTGGGAGGCCGGCGGCGACGGACAGGTCCCCGTCGTCCGCCCCCCGGTGCAGCGCCGCCCGGTAGAGGGCGGCGAGGTCGTGGCCCAGCACGCCGGCCGACCAGCCGTCGAAGGCGAGGTGGTGCACGACCAGCACGAGCCCGTCGCCGTCGAGGAACGCGTGCGCGATGGGCCCCTGCCGGATGTCGATCGCCCGCCGGTCCGGCTCGCCCGGGGTCAGCGGGATCGTCCCCGCCGGTTCGATGACCATGCTCGGCTCGGTGCCGTCGTCCGGGAAGCGCGCCCGGAGCAGCGGATGCCGGCGGGACAGCTGCCCGAGTGCGCTGCGCAGCGCGGAGACGTCGACCGGTCCGGCCCAGTGGTACCGGATGCCGAGGGTGTAGACGGGGAGGCCGGCGCACAGCTGCTCGGCGATCCAGTAGTCGCGCTGCATCGGGCTCAGGCGGTGCGCGACCCCCTCGGCGAGCCCGGCCACGGCGTTCTCCCCGTCCGCGCCGGTGACCGCGCCGGCGATGACGGCGGCGAGCGCGGCGACGGTCGGGTCCGCGTACCACCGCGTGAGGGTCAGCTCCGCGCCGTGCCGCCTGCGCAGGGCCGCGATCAGGCGCACGGCGTCCAGCGAGTCGCCGCCGAGAGTGAGGAAGTCGTCGTCCGCGCTCGTGACGGCGACGCCGAGGACCTCCTCGACCAGCGCGGCGGCCGCCTCCTGGTCGGTCGCGGGCCCGGTGCCCGCGGGCTCTGTCCTGGCGGGCCCGGCGGTCTCCGGCGCCTGCTCGGGCGGTGCCGCCGCGGCCAGGACGGCCTTGTCGACCTTGCCCTGCGGGTTCAGCGGCAACCGCGGGTGCCGGATGAGGACGGCGGGGACCAGGTGGGCGGGCAGGACGCCGGCCAGTGCGGCGCGCACCGCCGCGAGATCGGTGCCGGCACCGGTGACGACGTGCCCGACCAGCCGCGCACGGCCCGTCCGGTCGTCGACGAGCACCACGGCGTCGGCGACGGCGGGCATCTCGCGCAGGGCCGCCTCCACCTCCCCCGGCTCCACCCGGTGACCGCGGATCTTCACCTGGTCGTCGAGGCGCCCGAGGAACTCCAGCTGCCCGCCGGACCAGCGGACCCGGTCGCCGGTGCGGTACTCCCGGGCGCCACCGGGGGCGGTCACGAACCGTTCGGCGGTCAGCTCGGGGCGGTTCAGGTAGCCCTGCGCCACCCCGATGCCGCCGACCAGCAGCTCGCCGTCGTCGGAGACCCGGCACGTCACCCCGGGCAGCGGGGCACCGATGGGCACCACGTCGCCGGACCACTCGCTCACGTCCGCGGCCGTGGCCCCCACCGTGGTCTCGGTCGGGCCGTAGGTGTTGAACAGCCGCACCGCCGAGCCGCGCACCGCGCGCTGCCACCGGCGCACCGCGTCCGGACGGGCGGTCTCCCCGCCGACGATCACGCACCGGACGCAGGGCGGCAGCGTGGCCTCCCCCTGGTCCAGGGCGGCGACGAGCTCGTGCCAGTACGCGGTCGGCAGGTCCAGCACGGTCACCCCGAGGGCCCCGCAGCGGTCGAGGAACAGGTCCGGCCGGCTGATCATGTCGTCGTCGCGCAGCACGACGGTCGCGCCCCGGGTCAGCGGCGGGAAGATCTCCTCGACGCTGACGTCGAAGCTCAGCGACGCGAACTGCAGGACGCGGTCGCCCTCGGCGAAGGCGAACCGGTCGGCGAAGGCCCGGCAGAAGTCCCGCAGGGACCGGCGCCCGACCAGGACACCCTTCGGCCGCCCGGTCGAGCCCGAGGTGAAGATGACGTAGGCGGGGTCGGGCTGCGGCACGCCACCCTCGACCGGCACCACGCCGTCGGCCGTGACGAGCGCGCGGGGGCTCGTCTCGGAGATCATCAGGTCGAGGCGGGCCCGCGGGTAGACCGGGTCCAGCGGCACGTAGCCGGCCCCGGTCCGCAGCACGGCGAGGACGGCCACGACCGCGTCCCGGCCGCGCGGCAGCGCGACGCCGACCAGGTCCCCGGCCCGCACGCCTGCCCCCCTCAGCCGGTCCGCGGTCTCGGCGACCAGGGCGACGAGGCCCTCGTAGTCCAGCTCGCCGTCCGCGTCGGCCAGTGCCACCGCACGCGGCGTCCGGGCGGCCTGCGCGGCAACGGACGACCACACGTCGTCGTCCACCGTCCGCGGCGGCTCACAGGTTCTGGTCACCGATCCCCCAGCAGTTGTCCCGGTTGTCCGTCACGACGCTCCGACCGCACCGCTCGCGCACTCACATCGACCAGTGCGTCGGCGTCCGGTCCCAGCGGTGGGCGCGCAGCGCCCCCAGCAGGTCCGGTGGCAGGGGCGGCGCCCCGGACACCGCGAGGTTCGACCGCACGTGCGCGGGTCGGCGCATGCCGGGGATGACCGTGGAGACGGCCGGGTGGTGCAGCACGAAGCGCAGCGCCAGCTCCGGCAGGGTCGTGCCGTCGGGCACCAGGGGGCGCAGCGCATCGACGCGCCCGACGGTGGGCGGCAGGTTCTCCGGCCCGAAGTAGACCGCCCGCCAGTCCTCGGGCGGGAACGTGGTCGCGGCGTCCATCGTTCCGGTCAGCGACCCCTCGTCGAAGGGGACCCGGGCGATGATCGCGATGTCCTCCTCGACCGCGCGCGGGAACAGCTCGTCCTCCGGGGCCTGGTCGAAGACGTTGTAGATGACCTGGACGGCGTCGACCAGCCCGGTGTCGAGGGCCGCGAAGCAGTTCGTCGGCTCCCAACGGTTGACGCTGATGCCGAACCCGCCGATCAGGCCCTCGTCCCGGAGCCGGGTGACGACCCGCTGCCAACCGGGCTCGCCGGCCCAGCGGTCCTCCCAGACGTGGAACATCAGCAGGTCGATCGTGTCGACGCCGAGGTTGTCCAGGCTGCGACGGGTGTAGTCGAGGACGTGGTCGACGGGGAAGACGTCCTCGAGCGTGTCCTGCGGGCGCGGCGGCCACTCGCGGTTGAGCGGGGGGACCTTGGTCGCGACCCGGATGCCGGCGTCGGGACGGCGACGGCGCAGCTCGCCCAGCAGGTTCTCCGACTTGCCGCGTCCGTACACCCACGCCGTGTCGAAGAACGTGCATCCGGTGTCCACCGCGAGGTCCAGGGCGCCCGGCGCGGTGTCGTAGTCCCAGCCGGTGAACCCGCCCGGGCCACCGCCGATCCCCCACATGCCGTAGCCGACCTCGCCGACGGTCCATCCCAGCCGGCCCATGGTGCGTTGCCGCATCGGTGTCGCGTCCCCCTCGCTGTTCGTGGATCGTTGCCGGTCAGGCACCGGAGCGCCCCGGCCGCCGGGTGCCGGCCGCGACCGGCTCCCGGTCCCCGCGGCCCGGATCCGGGCCGGTGACACCCGGCCCGGGGTCGAGTCCGGCGCGCCGTTCCAGCGCGGCGCCGGCCGAGCGGTCGAAGCGGGCCGGGTTGTCCTGCAGGAGGTTCTCGAGCACCTCGCGCACCGACGTCTCGTCCCCGGCCCGTCCCCCGCTGCGGTGCTCGACGACCGCCAGCAGCATCCCCAGCTCGGTGTCCCCGCCCGCCGCGGCGGCCCGCAGGTCGGCGAGGAAGCGCGTGCACGCCACCCGGGGCGGCCGCGCGTCGTCCGACAGCGCGGCGCCCGACGGTGCGGGCGGGTCGTCGACGCGCACGCTCCCCGGCCGGTAGATGTGCAGGGCGCTGCCCCACACCGTCCGGTCCCGGACGGCCGCCACGACGGCCCGCGCCACGGTGTCGACGGGGCTGTGGTCGGTCCGGATCGCGGCCCGGGGCACCTCCCCGAGCCGGTCGAAGGCCGTGCGGAGCAGGTGGGTCAGCGCGCTCGGGTTGGGCACCGCGACGTCGGTGGCGGGCATGACCTCCCCCAGGCGCAGCACCGTCACCGGCAGGTCGCCCGCGGCCGCGGTCACGAGCCGCTCGGCCACCCACTTCGACAGGCTGTACCCGCCCGCCGGCGGCGTCACCGAGGCTAGGTCGACGTCCTCGGGCACCGGGCGGGCGCTCGCCAGCGCGTGGTCGTGCAGCACGCCGAGCGTCGAGACGTGGTGCAGCGGGATGCCGCCCGCCGCCCGGGCGAGGCGGATCACCTCCGCCGTGCCCAGCACGTTCGGTTCGCGCTGCATGCGGTAGTCGTAGACGAGGTTGACCATGGCGCCGGCGTGCAGCACCAGGTCGCAGCCCTCGATGAGCGACCGCCTGCGTGCGGCGCTCAGCCCGAGGCCGGGCCGGGCCAGGTCACCGGCGAGGACCCCGATCCGCGTGGCGTGGGCGGTGTGGTCGAGGCGCTGCGCGGCGAGGGCCGCGCCCAGGCGCCGCCGGGCCCGCACGTCGTCCGGGGCGCGGACCAGGCAGATCACCCGCAGGTCGGTGGACCGGAGCAGCTCGTGGAGCAGCCGCGTGCCCACGAAGCCGGTGGCCCCGGTGAGCAGCACCGTGCGCACCGGCCCGTTCCGCCGGGTGCCCGGCAGCGCCCGGCCCGCCGGGACGGTGAGCGCGGCGAGGTCGGCGGCGGCCAGCTCGGACGGCGCCGGTACCCCGACGCGGTCGTGGCGGCGCCGCGCGACCAGCTCGCGCAGCCCGGCCGCCGTCGGGTGGTCCACCATGTCCCGGACCCCGACGTCCACCCGGAACAGGTCGCTCAGCTCGACCGCGGCCGCGACGGCCTGCAGCGAGTTGCCGCCGGCGGCGAAGAAGTCCTCGTCGGCGGCGAGGTCCGCGCGCCGCAGGGCCGTGCGCAGGACCGAGAGCACCGGGTCGGCCTCGGTGACGGGGCCGGTGACGGGGCCGGCGGGCCGCTCGACCCGGGCCGCCAGCCGCCTGCGGTCGATCTTGCCCGGCCCGGTCAAGGGCATCTCGCCCACGACGACGGCGCGCTGCGGCATGCTGCCGCGGGGCAGCCGGGCCCGCAGGTGCGCGAGCACCTCGTCGCCGCACGCCGCGCCGGTGGTGACCAGCACCAGCTCACGGTGCTCGTCCGGCCCGACGACCAGGGCCACCGCCTGCCGCACCCCGGCACAGCCGAGCGAGACGGTCTCGACCTCGCCGGGCTCGATCCGCACCCCGCGGATCTTGACCTGGTGGTCGATCCGTCCGGCGAAGTGGAAGCGGCCCTGCGCGTCGACCCGCCCGAGGTCGCCGGTGCGGTACATCCGACCGGTCAGGACCCGCCCGGCGGCCGGGTCGGCCCACCGACGGCGCACGAAGCGCTCCTCCGTGCGGCGGGGTGCACCGTGGTAGCCGGCGCCGACGCAGGCGCCACCGATCAGGATCTCCCCGGTCGCCCCGGGCGGCAGCGGCCGCCCGTCGACGTCGACCACGACCGCGGCACAGTTGTCGATCGGCCGTCCCAGCGGCACGTCGTCGCCGTCGCAGGCCAGCACCTCGTGGAAGATCATCCCGATGGCGGCCTCGGACGGCCCGTAGGCGTTGCTCACGCGCAGGCCCGGCAGCATCTCCCGAAGGCGGTGCACGTCGTGCGGGTTGATCTGCTCGCCGCCGACCACGACGTGGCGCAGCGAGCGCAGCCGGTCGAGCGTGGCCGGGCGCTGCTCGAGCAGCCCCAGCAGCGCGCTGAGCACCGCCGGTACGAAATCGACGACGGTCACCCCGTGCGCCGCGATGAGGTCGACGGTGTCCTGCAGGTCGAGGTGCTCCCCGGCGGTCGGCACCACCGTCGCTCCCCCGGTGGTCAGCGGCCAGAACACCTGCCAGAACGCCGAGTCGTAGGTGTGCCGGGTGTTCTGCAGCACCACGTCGGGCCGGGTCGGCTCCCCGAACCAGCGGGTCATGAACGCCAGCCGGTTCGCCAGCCCGCCGTGCGTGTTCAGCGCGCACAGGGGCGTCCCGGTGGTGCCGGAGGTGTACACCCCGTAGACGACCGTTTCCGCGTCCGGCCCGGGCGGGCTCGGCCACCCGGCCGCATCCGCGGCGCCGGTGATCTGCACCGGCAACGCCCGGGCGCGGTGGGCGGCGGGGACGGTCGACGGGTCGGTGCACAGCACCACCGGCCCGTCGAGCAGGTCGAGGACCTGCGCGATGCGCTGCGCAGGCCAGCGCGGGTCGACCGGCACGTACCCGACCCCGGCGATCATCGCGGCGGCCCAGGACACCGGCAGGGCGAGGCCGTCCGCGACGAGGACCGGGACCAGGACGCCGCCCTCCGGCGCCGCGGCACGGATCCGGGCGCCCAGCGCCGCGGCGTGACCGGCGAGCTGCCCGTAGGTCAGCGTCCCGTCGGCGGCGTGCACCGCCGCGACGTCCGGGGTGGCGCGGGCCACGGCCAGGACGCGGTCCGGCACGCTGCGGTAGGGACCGTGGTCCACGCCGGCCCCTGCGACCGGGCCGAGCACCGCGGCCAGCGTGGCCCCGGACGTCGCGGACGCCTGTGCGAGATCGACACCCGGATCGGCGAGCAGGGCACCCAGCAGCTCGGCCTGCATCTCGGCGACGCCCGCCGCGGCGGGCTCCCACACGTCGCCCGGCGGGGCGCTGAGCTCGACGCACAGCCGTCCGGGCGGCTCGACCCGCACGTGCACGGACGGTCCGGGGGCACCGCCGGCCGCGTCCCGGGTGTGGATCACGGCGCGGGCCGTGCCCGCCACTCCTCCGGGCGTCGCCGGTGCGAGCGACAGGTCCCGGTCCAGCCGGCGGGCCACCTCGGCGAGCGCCCGGCCCGCCGCGTCCACGAACGTGTCCGGAGAGCCCGACCCGACGGGGATGCGACGCCGATGGGTGACCGCCCCGGAACTCATGTCCCCCAATAGAACGACCGGAGGAATGCACGCCGCGGCCGGCAGGCGTCGCCTGCGCGAACACGACCTGAACGATGATCGCGATCTCTGTGTCGTCGCCGTTCGCTGGCGATGATGGACAGTCGTGGATCCCGGTGACTCGGCAGACGGTGCACGAGCGAGCGCGACGAGCGCCGCCAGACGGTCCGGCGTGCGGGTGCGGGCGCTGGAGTCGACGGCGAGCTCCCTCGCCTGCGAGCGGTTCCTGTCCGAGGTATGGCGTACCGACCCGGCGTGCCCGCCGATCGCCGCCGACGTGATCCGGGCGATCGCCGACGCGGGCAGCTACGTGACCGGCGCGGTCGACGAGGCCACGACGGGTGACCGGCTGCTCGGGGCCTGCATCGGCCTGTGGGGTCCGCCCGGGCGGCCCGTGATGCACAGCCACCTCGCGGGCGTGCACGCGGCGGCCCGCGGACGCGACGTCGGGTTCGTCCTCAAGCTGGACCAGCGGGCCCACGCCCTGGAGCACGGCGTCGGGGAGATCACCTGGACCTTCGACCCGCTCGTCGCCCGCAACGCCCACTTCAACCTGCGCAAACTCGGCGGCACGGCGGACGAGTACCTGACCAACCACTACGGCCGGCTGTCCGACGGCCTCAACGGCGCCGACGACTCGGACCGGCTGCTGCTGCGCTGGGACCTGCTCGGCGGGCAGGTGCGAGCCGCGTGCGACGACGGCGACCGGCGGGCCCCCCTCGATCCGGCACCTCCGGCGCTCCTGGCGACCGACGGTGACCGGCCCCGGCCCCGGCCGGTCCGGGACCGGACAGTCCTGGTCCCCGTGCCACGCGACATCGAGGACCTGCGCGCGCGGGAGCCCACGGCCGCCCGGGAGTGGCGCCTGGCCGTGCGCGACGTCCTCGGCGGGCTCCTGACCGACGGTGCACGGCTGGTCGACTTCGACCGCACGGCGTGCGGCTACGTCGTGACCCGCGAGGGGTCCCGGTGAGGCTCGAGCGCGTCTCGCTGAGGCGCATCTCGTTGCCGCTGATCAGCCCGTTCCGCACCTCGCTGGGCACCGAGCACGAACGCCCGGCGCTGCTGGTGCAGGTGACCACGCCGGATGCGCAGGGGTGGGGCGAGTGCGTCGCCGGGGCCGATGCGAGCTACTCCCCGGAGTACGTCGAGGGCGCCGAGGACGTCCTCCGGCGCCACCTGGTGCCCGCGCTGCTGTCCGCGGAGACGGTGACCGCGCACGCGGTGGCCCCGCTGCTCGGGGCGGTGAAGGGGCACCGGATGGCGAAGGCCGCACTGGAGGCGGCCGTCCTCGACGCCGAGCTCCGCACCCACGGCATGTCGTTCGCCGCCGGCCTGGGCGCGCTGGCCGAACGGGTCCCCAGCGGCGTCTCGGTCGGCATCATGGACTCGGTACCGGAGCTGCTCGACGCCGTGGCGGGCTACCTGGCGCAGGGCTACCGGCGGATCAAGCTCAAGATCGAACCGGGGTGGGACGTCGCGCCGGTGCAGGCGGTCCGGGAGCGGTTCGGCGACGACCTGCTGCTCCAGGTCGACGCGAACGCCGCCTACACCCCGGCCGACACCCGCCACCTCGCCCGCCTCGACGCCTTCGACCTCCTGCTGGTCGAGCAGCCCCTCGACGAGGAGGACCTGATCGGGCACGCCGCCCTCGCCCGCGTGCTGCGCACCCCGATCTGCCTCGACGAGTCCGTGGTCTCGGCCCGCTCCGCCGCCGCCGCGATCGCGCTGGGCGCCTGCCGGGTCGTCAACATCAAACCCGGCCGGGTCGGCGGTTTCCTCGAGGCCCGCCGGATCCACGACATCTGCGCCGCGTCGGGCGTCCCGGTCTGGTGCGGCGGGATGCTCGAGACCGGGCTGGGCCGGGCCGGCAACGTCGCGCTGGCGGCGCTGCCCAACTTCACCCTTCCCGGCGACGTCTCGGCCTCCGACCGGTTCTACGCCACCGACATCACCGAGCCCTTCGTGCTACGCGACGGCCACCTGGACGTCCCGACCGGGCCCGGCCTCGGCGTCGAGCCGCTACCGGACGTACTGGCCGGGTTCACCACGGCCGTCGAGGAGATCCGCGGCATCTGATCGACTGCGCGCCGCGCCACACGCACCCGGCGGACGCCAGGCGCTACGATGTCCGCGGAGGTCCGACCCCGCAGTGCATGAGCCCGCCGGCGGCGACCTCCCCGAGGACCCGTGGGTCGGTCCGCATCTCGGAGGAGCCGTCTCGGCTTCTCCATGCGGCGCCCACCGCCCGACCGCAGCACGTGTGCGGCGGGGCCGCCCCGTGGCGGCCGCGCCGCGCATTCCGGAGGAGGAGTTAGTGGCTCGACGAGGCCAGCCCCAGACCAGGGCTCGCCGTGGTGCCCCGCGGGACCGGCGACGCGGCCGCGACGGCGGTGGCCCCGACGGCGGCGACGGCGGTACCGACGTCATGTCGGTGCTTGCGCGCTCCGTACGGGAGATCCAGAACGCCCTGCGCAGCGGCCGGGTGACGTCCGCGACGCGCACGAAGTTCCAGGCGGCCGCGCTGATGCTGCGCGAGGAGCGCGACCGGGTCCGGGCCCCCGGGACCGGCAGCGAGAGGCACCGGACCGAGCAGCTCAAGCGTCTCGACGACATCGCGAAGACCCTGGCGATGAACGCCGTCCGTGACCCGTCGCTGCTGGCGCTGCTCGCCGAGGACGCCGTCGTCTCCGACGAGGCCAGGTCCCTCAAACGCGACGTGCTGCGGACCGCGGGCATCGAGACCGACGTCGAGGAGGCCCCGCCGGAGCCGGAGCCGGCCGCCCCCGCCAAGCCGCGGGTGGTGCCGCAGTCGGTCGTGTCCCGCCAGATGGCCAACCCCTTCCTCGCCCCCGACTTCTCGGCCGCCCGGCCGAGCGCGCCCCGGCCCACCCGGCTGGCCGGCTGGGAGCTGCTCGGCCCGCTGCTGCGCTCGTTCGAGCGCGCCGGCGGCGGAGCACCGGCGTGCATGGCCCTGCCCGCGCCGTCGTCGCGGCGCACGCCGGGGGTCCAGGAGCTCATGCCGCACCAGGGCAGGCTGGTCGCCGCGGCCGCGGCCGGTCACCGGACGTTCCTGCTCGCCGACGAGCCCGGGCTGGGCAAGACGGCCCAGGCGCTGCTCGCGGCGGAGGCGGCGAACGCCTACCCGCTGCTCGTGGTCGTGCCGAACGTCGTCAAGACGAACTGGGTGCGCGAGGCCGGGCTGTGGGCTCCCCGCCGAAAGGCCACCGTGATCCACGGCAACGGGGACTCCATCGACGGGTTCGCCGACATCGTGGTCGTCAACTACGAGGTGCTCGACCGGCACGTGGGCTGGCTGGGCGACTTCGGGTTCCGCGGGATGGTCGTCGACGAGGCGCACTTCATCAAGAACAAGTCCTCGCAGCGCTCGCAGCACGTGCTGGAGCTCTCCGACCGCATCCGCTCGTTCACCGCGCGCCCGCTGCTGATGGCGCTCACCGGCACTCCGCTGATCAACGACATCGAGGACTTCCTCGCGATCTGGCAGTTCCTCGGTTGGATCGACGCCACGAAGCCGCGCGCCGACCTGATGGACGCCCTGACCGCGACCGGCCTGACCCCCGCCGACCCGGGTTTCGACGCCGCCGCCCGCAGGTGCGTGGTCGACCTGGGCATCGTCCGCCGCCGTAAGGTCGACGTCGCCGCGGACATCCCGGCGCGGCGCATCGCCGACCTCCCGGTCGAGCTGGACGGGCCGGCGGGGCGTTCGATCCGGGCGGCCGAGCGTGACCTCGCCCGCCGGATGCTGGCGCGCTACGAGGACGCGCTCGCCACCCGTTCCGGCCCGGCCGTCGACGGCATCGACCACGACCTGGTGCGCCGGGTCGCCAAGTGGGAGCAGAAGGACGCGGCCGAGGCGAAGTCCGGCGACAACGTGTTCACCATGATGCGGCGCATCGGCCGGGCCAAGGCCGAGCTGGCCGCCGACTACGCCGCCCAGCTCGCCCGCAGCGCCGGCAAGGTGGTCTTCTTCGCCAAGCACGTCGACGTGATGGACGCCGCCGAGGAGACCTTCGCCCGCCAGGGCGTCCGGTTCTCCTCGATCCGCGGCGACCAGACCTCGTCGGTCCGGCAACGCAACATCGACGCGTTCGTCGAGGACGAGGGCGTCGGCGTCGCGGTCTGCTCGCTGACCGCGGCCGGGGTGGGCATCAACCTGCAGGTCGCGTCGAACATCGTGCTCGCCGAGCTGTCCTGGACCGCCGCGGAGCAGACCCAGGCCATCGACCGCAGCCACCGCATCGGCCAGTCGGAGCCGGTCACCGCGTGGCGCATCATCGCCGCGCAGACCATCGACGCCCGCATCGCCGGGCTGATCGACGACAAGGCCGGGCTCGCCGCCCAGGCCCTCGACGGTTCCGAGGAGGAGGTCGGATCGTCGGCCGACGTGCAGCTCGGGGCACTCGTCGCGCTTCTGACCGAGGAGTTGGGCGACGGGCCGGGACG
>NZ_JADQDD010000319.1 GCF_019263595.1 Pseudonocardia sp. KRD291 | reverse complement strand
GCGGTGGAGCCGGTGAACGCGACCTTGTCCACGCCCGGGTGCGCGGCCAGGTGCTCGCCGGTCTCGCGGGACAGGCCGGTGACGACGTTGACCACGCCGGCCGGGATACCGGCCGCCTCGATCAGTTCGGCGAACCCGAGCGTCGAGCCGGGGGAGTGCTCGCTGGGCTTGATCACGATCGTGCAGCCCGCGGCCAGGGCCGGGGCGAGCTTCCAGGTCATCAGCAGCAGCGGCGAGTTCCACGGGGTGATCGCGGCGACCACCCCGACCGGCTCGCGACGGGTGTAGACGAGGTAGTTCGGGTTGGGGGCCGGGATCTGGCGGCCCTCGATCGTGGCCGCGAGCCCGGCGTAGTAGTGGTACCAGCCGCCGAGGCCGCCCAGCTGCCCGATCATCTCGCGGTAGAGCTTGCCGGAGTCGTTGACCTCCTGGCGGGCCAGCTTCTCGGCGTTCTCGGTGACCAGGTCGCCCAGGCGCCGCAGGCACGCGGCGCGGGCGAAGCCGGTCATCTCGCCCCACTCGCCCTCGAGCGCGGACCGGGCGGCGGCGACGGCGGCGTCGACGTCGTCCGGACCGCCGTCCGGGACCGTCGCCCAGGACGCTCCGGTGTAGGGGTTCTGGCTCTCGAAGGTCTTGCCGGAGATCGCGTCGACGGCCCTGCCGTCGATCAACATCCGGAACTGCTCGAGATCGCTCATCGTCGCGGCTCTCCCTGTCTACGTCGACCCGTCCGCCGACGACGCTACGGGCGTAGGCCGGTCTCAGGAACCGAGGCGGACGGCGGCGTCGTGCACCCGCCACTCCTCGGTCGCCCGGCCGAGGGCGACGGCGTGGGTCATCCGCAGCGTCGTGCTCAGCCAGAGCAGGATGTCGTGCAGGCGTAGCCGGGTCGGGTGCGCGTCGCCCAGTAGTGCCGCGGCGGTCCGCTCCAGCACCCCGAAGGCGGTGTCGTTGGCGCGCAGCTCGCGCAGGACGACCGCGCCGACGTCGCTGTCGCCCTCCTCTCCGTGCGGGAGCAGCGCTCGCCGGGTGCTGCGGGTCAGGTGCGGGACGAGGTCCGGGCGGCGGTGGTGCAGCGCCGCGAACACGTGCGCGGGGTGCTGCCCGGCGCGCCGCCCGATCTCGCGCAGGTCCGAGCCCACCGTGCCCGGCTCGCCCAGTACGGACAGCTCCTCGTCGGTCAGCTCCCAGAACGCGCGTCCGCCCGCGTGCTCGACGACGCCCTCGAACAACGGGCGCACGCGGGCCAGCGCCTCGTGCACGTCGGTCCAGCCCGGGCGGTCGAGCCGTCCGTGCAGGCCCTCGCCGATCAGGATGGCGGCGTCGTCGGACGGGCCGACCGGCCGGGTGTCGAACCGGGACCAGCCGAAGGCGGGCATCTGGACCCAGTGCCCGCGCGGGAAGTCGGGGGAGCGGAACCGGAACGGCCGCCGTCCGCGGGCGTAGCCGAGGACGGCGGCCAGCGCGGTGTCGAACGCCAGCGGGTCGGGCCCGGTGCTGGGCAGGTCGAGAGCCGGGCCGCCGTCGTGCGTCGCCGTCGTCACCCCACCATCGTCCTCCCGTTCGCGGCCGGACGGGGCCTCGGGACGACCGGTGACGGCTCAGGGGGCCGCGGTCTCGGCGGTCTCGGCCTGGTGCCGGGCCGTGGCCTCCTCCAGGGCCTTGCCCATGCGGCCGAACAGGTGCTCGCGGCTGCCGCGGGCGGTGGCCTTCGACGCCGCCAGCCGGTCCAGGCTGCCCTGGAACTGCGGGGCCACGTACTCGGCGAACAGCTCGTAGTGCCGCTTGGTGTCGGTCGGGTTGGCCCACTCGTGCGCCATCATCAGGTAGGCACCGAAACCACCCGCGGACTGCTCCTCGAGCGTGCGGATCTGGCGCACCGCGTCCTCGGGCGTGCCGATCACGCCGACGCCGCTCTCGTTGACCCAGTCGATCCGCTCCTGCAGCGTCGCCCCGGCCGGCTCGAAGTGCGGGACGGCCGCGGTGTGCTGCAGGTAGTCGAACCAGTAGTCGATGCCGTACTCGACCTGCCGGTAGGCCTCCTCCCTGGTCTCGGCGATGTGCATCGGTCCGACCAGGCGCCATGCGCTGCGGTCCATCGTCTGGCCGAACTGCTCGGCGCGCTGCGTGGCCACGTCCCAGTGCAGGGCCAGCAGGTCGGTGTCCCCGGTCAGGGTCGCCCCGATCGAGAGCAGCCCCGCGCCGTACCTGCCGGCGATCCGCGGGCCGGACGGCGACGCGATCGCGGCGATGCCCACCTCGAAGCACGGACGGGTGTAGGGCTGCAGCTGGCACCGCGCGTCGACGAGGGTGTAGCGGGAGTTCTCGTGGTTCACCGGCTCGTCGGTGAGCAGCAGCTGCATGAGGACGTCGGTGTCCTCCTCCAGCGCGCCGCGCTGCTCGGTCGGGTCGATGCCGATCATCGCGGCGTCGGTGGGCAGCGAGCCCGGCCCGAGGCCGAGCATGAACCGCCCGCGCGTCAGGTAGTCCAGCAGGATCGCGCGGTCGGCCACCCACAGCGGGTTGTGGTAGGGCAGCGACAGGACGCCGGTGCCGAGCTTGATGCTCGAGGTCTGGGGGGCGACGTTGGCGATGAAGATCTCCGGGCTGGAGATCAGCTCGGTGCCGCAGGAGTGGTGCTCGCCGATCCAGGCCTCCTCGTACCCGAGACGGTCGAGGTGTTTGACGAGCTCGACGTCACGGGCCAGTGCCGAGACCGGGTTCTGACCGAGCTCGGCGTGGAACGGCGCGAGGAAGATTCCGAAGCGCATCTGCTCTCCATTGAGTCTCGACGATGTCCCCTCCTCGCCCCCTCGGTGCCGGTGGCCCGGGTCGGCGCGGTGGTCCACGAGGACGCTAACCCGCGACGGTGAGCCTCGTCACGATCCGTTCAGGGGTCTCCCTCAGACGACGCAGTACCCGTCCGGCAGCCGCCCGCGACCGCCGAGGGCCAGGACCAGCTCCCGGCCCGTCCCACGGGCGACGGCGGTCCGGGCCAGGACGGTGGCCGTACTCGCCAGGGCGCGGTCGGTGAACGCCACCGGCTCGCCGACCGCGGCGGCGACGTCGTGGCCGTGCAGGACCAGCTCCGCGGTCCGGGTCGCGGCGTAGGCGCCGATCCGGACGCCGCCCGCGACGCAGCGCACGAGCGTGTCCGGGTCGATGTCGCGGACCCGGGCGACGGCGCGGTCGGCGAGCGCGGCGAACGCGGTCGCGGGGTCGGCGCCGAGCGCCTCGCCCGCCTCCCGGGCACGCCGGTCGACCGCCGCGTCGTCGGCGCCCTCCCCGGTCCGTGACGCCGGCAGCGTGTAGTAGGCCTCGGCCGAGACGATGTCCTCGGTCGGGGACGGCGCGTCGGCGTAGGTCAGCACGTTGGACAGCGCCAGCCCGGTGTGCCCGACGAGGTCGCGCAGGCTCCAGTGCCCGAGTCCGGGGGCGGACCAGCGTGCGCCGCCGATGCGCCCGACGAGGCCCGCGACGGTGTCCGCGGCGTCGGCGTATGCGGGCAGGTCGTCCGGGGTCGTCGCCATCGCACCTTCCTACGGTGTCGGCGCGGGCCGCGCCGGACGGATCACGTGTTCTCCTCGCGTGCCCCTTCCGGCTAACGTGTCGCACGGCACACTCCGGTGGCGCCGGCGGACCTGCCCACGCGGCCCCGTCGGCGTCGGCGTCAGAGAGGACGCACCATGACCGTCACCACGCAGGGCTCCGTCCTGGGCAACCGCGTACTGCGCACCGAGGACCGGGAGCTGATCACCGGAGCGGGCGACTACACCGCGGACCTCCCGGTCACCGGCGCCTACCACGTCGCGTTCGTCCGCTCGCCGTTCGCGCACGGGACGATCACCGGCATCGAGGTCGCCGAGGCGGCCGCGATGCCGGGAGTCCGGGCCGTCTACACCTACGACGAGATCGGGCTGGCGCCGCGCCAGGGCCTGCCCGGCGTGGTGCCGGAGGCGATGGCCCGCCCGCACCTGGCGTCGGGCAAGGTCCGCTTCGTCGGCGACATCGTCGCCGTGGTGGTCGCGGAGT
The DNA here is from genome assembly GCF_019263595.1 of Pseudonocardia sp. KRD291. GTDB lineage: Bacteria > Actinomycetota > Actinomycetes > Mycobacteriales > Pseudonocardiaceae > Pseudonocardia. Next base: position 2,555 of record NZ_JADQDD010000319.1, on the reverse strand, counting down.
CCGCGGCGCAGGCGCTCGACGCCGCGGAGAACGTCGTCGCCGACATCGACCCGCTGCCCGCCGTGATCGGGCTGGAGGCCTCCGCCGCCGGGGGCGGCACCCTGCTGTTCGACGACCACGGCTCGAACGTCGCCGCGGCCGGTGGCACCGGCGAGGTCGAGAACCTGTTCGACGGGGCCGACACGGTCGTGACCGGCACGTTCCACAACCAGCGCGTGGCCGGCGTCCCGATGGAGCCGAACGCGGCCGTCGCGCGGCCGGGCGAGCCGGACGGCGGGGTGACGGTGTGGGTGGCCACCCAGACCCCGCACGGTGCGCAGGCCGCGCTGGCCGGTGACCTCGGGCTCGACCCCTCGCAGGTGCGGGTGATCGCGCCGCGGGTCGGTGGCGGGTTCGGCCCCAAGGCGTTCGAGTACATCGAGTGGACGGTCGTGGCCAGGGCCGCGCTGCTGCTCGGGCATCCGGTCCGCTGGACCGAGACGCGCTCGGAGAACATGCTCTCGATGGTCCACGGCCGGGCCCAGGTCCAGCACGTCGAGCTGGGGCTGACGACGGCGGGCAGGATCGTCGGCCTGAAGGCGGACGTGATCGGCGACGCCGGCGGCTACCCGGTGATCGGCTCGGTCCTGCCCAGCCTGACCCAGCTGATGTCGCAGGGCGTCTACGACATTCCGAAGATCCAGTTCAACTGGCGGGCCGTCGCGACCACCACGACCCCGATCGGGGCCTACCGCGGCGCCGGCCGGCCCGAGGCCACCCAGATGCTCGAGCGGATCCTCGACATCGCCGCCGACGAGCTCGACATCGACCCGATCGAGCTGCGCCGGGCCAACTTCATCCCGCCGCAGAGCTTCCCGTACACGACGCTGACCGGCGCCCCCTACGACAACGGCGAGTACGCCAAGACCCTCGACGCGGTGATGGCCGCCGCCGGGTACGACGACCTGCTCGCCGAGCAGCGCAGGCGCCGGGAGAGCGGCGACCGGGTCGCGCTGGGCATCGGCGTCGGCTGCTACGTCGAGGTCACCGCCCCGCTGGGCCTCGACGGCGAGTGGGGCTCGGCGCAGGCGCACCCGGACGGCTCGTTCACCGTCTCGGCCGGCACCAGCGCGCACGGCCAGGGCCACGAGACGGCGTTCGCGCAGGTCGCCTCCGCGGTACTGCGGGTACCGATGGACAAGATCCGGCTCGTGCAGTCCGACACGGCGCTCGTCCCGCGCGGAGCGGGCACGCTCGGGTCGCGGTCGCTGCAGACCGGCGGCAGCGCGATCCACGCGGCCAGCGGCGAGCTGGTGCAGCGGGCGCGCGAGATCGCCGCGCACCTGCTGGAGGCCTCGGTCGGCGACGTCGAGCTCACCGAGGCCGGCCTCGGGGTCAAGGGCGTCACCGGGTCCGTGGTGACCTGGGGCCAGGTCGCGGCCGCCGCGGAGGACGGCAGCGGCAGCCCGGACGGCGCGACGTCCGCGCTGCGCGAGGAGCTGGACTTCAAGCAGGGCCAGTCCAGCTTCCCGTTCGGGTCGCACATCGCCGTCGTCGAGGTCGACCTGGACACCGGCTGGGTCGCCCAGCGCCGCCACGTCGCCGTCGACGACTGCGGAAAGATCCTGAACCCGATGCTGGTCGAGGGCCAGCAGCACGGCGGGATCGCGCAGGGCATCTCGCAGGCCCTGTTCGAGAAGGTGCCCTACGACGACGACGGCAACCCGACCACCGGCAACCTGGCGTCCTACACGATCCCGACCGCGGCCGACCTGTTCGCGTTCGAGGCCTCCACCACCGAGACCCCCACGCACCTCAATCCGCTGGGGGCGAAGGGGATCGGCGAGTCCGGCACGATCGGCTCGACGCCCGCGGTGCACAACGCGGTCATCGACGCGCTGTCGCACCTGGGGGTGCGGCACGTGGACATGCCGCTGACCCCGCAGACGGTGTGGCGGGCGGTGCAGTCGGCGTCCTGACCGCGGACCGGCGTCAGTCGGGCCGCGCGACCGGGGCCGTGGGGCCAGACCCGGCGTCCCCGGGCCCGGCGACGATCCCGTCCGTGGCGCCGTCCGTGGCGCCGTCGGTGGTGTCGTCGTCCGGCTCGGGGTCCGCGGTCCCGGCCCCGGGCCCGTCCGCGGCGCCGTCGGCGGGCGAGGGACGCGCCCCGGTCCGCTCGTCGATCATCTCGCCGAGGTAGCGCAGGACCACCGCGGCGGCGGCGGTCACCGGCACCGACAGGAACGCCCCGGCGATGCCGTAGAGCGTGCTGCCCGCGGTCACGGCCAGCAGCACCACGGCGGCGTGCAGGCCCAGGCTGCGCGACTGCAGGATCGGCTGCAGCACGTTGCCCTCGATCTGCTGCACCGCGAGCACGATCACCGCGACGATCACCGCGGCGGTGAAGCCGTTGCTGACGAGCGCGACCAGGATCGCCAGCGCGCCGGCGACGACCGCGCCGACGATCGGGATGAAGCCGCCGAGGAACGTGACCACGGCCAGCGGCAGCGCCAGCGGCACGCCGACGATCAGCAGGCCGGCGCCGATCAGCACGGCGTCGACGAACGCGACGATCG
>NZ_JADQDD010000318.1 GCF_019263595.1 Pseudonocardia sp. KRD291 | reverse complement strand
CGTTCGTGATCAGCAGGGCGGCGCCGTTCAGGGCGGCGCGGGCGGCCGGGATGCGGTCCGGGGTGTCGGTGTGCAGCTCCAGCAGCGGGGTGCCGGGCTTCACCTCGTCGCCCGGCTCGACCAGCATCCGGACGCCGGCCGCGGCCTGCACGGTGTCCTCCTTGCGGGCGCGCCCGGCGCCGAGGCGCCACGCCGCGGTCCCGACGGCCAGCGCGTCCGCGGCGGTGAACACGCCGCCGCGCTCTGCGTCGACGGTCTCGACGTGCCGGGCGACCGGCAGCGCCGCGTCCGGGTCCCCGCCCTGCGCGGCGATCATCGCCTCCCACACCGGGTAGGCCTGCCCGCTGCGCAGCACCTGCGCCGGGTCGGCGTCGGTGATCCCGGCCAGCGCGAGCATCTCCCGGGCCAGCGCGACGGTCAGCTCGACGACGTCGGCCGGGCCCCCGCCGCGCAGCACCTCGACCGACTCGGCCACCTCCAGCGCGTTGCCGACCGCCCGGCCCAGGGGCGCGGACATGTCGGTGAGCAGCGCCGTCGTCGGCAGGTCGTGCGCGACGCCGATCGCGATCATCGCGTCGGCCAGCTCGCCGGCCCGGGCACGGCTCTTCATGAACGCCCCGGTCCCGACCTTGACGTCGAGCACCAGGCCGCCGGTGCCCTCGGCGATCTTCTTGCTCATGATCGAGCTGGCGATCAGCGGCACCGACTCGACGGTGCCGGTGACGTCGCGCAGCGCGTAGAGCTTGCGGTCGGCCGGGGCCAGCGACGGGGTCGTCGCGCAGATCACCGCGCCGATCGAGGCGAGCTGGGCGGTGATCTCCTCGGTACTCAGCGACGCCCGCCAGCCCGGGATCGACTCCAGCTTGTCCAGCGTGCCGCCGGTGTGCCCGAGCCCGCGCCCGGACAGCTGCGGCACGGCCGCGCCGCAGGCCGCGACGAGCGGGACCAGCGGCAACGTGATCTTGTCCCCGACGCCGCCGGTGGAGTGCTTGTCCACCAGCGGCCGCCCGACGTCGCCGAGCGCCAGCCGTTCGCCGGAGTCGATCATCGCCTGGGTCCAGCGGGCGGTCTCGGCGTTGTCCATGCCGTTGAGCAGCACGGCCATCGCCAGCGCCGCCATCTGTTCCTCGGCGACCTCGCCGCGGGTGTAGGCGCCGATCACCCAGTCGATCTGCTCGCCGGTGAGCTCGCGGCAGTCCCGCTTGGCCGTCACCACGTCGACAGCGCTGAACGTCGGCCTCGGCACCGGCAACACCTCCACGTCGGCCCGGCCGACACCTCTGATCACGGAACCTCCGACGGCAGGTCGGCCGGCCCGAACGCGTCCGGGAGGACCTCCGACATCGGGCGCGGGCCGCGCGGGGTGTCGCACAGGCAGTCCGGCCCACCGAACTCGTAGATCACCTGACGGCACCGGCCGCACGGCATCAGCAGCGCGCCGTCACCGGAGCGGCACGCCAGCGCGACCAGCCGCCCGCCGCCGCTCAGGCGCAGCGCCCCGGCCAGCGTGACCTCGGCGCAGACTCCGAGCCCGTAGGAGGCGTTCTCCACGTTGCACCCGGTGACCACGCGGCCGTCGTCGCACAGTGCGGCGGCGCCGACCAGCAGCCCGGAGTAGGGCGCGTATGCGGATGCGGCGGCGTCCACCGCGGCGGCCCGCAGCGCGTCCCAGTCCGGCGTCCGCGTCGGCTCTCCGCCGTGGCCCGGCACGGTCCTGCGGGCCGCGCGGACCGCCGCCGGGTCCTCGTCGCGCAGGATGTCGCGCCCGGCGCCGCTCGGGCCGCCGCCGACCATCAGGTGTCCTCCCCGCGCCGGTACTCCGCGCCCAGCGCCGCGGGTGGTCGCAGGCGTTGCGACGCCGCCGCCAGCACCACGAGCGTCACCAGCTGCGGGGCGTAGGTGGCGAACTCGGTGGGGATCGTGTCGATCGTCCAGTACAGCGCGTAGACGGCCAGGCCCGCGACCAGCGCGACCGCGGCCGGCACCCAGCGCCGCCGGGCCACCCACAGCACCGCGACGACGACCGCGAGCAGCGTCGCGCCGTAGAGCAGCGCGTGCACGGCCTCGCCGCCGGCGCGCAGCTGCAGGCCGTCGACGTAGCCGAACAACGCGGACCCGGCCAGCAACCCGGCCGGCCGCCAGTTCCCGAAGATCATCGCGGCCAGGCCGATGTAGCCGCGCCCGCCGACCTGGTTCTCCAGGTAGCCGAGCTGGCCCGGGTTGAGCACCAGCGCCGCGCCGCCCAGCCCGGCCAGCGCCCCCGAGATCACGACGCCGGCGTACTTGTGCGCGACGACGTTCACCCCGAGCGACTCCGCGGCCACCGGGGACTCGCCCGCCGAGCGCAGCCGCAGCCCGAACGGCGTCCGCCACAGCACCAGGTAGCTCAGCGGCACCAGCGCCAGCGCGATCAGCACCAGCGGCGTCAGGCCGGTGACCAGCCCGCCGAGCAGTCCGGCGGCGTCCGAGACGAACACCCGTTGCTGCTGTTCCAGCGACGCCAGGCCCTCGGACACGCCGGGTACCGAGAACTCGGTGAAGCCCGGCACCCGCGGCGACTCCCGGGGGTTCTGCGACACCGGCTGGAACACCAGCGTCGACAGGTACTTGGTCAGGCCGGTCCCGAGCAGCGTGATCGCGACCCCGGAGACGATGTGGTTGACGTTGAACGTCACGGTCGCGACGGCGTGCAGCAGCCCGCCCAGCGCGCCGAACGCCAGACCGCCGGCCAGCGCCGCCCACGGGCCCCACTGGTAGCCGGCCCAGGCCGCTCCCCAGGTGCCCAGCACCATCATGCCCTCGAGGCCGATGTTGATGATGCCGACGCGTTCGGCCCAGAGCCCGCCGAGCGCGGCGAACAGGATCGGCAGCGCGAGCCGGACCGCCGCCTCGGCGGTGCCGCTGGAGGTCAGCTGGGTCTGCCCGGTCAGCGTCACGGTGACCGCCAGGACCAGCACCATGAGCACGGCCAGCAGGATCGGGCGCGCCCAGCGCGGCGGGCGCCACGCCGTCACCCGGTCCAGGGCCGACCCCGACGGGGCGCGGGTGGACGTGCTCACGTCCCCACCTCCGCCGGTCGCGGCCGGGTCGGCGTGGCCGCGGCGACCCGGCGCTGCTCGGCGCGCAGGTCGACCCGGCGCACCACCTCGTAGGCCACCACCACCGACAGCACGATCAGTCCCTGCATGATCAGCACGATCTCCCGCGGGGTGCCGACGACGTCGAGCGCGACCGCGGACTTGTCCAGGAACGCCCAGAGCAGCGCACCGAGCGCGATGCCGACCGGGTGGTTGCGCCCGAGCAGCGCGATCGCGATCCCGGTGAACCCGTAGCCCGACGGCGAGGTCAGCGTGTAGGCGTGGTCGCGCCCGAGCAGCTCCGGCAGCCCGACCAGCCCGGCCACCGCGCCGGAGGTGAGCAGCGCGATCAGCACCATCCGCCGGGCGTTCACCCCGCCGGCCGCGGCGGCCGTCGGGGACTGCCCCGAGGCCCGCAGCTCGAATCCGAACCGGGTGCGCCCGAGCAGGAACCAGTAGCCGACGCCGAGCACGGCGGCCACCAGGATCATCCCGAACAGCGTCCCGGACTCGCCCAGCGCAAGACCCGGGAACCAGCCGCTGGGTTCGATCGGCGGGGTGGTGATGTTGTTGCCGACCAGCTGCCCGAACGTGTCGGGGCTGATCAGGTACGCGATCAGGCCGGTCGCGACGGCGTTGAGCATGATCGTCGAGATCACCTCGCTGACCCCGCGGTAGGCCTTGAGCAGTGCCGGGATCGCGACCCACGCGGCACCGGACAGCGCGGCCACGGCGATGATCACCAGGGTGTGCAGGACCGGCGGCAGCGGGAGCGTGCCGCCGACGACCGCGGCCACGGCCGCCGCGACCCGGAACTGCCCCTCGACGCCGATGTTGAACAGCTTCATCTGGAAGCCGATCGCCACCGCGAGCGCGGCGATGTAGTAGACGGCGGCCGAGTTGACGGTGTCCACCGCGACCGTGCCGGACCCCAGCTGGGAGATCATCACCCCGAACGCCTGCAGCGGCGAGTCCCCGCTGATGAGCAGCGCGAGGCCGCAGAGCAGTGCCGCGACGGCGACCGCCAGCACCGGCGCGAGGACCGCGGACCGGATCTTCGGGCTCATGCGGTGGCTCCGGTCATCGCGGTGCCGAGCTGCTCGGGGGTCACCGTGGCCGGGTCGGCGGTGCCGACCAGGCGCCCGTCCAGGATCACCGCGAGCGTGTCCGACAGGCCGATCAGCTCGTCGAGGTCGGCGCTGACCAGCAGCACCGCGAGCCCGGCCGCACGCGCGCGGCGCAGCTCGGACCAGATCCCGGCCTGCGCGCCGACGTCGACGCCGCGGGTCGGGTGCGCGGCGACCAGCAGCACCGGGTCCCCGGAGAGCTCGCGGCCGACGACGAGCTTCTGCTGGTTGCCGCCGGACAGCGCCCCCGCGGTGACGTCGATGCCCGGTGTGCGGACGTCGAAGTCGGCGACGATCCGTTCGGTGTCCGACCGGGCCGCGGCGCGGTCGATCAGCCCGCGCCGCCCGATCGGGGCGCGGCTCTGGAACCCCAGCACCCGGTTCGCCCAGAGCGGCTGCTCGGGCAGCAGGGCGTGGCGGGACCGGTCCTCCGGGATGTAGCCGATGCCGGCCTCGCGCCGGGCCATCGTGGTCGCGCCGCTCACGTCGGTGCCGGCGAGCAGCACCCGTCCCCGGGTGCCCCGGCGCATCCCCATCACCGACTCGACGAGCTCGGTCTGCCCGTTGCCCTCCACCCCGGCGATGCCCAGCACCTCGCCGGCGTGCACCACCAGGTCGATCCCGTCGAGCAGGTCGCGCCCGCCTGCCGGGTCGGCCAGACCCAGGCCCGCGACGCGCAGGACCTCGCGGTCGGTGACCGTCGAATCGCGGGTCTGTGGCGTCGGCAGCTCCGAGCCGACCATCATCTCGGCCAGCTCCCGGTTGGTCACCGTGGCCGGGTCGGCGGTGCCGACCGAGGTGCCGCGGCGGATCACCGTGATCGTGTCCGCGATCGCGCGGACCTCGTCGAGCTTGTGCGAGATGAACAGGAACGTGTAGCCCTGCGCCCGCATCGCGGCCAGGGTGGCGAACAGCTCGTCGACCTCCTGCGGGACGAGGACCGCGGTCGGCTCGTCCAGGATCACCGTGCGGGCGCCCCGGTAGAGCACCTTGAGGATCTCCAGCCGCTGCCGGTCGGCGACCCCGAGCCGCTCCACCCGCTCCGACGGCGAGGCCACCAGGCCGACCGTCGCGGCGAGCTCGGCGATCCGGTCCCGCGCCCGGCGCCCGATCCCGTGCAGGCGCTCGGCGCCCAGCAGCACGTTCTCGGCGACGGTCAGGTTGTCGGCCAGCATGAAGTGCTGGTGCACCATGCCGATCCCGGCCGCGATGGCGTCGCCCGGCGTGCGGAACACGACCTCGGTGCCGTCCACCGAGATCGTGCCCTCGTCCGCGCCCTGCATCCCGTAGAGGATCTTCATCAGGGTGGACTTGCCGGCCCCGTTCTCGCCGCACAGCGCGTGCACCTCGCCGCGACGCACCGCCAGGTCGATGTCGGAGTTCGCCACCACGCCCGGGAACCGCTTGGTGATCCCGCGCAGCTCGACGGCGTATTCGCTCCCCGCCGCCGTACTCACTTCGTGGACTTCACCTGGATCTGCCCGGCGATGATCGCGGCCTTGTACGCCTCCAGCTGGGGCTTGATGTCGTCGACCTTGCCGCCCGAGGTGGAGTAGCCGATGCCGTCGACCTTGAGGTCGAAGCGCTTCGGCAGCGTCGTGAGGTCGTCCGCCGCGACGGCGTTGATGTAGTCGTACACCGACACGTCCACCCGCTTGATCATCGACGTCATGATCACGTCCTTGACCTGGGCCAGCTGCGGGGAGTTGTACTGGTCGGAGTCCACCCCGATGGCCTGCTTGCCGCCGGTCTGCGCAGCCGAGAACACGCCCTGGTTGGACTTGCCGGCCGCGGCGAACACGATGTCGGCGCCGCCGTCGTACTCGCCCTTGGCGATCTCGGTGCCCTTGGTCGCGTCGTTGAACCCGGACGTGTCGCCGGCCGGGGAGATGTACTTGGCGTCGACCTCGACGTTCGGCGCGACGGCCTTGGCGCCCTGCTCGTAGCCCGCGGCGAACTTCTGGATCAGCGGGTTGTCCACGCCGCCGACGAAGCCGACCTTGCAGGTGGTCGTCTTGAGCGCGGCCGCGGCGCCGACCAGGAACGAGCCCTGCTCCTCGGCGAACACCAGCGGGGTGACGTTCGGCAGGGTCACGGTGTCGTCGTCGACGATCGCGAACTTCACGTTCGGGTTCTGCGCGGCGACGTCCTGCAGAGCGCCGGCGTAGTTGAAGCCGACCGCGATGATCGGGTTGTGGCCCTGCGCGACGAGCTGGCGCAGGCGGCTCGCCGCGGCGTCCTCGCTCTCGCCGGGCTGCGCCGTCGCCTCGGTCGCCTTCGGCATCCCCAACTGCGCCGACGCGCGGTCGATGCCGGCCGCGGCGGCGTCGTTGAACGACGCGTCACCCCGCCCGCCGATGTCGTAGGCCAGGCCCACCTTCAACCTGCTCGCGTCCGCCCTCGGCGGCTC
>NZ_JADQDD010000317.1 GCF_019263595.1 Pseudonocardia sp. KRD291 | reverse complement strand
AGGCGTCGGCGCGGGCGGCCCTCGCCGCGTCCGCTCGGGCCTCGGCGTCGGCCCGCGCCTGGGCGGCGCGCTGCTCGTCGACACGGCGGACCACCGCGGTCGAGGCCTCGGAGACCGCTCCCCCGGCCATGTCGGAGCTGCGGTGCACGGCGAACGGAGCGGCCGAGACGGCGACGACGTTCGCGGCGAGCACCCGTTCCTGGGAGGGGAACGTCGGGATTGCGACGTTCGAGGGTTGCGCGGACACGCTCGCGCTGCCCAGTACGACGGCGGTCGCCACGGCGGCCGCGCCGACAACCGGTACGGCGACGGCGAGCAACGTCCGCGCCACACCTGCACGTGCCCGGTGCCGTCCGGCCATCCGAGATCGCCTCCCGATCGACTGCTGCAGCGGACGGCACGAACTCTAGGCCGAACAGCGCAGTGTTCACCAGGACCGTTGCGAACAATCACCCGGGGTGATCATGGAAATCCTCAGGCCGGCGGGGTGAACCGCCCGTCGACGGCTGTCCAGCCGCCGTCGACGGCGAGCACCGAGCCGGTCACGAACGTCGAGGCGTCCGAGGCCAGGTAGACGACCGCGCCCGCCAGCTCCGACGGCGACGACCAGCGCCCGAGCGCGGACTTGGCCGCGTAGGCGTCGTACCACTCGGGGTTGTCCTTGATCTGCGCCGTCAGCGGGGTCTCGACCACGCCGGGTGCGATCGCGTTCACCCGCACCCCGGACGGCCCCCACTCGGCCGCGGCGGTCCGCACGAGCTGCACCAGCCCGGCCTTCGTCGCGGCGTAGACGGACTGCCCGGGCTCGACGACGGTGCCGCGGATCGAGGAGAACGTGATCACGCTGCCCGACCCGCGCGCGACCATCGGACCGCCGAACGCGCGCAGCACCGCGAACGAGCCGGCCAGGTTCAGGCCCACGACCCGGTCGAACTCCTCCGGGGAGTAGTCGAGGATCCGCTTGCGCACGTTCGTCGCCGCGGTGAGCACGAGGACGTCCACCGGGCCGAGTGCGTCCGCGGTGCGGGTCAGCGACGCGTGGTCGGTGACGTCGAGCTCGATCCCGGTGGCGCCCTCCCCCGCGGCCGCGGCGGTCGCGGTGGCGACCTGGGGGTCCTTGTCGGCGCACGTGACCGACGCGCCGTGCGCGGCCAGCGCCCGGGCGGCTTCGCGGCCGATCCCGCCGGCGCCGATCACCAGCGCCCGCCGCCCGTCGAGCCGGAACATCTGCGTGTAGTCGGTCATCTGCGAACCCCTCACGGCCGGATCACGGCCATCCTGGCCACGGTCAGCTCCTCGATCGCGAACCGCGGGCCCTCCCGGCCGGTGCCCGAGTCCTTCACCCCTCCGTAGGGCATCACGTCGGAGCGGAAGCCCGGAACCTCGTTGACGATCACGCCGCCGACGTCGAGCGTCTCGATGGCACGGAACGCGGTGGCCAGCGAGCGGGTGAACACCGAGGCGTGCAGGCCGTAGCGCGACTCGTCGACCAGCTCGAACGCGGCGTCGACGTCGGGCACCGACCGGATCCCGACGACCGGGGCGAAGATCTCCTCGCACCACGCGGGCCGCTCGGTCGGGACGTCGATCAGCACCGTCGGCTCGATCGCCCGGTCCACCACGCGGCCGCCGTGCAGCAGCCGCGCGCCGGAGTCGACGGCGTCGGTGACCCACTCGAGCGCGCGGGCGGTGGCCGCGTCGTCGATCAGCGCGGCGACCCGGGTGCCGGGGTGGCGCGGGTCGCCGACGGTCAGCTCACCGATCCGGGCCGCCAGCTTCTCCAGGACGGCGTCGAGCACCGGTGCGCAGACGATCACGCGTTGGACGGCGATGCAGGCCTGCCCGTTGCCGTAGAAGCCGCCGCGCAGGACCGCGTCGACGGCGGCGTCGAGGTCGGCGTCCTCGGCGATCACCAGGGCCGCGTTCGAGCCGAGCTCCAGCAGCGTCTTGCGCGGTGCCGCGTCGCGGGCGATCTGGTGGCCCACCGCGGCCGACCCGGTGAACGACACCGCGCCGACGCGCGGGTCGGTGACCAGCTCGCGGCCGACGGCGGCGTCGCCGGTGACGACCTGCACCATCTCGGCGGGCGCGCCGTGCGCGACGGCGGCGCGGCGGACGATGTCGGCCAGCCACAGTGTGGCCAGCGGGGTCGTCGGGGCGGGCTTGCAGACGACCGGGCAGCCGGCCGCGACCGCGGGCGCGATCTTGTGGGTGGCCAGCAGCAACGGGTAGTTGAACCCGGCGATCCCGATCACCAGGCCGATCGGGCGCCGGGTCCAGAAGCCGATCATGCCGTCACCGGAGGGCTGCAGGTCCAGCGGGACGGTCTCGCCGTGGGTGTGGGCGACCTCCTCGGCCGCGGCGGTCCAGGTGAACAGCGTGCGGTCGACCTCGACGGTGCAGTCGATGCGGGTCTTGCCGGTCTCGGCGATCAGCATCTCGACGAGCTTCTCCCGCTCGCGCTGCAGCTCGGCGGCCACGTCGAGCAGGATCCGGCGCCGGGCCCCGGAGCCGACCTTCCCGGCGGCACGCACGACGGCGACCCCGGCCTCCAGTGCGGCTCGGGCGTGCTCGACGCCGCCGACCGGCGCGTCCGCGACGAACGAACCGTCGTAGGGGAACACCACCGGTGCGACGTCGGTGTCGGTACGCCAGCCCGGCCCCACCGGCAGCCCGGCCGGGTGCTCCGGCAGCTCGATCCCCACGGTCACTCCCTCTCACCCCAAGTCCGGCGGCGAGCACAGCACGCGCCCGCGAGAGCGGTCAACATCGCGCCTCGACAGTGCGCGCGGCTGGGCACGGCTCCGCGGCGGGACCTTCGCCCTGGGGGTGAGGTCGCGAGCGGCGCCCTCGTCGTAAAGGTTGCGACGAGAGTGCCGGTCGCTGCGCGCCGCGGGCTCCGCGGCGAACTCCCCGGCAAGGGTGCTCCCCAGGAATTCGCTCGCCAACCAAGCGAGTTGGCGTGCGCATTCTCCGGGAGAAGTCTCCGCCGCGGCCACCCGCGCACGGCACGTCCGCGCGGACGAACCCGGGGAGACGACCGGCGGAGCGGCGAGCGGCGCTCTCGTCGCAACTGTTCCGACGAGAGTGCCGCTCGCTCCGGCGGGAGGCGCTCCGGCCCGGGATCAGGACAGGGCGTCGTGCAGGGCGGCGAGGCGACGGCGTCGGTCGGCGCGGATCCCCAGTGCGGTCTCCAGGTCCACCTCGACGAACCTCGTGCGGGTGCGCGGAGCGGACTGGGCGACGACGTCGAGGTCACCGGAGATCACCGTCGCGACCATCATGTAGCCGCCTCCGGAGACCGCGTCGCGGTGCAGCACGATCGGCTCCACCCCGCCCGGCACCTGGATCGAGCCGATCGGATAGGGCGCGTCCACGATGTTCGACGGGTCCTGCCCCGCCCCGAACGGCGGCTCCCGATCCACGGTCTCCAGCTCGCCGCCGCCGTAGCGGAACCCCATCCGGTCCGCGACCGGCGTCAGGGTCCACGTCGTGTCCAGGAACGTGGCCCGGCCCTTGTCGGTGAGCCGGTGGTCGTAGAGCCCCATCACGACCCGGACCTCGACGTCCTTGGACATCGCCGGCCGGAGATCGGACGGCACCACGAGCCCGGGCCGGCCCGCGCCGCCGGCGCCGACCGGCAGCACGTCGCCCTCGGCGATCGGGCGCCCGTCGACCCCGCCGAGCGAGCCGATCACGTAGGTCGCGCGGCTGCCCAGGTCGACGCGGGTGTCCAGACCGCCGGACACGGCCAGGTAGGCCCGCGCGCCGTCCTTGAGGTAGTCGAAGTCGAGCACGTCACCGTCGGCGACCTCGAACGACTCCCAGAGCGGCCGGTCCGACCCGTTGACCCGCGGAGCGATCCCGGCACCGGCCACGGCCACCACGGCCGGACCGGTGAACGCCAGCTCCGGGCCCATGTAGACGATCTCGAGCGCGGCGGCGTCGGTGTCGTTGCCGACGAGCCCGTTCGCCGCGGCCAGCGAGTACTGGTCCAGCGCGCCCGAGGGTGGGATGCCCAGGTGGTAGTAGCCGGAGCGTCCGCCGTCCTGGATCGTGGTGGACAGGCCCGGCTTGCGGACCTCGATCGTCGTGCGCGGCGCCGACGACCCGTTCGCAGGCTCACTCATGCCAGGACCTCCAGCAGGCGCTTGTTGTAGCCGTCCGGGTCGTCCAGGAACGGCTGCAGGTCGAAGTCGACGTCGCGGGCGGTGATCCGGTAGCGCCCGGCCTCCGCGGTGGCCTGCAGGTCGTCGTACTCGTCGCGGTCGATCTGCCGGAACTTGACCATGTCGCCGGACCGCATGAACACCTTGTGCTCGGTGAAGTCCGGCTTCGTCTGGCGCGGGTCGTAGATCGGGGCGGGGGTGATGCCGAACATCTGGTATCCGCCGGCGCCACGCACCGAGTAGATGCAGGAGAAGCAGCCGCCGTACCCGACGGTCTGCTTCGGGGTGTCGGTGCGCGGGCGCACGTACTTCGGCACGATGATCTGCCGCTCACGGGGCACCATCTGGTACTTGAACGGCAGTCCGGCGACGAACCCGACCATCGAGGTGAACCACGGCGAGCCGGAATGCGCGGCGATGAACTCCTCGACGCCGGCGAAGCCGTTGATCCGGGCCGCGTACTCGATGTCGGTGGCGTCCGGGTCCTGGTGGCGGTCCCGGAAGCGCATCAGCGTCTCGGTGGTCCACGGGTCCTGGTAGAGCACCGGGATCTCGACGACCCGGCACGGCAGGGTCACACCGAGGGCGTCGCCGACGCGGGTCTCGATGTCCTTGAGGTGGGCCAGCAGGGTGTGCGGGTCGAGGACGTCAGGGTCGTAGCGGACCTGGTAGGAGGCGTTCGCCGGGCAGATCTCGAGGATCCCGTCCGGGCGCTCGTCGCGCAGCAGGTTGGTGATCGCGACGGCCTTGAAGTTGGCCTGCAGGCTCATCTCCTCCGCCAGCTCCACGAACACGAACTCGTCGCCGCCCCAGCTGTAGCGGGCACTCATGCCGTCTCCCCTCGTGTCGAGGCTCGTTCCGCTGACGCTTCTCTCGTGTTCAGCCATTGTTCGAGAGTCCCGGTGTGGAAGTCCGCCGCGGCGAACCAGTCCTGCTCGAGCAGCTCGATGAACAGCCCGGCCGTGGTCGGGATGCCGGAGACCGAGAACTCGGCCAGTGCTCGTCGCGAGCGCGCGATCGCCTCCGCCCGGTCGGCCCCCCAGATGATCACCTTCGCCAGCAGGGAGTCGTAGTAGGGCGGGACCTTCCCGTCCGGCTCGAGCCAGGTGTCGCACCGCACCCACGGACCGGACGGCAACGTCACCCGCCCGACGTTCCCGGGCGAGGGCAGGAAGTCGCGCTCCGGGTCCTCGGCGCACACCCGGAACTCCAGGGCGTGCCCGCGGGCGGCGATCGTGTCCCGGGTGTACCGCAGCGGTTCCCCGGCGGCGATCCGCAGCTGCTCGGCGACCAGGTCGATGCCGGTGACCAGCTCGGTCGTCGGGTGCTCGACCTGGATCCGGGTGTTCATCTCGATGAAGAAGAACTCGCCGCCGGATCCGGGAGTCGCAGCATCGTCGACCAGGAACTCGACCGTCCCGGCGCTGCGGTACCCGGCCTCGCGACACAGCGAGACGGCCGCCGCGGTCATCGCGTCGCGGACGGCGGAGGAGATGCCGGGCGAGACGGCCTCCTCGACGACCTTCTGCCGTCGCCGCTGCAGCGAGCACTCCCGCTCGAACAGGTGCACCGCGTCGGTGCCGTCGCCGAGCACCTGCACCTCGACGTGCCGGGCGCGGGTGACGAAACGTTCCAGGTACATGGTGCCGTCGCCGAACGCCTTGAGCGCCTCGTTCGACGCCTGCCCGAACGCCGTGCGCAGCGCCTGCGCGTCGTCGACGACCCGGATCCCGCGCCCCCCGCCGCCGGCCGCGGCCTTGAGCATCACCGGGTAGCCGACGTCCTCGGCGGCCGCCACCGCGGCGTCGACGTCCGCCACTCCCCCGGGCGTGCCGGGCACCGTCGGGACCCCGGCGGCGCGGGCGACCTCGCGGGCGGCGACCTTGTCGCCCATCCGCTCGATCGTCGCCGCGTCCGGCCCGACGAACGTCAGGCCCGCGTCGGCGACCGCGGCCGCGAACGAGGCCCGCTCGGAGAGGAACCCGTAGCCGGGGTGCACGGCGTCGGCGCCGGTCTCCTTCGCCGCGCCCAGGATCGCGTCGGCGACCAGGTAGCTCTTCGACGCCGCGGACGGCCCGATCCCGACCGCGACGTCGGCCAGGCGGGTGTGCAGCGCGTCCGCGTCGGCCTCGCTGTGCACCGCGACCGTGGAGATGCCCAGGTCACGGGCGGCGCGGATGATCCGGACGGCGATCTCGCCGCGGTTGGCGACGAGCAGGCGTCTCATCCGGTCTCCACCACCGCGACCGGCTGGCCGGCGTCGACCTCGTCCTCGTCGCCGACCAGGAACTCCACCAGCGTGCCCGCCGCACCGGCCGGGATCTGGTGGAACGACTTCATGACCTCGACCAGCCCGACGGCCTGGTCCTGCGCCACCGCCGCGCCGTCCTCGGCGAACGGCGGGCTGTCCGGGTCGGGACGGCGGTAGAAGACGCCGGGGATCGG
>NZ_JADQDD010000316.1 GCF_019263595.1 Pseudonocardia sp. KRD291 | reverse complement strand
GCGTGTCGGGACGGGCCGTGCTCGGCCAGCACGAACCGGCCGCCGGGCACCAGCACCCGGTAGGCCGCGCGGGCAGCCGCCGCCGGGTCGGGGATCGAGCAGAACGTGAACGTGGACAGCGCCATGTTGGCGCTGTGGTCGGGCCTCGTTCGATCCAGGCGCGCAGCTGCCCGGTGAACTCGGCCCGGGTGTCGTCGCGTTCCCGTTCGATGGTGTCGGCGTCGAAGGATGCCCAACGTGCCCCCGCTTGGGCTGCGGTGTCGTGCACCGCGCGGAGTGCGGCGGCCTTGCTCGCCTCCCGCGCCACGGTGTCCTGATAGGAGTCGTGGATCAGCGCTGGGTTGAGGCCGCGTAGCGGATCGGTGATGGTGCGCGGGGGCTGCTGCAGCGGACCATCGGGCCCGATCGCGCGGGGGCCGGTGTCTGGGCCGTGCAGGGTGTGCTCGATCGCCAACCCGGCGGCGACGGTTCCCAGGGTCAGTTCCATCTAGGTTGGCAGCGCCAGCTCGGGGGGCGCCGCGCCAGCGGGGCCTCGCCGGTTGGTGGAACGCGTAGCCGACCTTGGTCTCGGGGTGTGGATCTGCGGGGTGGGTGGCGCGCAAGGAGTAGCGCCCGGCGAACGCGGTGTTGGGGTAGGCCGCGGTGAGCAGCTCCTGGATCGTGCCCTTGAAGCTGTTGTCGACCACGGTGACCGCAGACCCGGGCTGGTGCACGGGCACGCCGGCGTCGCCGAGGTAGTCGGTCAGCGCCTGGAACGCGCCGTCGACTTCCGAGGGGTGCACGCGGGCGCGGACTCGGAACTCCTCGACCTCGGAGAAGTCCGCGTCGGTGTGGCGGTCGAGGTCCTGTAGGGCGGCCTCGACCACGACTCTAGTGACGACGATCTCGGGATCCAGTCCACGGACGGCAGCGGCGTAGGAGTGTCCGTCGCGGCCCAGGAACACGATCCGTCGGCCGGGGCCGGCGGCGACGTCGTCGCGCAGGTCCTCGAGCATTTGCCCTTCCCCCTGGGGTAAGGGGCTACTCATGGCAGTGGCGGGCTCGACCCGGGTCCGTGGATCGGGAAGACGAGCGAGAGGAGACTGCTATGGCTGCGACCATGGTGGAGCAGCGTTACCAGGCGGCTCTGGATGCGTGTGCCAAGTGTCGGGAGTCCTGCGAGGCGTGCCATTACAACTGTTGTCTGCCTGCGGGGCGCACCGACTGCGGGCGGATGTGTGTGGACTGCGCGGAGATCTGCAAGCTGCTCGGGACGCTGCTGGCCCGGGGGTCGGCGCTGGCGCCGAAGGTGGCCCAGCTGTGCGCCGAGGTCTGCGACGCCTGCGCCGAGCTCTGCGAGCAGAACGACGCCGACTACTGCCGCGCCTGTGCGCAGGCGTGCCGTGAGTGTGCCCGCCAGTGCCGCGCGATCGCCGAGGGCGTGTGATCGCCTGATCAGCTGGGGGTGGAGCACTGCCGCTGCAGTGCTCCACCCCGCTGCTGACCCGAACCTGCACCCCCGGCGCCGCGATCGTGGCCTCGTCTTATGTCGGGACGGGCGGCAATGAGGCCCTCTTACTATGGGCGCCTGCCGGCAGGGTCGCGAAGCTCCGTGGATGGGTCCGCGGCCGACAGGATCGAGCACAGTCCGGACGGCTCTTGGCCTCGGTCGGTCTCGTCACGTAGTTCGACGATCCGCTGCCGCAAGGCGGCCATGCTCTGCATCGTCGAGTCGATCTCGGCGACCCGTTCGTCGAACATGTCTATGACGCGGCCGCACGGCGTTTGGCCCGTGCGCTGCAGTTCGAGCACAGTCTTGATCTCGTGCAGGCGCAGGCCGGCAGATTTGGCGCGGGCGATGAAGTCCAATACCTCGAGGTCCTCGTCGTGGAAGAGTCGGTTCCCGGTCGATGTCCGAGCGGTCGGGGGCAGAAGGCCCCGGGCCTCGTAGAGCCGGATCGCCTTGGCGCTCACCCCGGACCGTGCCGCGGCCTGGCCGATGCTCACCGGCCCGTTGTCGCTCATCCCTGGCCTCCCACATGATCACTGGCTTCCAGCAGGTTCGGGGCGCCTGGGTGTGCTTGCCCGAATTGTTCTGCGCCGGGTGCCGACCGTCGTTCTTGCGGTGTCTCGTACATCCCCGGGGGGTGTTCTATAAGCCGAGAGCGAGGGTGAGCGGGGGCAGGCACAGGACGAGGGCGGCCGCTGCCAGCGACCCGATCACGGTCATGGCCCCTGCGCTGATCGGGATCGGGTTGGTGGGCGCGGCGGTGTCGGTGAGCGCGGCGATCCGCGCGTCGATCGCTGAACTGGCCACGGGGCCGAACGCGGTCGCACCTGGCGGTGCGGTCGCGACCATGCCCAGCAGGGCCCCGGCCAGCGCGGGCGCGCCGGCGCGGTGGACCGCGGCGCGGTCCGCGGCGAGCTCGGCTCGCAGGCGGCGGCGACGGTCCCAGTGCCGGACCAGGGGGGCGAAGAACAGCACATCGGCTCCCGCTCGCCGCAGGATGGCGCGCAGCGGGTCGCGGCGCCGGGCGTGCGCGTCCTCGTGGGCCAGGACGGCGGCGAGCTCGTCGGCGGCGAGTCGCTGCACTGCACCGAGGGACACATACAGCCGCGGGCGCCAGAGCCCGGCGCAGAACGCGAGCTGATCCCCGGTGGCCAGGCAGACGACGCGGGAGTTACGGAGCCGGGCGCCGGCCGCGGTGAGCGCCGGCGGGGCCGGGACCCGGTTCAGGGCTCGTACCCGGCGGGCTACGGCGCCGCCGAGCCACGCGACGCGCACCGCGGCCGCGCCGGCCAGGATGGCTGCGGCCGCGGGGACGGCGTCTGCGGAACACGCCCGGAGCGGCATCTGCCCGCAGCCGAGAGCGGTCAGGGCGGGGAGGGCGCCGGCCCCCCACAGCAGCGCCGCTCCCACCACCGAGACGAGGATCGAGAGACCCCCGTAGCCATGCAGGCGGGGTTGGGGGCGCCCCCGGCTGGTGGTCACGACCGGCGCAACCGGTGCAGGGAGTCGCGCTGCTCAGGGCTGAGCGCCTCCAGGCGCAGTGCGAACGCCGCGAGCGCGGCGTCGCCGTAGCGCTCGACCACGCTGGCGGCCTCGCGCTCGCTCTCCACCGCCATGAACGTCGCCGGGTTCCCGGCGGCGCGGTAGTGGTGTGAGCGCCGGCCCACGGCGGCGGCCGCGTGCAGCAGGCCCTTGTCGGCCAGGCGTCGCATCGTGGTCAGCACGGTGGTGTAGGCCAGCTCCGGCATCAGGTCGTGCACGTCGTGCACGGTGAACGGCGGGCTCACCTCACCGATCCACACCGCACGCATGATCCGCGCCTCCAGCCGGCCAAGGACGTCGAGCGCCTGCTCGAGTCCCGGGTCGCCGGCCTCCCGATCGCTCGTGGGCATCCGCGCCTCCGATCCGCTGCACCGTCCTCCGATGCGCCCCAACTTACCAACCGCCCCCGTATGTACTATCGGCCGGTAGTTGATATCCGGAGGTGTGCTCGCTCCGGGGCCGGGCACGAGCAGGATGATCATAGGGAGACGATCGCGGTGACGAACGGGATGGCCTGCTGCAGCGCAGCGCCAACCTCACCGACGACCGAGCCTGGCCTGTTGTCGGTGGTGGCTCGCTACTGGGTGGGCCCGATTCCCGGCGATGAGCCCGCGCTCCCGTATCGCGCCACCTGTCACCGCTCGCCGAGGAGGACCGATGGGCAAGACCACCCCGCGCCCGGCCGCCCCACCGCACCGCAGGCAGTGGTGGGTCCGCATCGGGTTCGCCCTCGGGGCGGTCCTGGTGGTGCTCGGCGTGATCGGGCTCGCGACCCGGCCGGCGGAGGTGTCCCCGCTGGCTCCGCTGCCGACGGCGAATGGGTACGGGGCGACGACGGTGCCGCCGTGGCCCGGCCCCGCCGACCCCGCACCCGGGATGCGGGCGGCAGGGCTCCCGATCAGTGACATGAGTGCCATGGCGCAGCATTTCCACGCCCACCTCGACGTGATCGTGGCCGGCCGGCCGGTGCCGGTCCCGGCCGATCTCGGCGTCGATCAGGCGAGCGGGCAGATGTCGGCACTGCACACCCACGACGCAACCGGGCTCGTGCACGTGGAGTCGTCCGACCCCGGCGGGCGCTACACCCTGGGCCAGCTGTTCAACGAGTGGAACGTCGCCCTCGACGCCACCCGGATCGGCGGCCTGCGCGCCGGTGCCGGGATGACGTTGCGCGGGTTCGTCGACGGTGTCGAGGTCCCCGGCAACCCTGCCGCGGTCGAGCTACGCGATCACCAGCAGATCGCGCTGGTCTACGGGCCTTCCGGGAGCCCGGTGACGCCGCCGGCGACCTACGATTTCAGCAACGCCTGAACCTGCCCCGGAGAGGTCGCGGCCCAGGGCGCGCACCTCGGCCAGGGTGCGGTCGATCTCGGCGATGCGCTGATCATGCGGCCCGGTGCCCTATTCACACGGGACGGCGCCCCCGCGTCGACAGGAACCGCACCGAGCGGTCGAACGAGCCCGCAGGCGCCCCGATCGGCAGCCGGGTCCGCGGAGGCACCCCATCCGGTAGGCCCCCTTGTCGCCATCCCAGGAGGAACAACCCCGTGAACCTGACCGCTGTGTTGCTCACCGGCCTGTTGGCTGGGGGTGTGACCTGCGCGGCCGTCCAGGGCGGCCTGCTCGCCGGGTTGATCACGCGCCAACGGGCTGCCACCGCCGCCCTGGCCCCGGCCGGCACCCGGCCCGCCCGCGTCGAGCGCGACGAGCCCGCCGACACCGCGCCGCCGGTCACACGGCGGTGGCAGTCCCTGGTCGACGACCTGGCCCCGGTCGGTGGGTTCCTCACCGGCAAACTCCTCTCCCACGCGATGTTGGGCGGGTTGCTCGGGGCCCTCGGCAGCGCGGTGCAGCTGTCCGTCGGTGCCAGCGCCGCCCTGCAGCTGGTCGCCGGCGCGGTCGTCCTGGTCTTCGGGCTCGCCCAACTCGGGGTGGCCGGGTTGCGCCGGATCGTCGTCGAACCTCCGCAGAGCTTCGGTCGGCTGGTCCTGCGCAGCAGCCGCTCACAGGCCGCGTTCGCTCCGGGGCTGCTCGGGCTGGCGTCGGTCCTGATCCCGTGTGGGGTGACCCTGTCGGTCGAGGCCCTCGCGCTCACCTCCGGCTCTGCGCTGGCCGGCGCCGTGACGATGGCCGTGTTCGTGATCGGTACCAGCCCGCTGTTCGCGGTCCTGGGCTACGCGGCCCGTAAGGCCGCGACCGCATGGCGGGGCCGACTCGCCCTGGCTACCGGCGCCGTCGTTGCCATCATGGGCCTGTTCACCCTCAACGGCGGACTCGAGCTCGCCGGCTCCCCGGTGGCGGCCAGCCGGGTGACCGCCGCCCTCGCCGGGCCCGACTCCTCGCCCATTCCGTCGGCCGCGACGGTGGCCGAGGGCCGCCAGACCGTCGCCGTCAGCGCCAACCCCGGCGGCTACACCCCCGCCCGGACCCAGGCCAAGGCCGGCCTCCCCACGACCTTGGTCATCACCTCCGACCAACCCACAGGCTGTGTCCGGTCGTTCACCATCGCCGCACTCGGAGTGCAGCAGATTCTGCCGAGCAGCGGCGAGACCCGCATCGACCTCGGTGTCCTCGCGCCGGGAGCCCTCGCCTACGCCTGCGGCATGGGCATGTACACCGGAACCATCACCGCCAGCTGACCCCGCGGTTCCGGAGGCCCACTGATGACCACGACCACCCTGCAGCTCAACGTGCGAGGGATGCACTGCGGCAGCTGTGCCCTGCTCATCGACGACGCTCTCGCCGACCTACCCGGCGTGCTTGCGAGCCAGACCTCCACCAAGGCGAAGCGCAGCACCATTACCCACGACGAACGCACCGCCCACGTCGCGATCATCGCGGTGATCGAGAAGCTGGGCTACCGGGCCGACCCGGCCACCGTGTAAGCCACAGCAGAGCACGGTCGCCAGGGTGTCGTTTTCCTGCGGCGTCCCGCCGCCGCTCGACCCGCGCGATGTCGTTGCGCTGTCCGAACGTGCACGCCGCGGCTGCAGGTCGACGGCGCCCACGGCTCCACCCAGGTTCCACCCCATAGCCGATGCCGGTCGCGACCGACGACGCGATGATCGCAGGGTCGCCGACGGCTCGGCTCGCGCGACGACACTGCACCACCGATTCGCTGCACCACCGATCTGCACTGCGGAACCCAGGGGAGACGGACATGCATCAGCCCGACAACCGCCAGGTGGCCCAGATATTCGATGCGGTCGCGGGCCGCTACGACCGGCAGATGAGCGTCCTGGAACGCCTGTTGTTCGACGGGTCGCGGGCCTGGGCGGTGTCTCGCGCCCGCGGCCGCGTCGTCGAGATCGCAGTCGGAACCGGCCTCAACCTCCCGCTCTACTCTCCGCTGGTATCCCGCGTGGTCGGGGTCGAGTTGTCCGAGGGGATGCTGGCACTGGCCAGGCAACGTGTCGACGATGAGGCCCTGGACCGGGTGGAGCTGCGCCAAGGCGATGTCCAGGACCTCGACCTTCCCGACCACAGCACCGACACGGTGCTGTCCACGTTCACGTTCTGCTCGATCCCCGACCCGGCGGCGGCTGCCCGCGCGGCCTACCGGGTGCTGGTGCCCGGCGGCCGGTTCGTGCTGGCCGAGCACGGCCCGTCCCGACACGT
>NZ_JADQDD010000315.1 GCF_019263595.1 Pseudonocardia sp. KRD291 | reverse complement strand
CGAGTCCGCTGCGCTGCCCGAGCCCGCCGCTCCCGACGAGCACCTCGCGGACCATCACCCGGCCCAGGTGCCGATGCCGGACGCGCTGCGGCTGGCCGTGCACCGCGTCGACGGGGACCTCGCACAGACCACCGACTGGTTCGGCACGCTCGTGCTGCCCGGCGGGCGTACCGCGCTGGTGGTGGGCAGCCTGCCCGGCCCCGGCGCGGACGTCCCGGTCGTGGTCGGTGCCCTGCGCGCGGTGCTCGCCGAGGCTTTGCGCGACGGGGAACCGCTGAGCGGCGCGGTGCGGCGGGCCGACGCGGCGGCGGCCCGGTTCGCCCCCGGCCACGGTGCCACGCTGACCGCGGTCGTCGTCGACCCACCGGCGCGGACCGTCGAGTACGTCTGCCGCGGGCACTACCCGCCGGTGCTCTGCGACGGCAGCGGCTCCGCGCCGCTGGACGGCGCCACGGGCGGACCGCTCGGCCTCGGCGCACCTCCGGTCCGGCCGGGCCGCACGACGATCTCGGCCGGCGCGGCGCTGGTCCTGTGCTCGGCGGGGCTGGTCGAGCGGCCCGGGCAGCCGGTCACCGCGGGCCTGACCGAGCTGGCGGACACCGTGCGCGGGAGCTGGCAACCGACCGACTCCCCCGCCGCCGCGGACGCCCTGTGCGCGCGGATACTGGACCGGCTGCGCACCAACGCCTCCGGCGTGCTGATGGCGGCGACGGTGCCCTGCTCCGTACCGGATGCGCTGGACACCGAGATCGAGGCGGACCCCGCCGGGATCGTCGGTCTGCGGGAGCGGCTCGAGGACTGGCTGCGCGACGCAGGCGTGCCGGCCGACACCCTGGCCGCGGTCCCCATCGTCGTCTCCGAGCTGGTCACGAACTCCGTGCAGCACGCCTACCCGCCCGGTTCGACCGGCCCGGTCCGGGTGCACGCGGCCCGGGACAACCGCCCCGAGGTGGCGGTGACCGTCTCCGACGACGGCGCATGGACACCGCCACGGGACGGCCGCGGCTTCGGCTTGGCCGTCGCGCGCGAGCTCTCGGACGCGCTCACCGTCGACTCCGGGTCCCGCGGCACCACCGTGCGGGCGCGGTTCGGTCTGAGCCGGCCGGTCGTCACGCGGGACAGCGGGCCGCGGTTGCACGTCGCAGGCCCCGGGTTCGGCATGCTGACCGCGGGTGACCCGCCGACCCGCATCTGCGTGCACGGCCCGGTCGACCCGGCCGCCGCGCAGGACCTGCACTCGGCCATGCTCTACGCCACCGCGGGCGGGACCCGGGCGCTCACGCTGGACCTGTCCGACGTCACCGTCCTGGGACCCGCCGCGGTGCGGGTGCTGCACGAGTTCACCGGCTATGCCGACCCGACGCCGTCGGTGCGGGCCCCGGAGGGCTCGGTCGCCCGGGCCATGCTTGCCCTGTCCGGACTCGCGACGCTGCTCGACGACAGCCCGGACCTCGAGGCGGACGCGCTGGAGCTGCACCGGATCCGGTGACCCTCGGACGCACCCGGCGGGCCCGGTCACCGAGTTGTCGGTCGCCGCGGTGTCGGGCACAGTGGAGTGCAGCCCGTTGAGCCAGCAGCGTGCCGTCCGAACGGTGCGGGCAGACATGTGCCCGCACCCCCACGGAGGGTGTGCGTGACCGACTCGAGCTCCCCACCTCGGCCCTGCGCACGGTTGCGGGTCCTGCACCACGAGGCCCGTCCGGGCGTCGCGGTCATCCGCCCCACGGGCGAGATGGACACGGTCGGCGGCCCGGCCGTCGTCGAACAGGTCCGAGCGCTGTCCGAGCCCGGCGGCCGGGTCGTGCTGGACATGCGGCTGGTCACGTTCGTCGACGCCCGCGGGATCCGCGCCCTGCTCGACGGCCACCGCGCAGCCCGCGACGTCGGTGCGCGCCTGGTCGTGGTCGGGCCGGACCAGACCGTCCGACGGGTGTTGCGGATCTGCGACCCGGGCCGGGAGCTGACGGTCATGGAGGTGCCCGAGGGCGAGCAGGCGTGCGGCGTCGAGCTGGCCGTCGGCCCGGTCGCGACCGGTGACGGATCGAGGGCGCCGACGGTTGACCGCCTGCCCAGCGGGTAGGACCCGGGCATGACCACCACACCATCGACGGCGACGGCGACCGCTGCTCCGGGGCCGGGCTCGTCCTCGTCGTCGCTTCCCACGGCGTCCCCACGGGAGACCGCGCAGGTGCTCGGCGGGGCGGTCGGCCCGATCCTCGCCCAGGGCGTCATCGCCCGCCGGCCATGGGTGGTGAAGCTCGCCGGGCAGCTGGGCACCGACGACCGCAGCGTCCGGATGCTGCAGGGCCTGCGGGCCCGGCACGGCGACGGCCCGGTCCGGCTGCCGATCCCGGGACGCCCGGCCGCGCTCGTCCTGGGCGCCGCCGACGTCCGCCGGGTCCTGGAGCAGACGCCCGAGCCGTTCGCGACCGCGAGCTGGGAGAAGCGCGGCGCGCTCGGGCACTTCCAGCCCCGCGGCGTGCTCGTCTCGCACGGTGCGGCGCGCGAGGAACGCCGGCGGTTCACCGAGGGCGTGCTGGAGACCGGCTCGCCGATGCACTCGCACGCGGAGTCGATCACCCGGGTCGCCCGGCAGGAGGCGGTCGCGCTGCGCGCCGACGCGGCCGGGAGCGGGGTGCTGGACTGGCCCACCTTCGTCACCGCGTGGTGGCGGGTCGTGCGCCGGATCGTGCTCGGCGACCACGCCCGCGACGACCACACGCTGACCGACCGGCTGACGGCGTTGCGCCGCTCCGCGAACTGGTCCTTCCTCGCGCCGCGCCGCGACGACCTGCGCCGACAGTTCCACGACGGCGTCGCGCGGCACCTGGACCGGGCGGAGACCGGCAGCCTCGCCGAGATGATCGCCTCGTTGTCAGAGCAGCACCCCGGCACGGAGGGCTCGGGCACGGAGGACCTGGCGCCGACCGACCAGGTCGGGCACTGGATGTTCGCGTTCGACCCGGCCGGGGCGGTGACGCTGCGCGCGCTGGCGCTGCTCGCGGCCGACCCTCACCTGCGCGGAAGGGTGCGCGCCGAGCTCGCCGGCCGTGACCTGAACCAGCCCCAGGAGCTGCCGCTGCTGCGCGCAGTCGTGCTGGAGTCGGTGCGTCTGTGGCCCACCACCCCGCTCCTGCTGCGCCAGACCACGCAGCCGACCACCTGGGGCGCCGGTGAGCTGCCGACCGGCACCGCGATGATCATTCCGACCTGGTTCCTGCACCGCGACGACCGCTCCCGCTCCGACGCCGACCGCGCCGACCCCGACCAGTGGCTCGACGGCAGCGCGGCGCAGGACTGGATGCTCACCCCGTTCAGTGGTGGCCCGGGTGTGTGCCCGGGCCGTGAGCTCGTCCTGTTCACCGCGTCCACCGTGCTGGCCACGCTGCTCGAGGAGCACCACCACGTGCTGCTGCCACCGGAGCGCTTCGCCGCGCGCGGCCCGTTGCCGCGCGGACTGGACCCCTACTCGCTGCGGTTCGGCGTCGGACGTTCCACCGCGGCCGGGGAGTGAGCGCGCCGTGGCACCGAAGGCGCGGGGCGCTCAGGCCTACCTGCCCGAGCGCGACGACCTGGACGCGATGCGCGACGCGATCGGGTCCTGCCGGGGCTGCGAGCTCTACCGCGACGCGACGCACGCGGTGTTCGGCGACGGCCCGGCCCCGGCCCCGCTGCTGCTCGCCGGTGAGCAGCCCGGAGACGTGGAGGACCGCCGCGGGGAGCCGTTCGTCGGGCCCGCGGGCCGGGTCCTCGACGACGCGCTCGCCGAGGCCGGCATCGACCGCGGGGCCACCTACGTGACCAACGTGGTGAAGCACTTCCGGTTCCGTCTCGACGAGCGCGGCACCCGCCGCATCCACCGGACCCCGGGCCGTACCGAGATCGTGGCCTGCCGGCCGTGGCTGGCCGCGGAGATCCGGGAGGTCTCGCCGGAGGTCGTGGTGTGCCTGGGCGCGACCGCGGCCAAGGCGGTGCTCGGGCCGCAGTTCCGGGTGACCCGCGACCGTGGGCAGCTGCTGGAGCTGCCCGACGAGCTCGACGACCCCCACGAGCTCCACGACCCGGACGAGCTCGACGACGGAGCGCGGTCGGGCCGCCGGGTGTTGGCCACCATCCACCCCTCGGCGGTGCTGCGGTCGAAGCCCGACGATCGCAAGGCCGCGTTCGCCGGTCTGGTCGAGGACCTCCGCGCGGCGGCGGAAGGGACCCGGACGCGAACCGGCCGGTGAGCGGTGCATCGTCGCGGACTCGCCGGGTACCCATGCGTCACCGACGATGTAAGGAGGCGGCGTCATGGCCGCGTGCGAGGTCTGCGGAAACGACTACGACCTGGCGTTCGAGGTGCACGCCAAGGGCGAGGTACACGTCTTCGACAGTTTCGAGTGCGCCATCCACGTGATGGCCCCGACCTGCCGACACTGCGGCTGCAGGATCATCGGCCACGGCGTGCAGAGCGGCGGCGACGTGTTCTGCTGCGCGCACTGTGCACGGCAGGCCGGCACCGGGACGGCGGTGGCCGACCGCGCATGAGACACCGGGACGCCGGCACGGCGCCCTACCGGGCGTCGTGCCGGACGTCGCGAACGTCCTCGACCGCGTCGGTCGCGCGTCGCCCTACCTGCTCGGCCGCGGTGCGGCTCTCGTCGAGGACCGTGCGTCCGGCACTGCCGGCGGTCGAGGCCACCGAGTCGGCCGCCTGGGCCGCCGGGTCCGAGAGAGCGTCCCGGACCTGCGAGGCGGCCTGCGAAACCGCATCGACCGCCGGTCCCCCGGCCTGCCCCAGGTGATGGTGCGCGCGCTCGGCCAGATGCCGCTCGCGGCCGGCGGCCGGGAGCAGCGAGGCGGCCAGCCAGCCGGCCCCGAAGGCGATCAGGCCCGCTGCGATCGGATTCCCGCGCGCCTGGCGACGGGCGGCCTCCGGCGCGTCCCGCAGCGTCTCCGCGGCCGTGCTCACCGCGTCCGGTACGGGGTCGGCTCCCATGACCGTGTCCTTCCAGCGGGTCGCGGTCGCCCGTGCCCGGTCGGCACCGCGTTCCACCACCCGGCTGGGCGTGACCTTGTCGGCGAACGCGTCGACGTCGCCGCCGAGACGCTGCTGGGTCTCCTCGATGTCGCGGCGGAGCCGGTCCGGGTCCTCGGGGTTCACGGCGTTCCTCCTCGTCGTCGGCCGGTCAGGGCGTTCGGCACCTGACCCAGCGATGCGGTCGTGCGGTCGGGCGGGTCCGCCCGGATACGGCGGAGCGTGCTGCGGCCGTCGAGGTAGAGCAGCCCGGCGACCACCGCCCAGACGAGGGCGACCAGTAGGGCCGCCCAGCCCGGGTGGAGGACGGCGGACAACCCGGCCCAGACCGCGACCGATGCGAACAGCGCGACGAACCAGCCGGCTACGGCCGCACCGGTGAACGCACCCGCCGCCCGGCCGGAACGCTTGGCCTCCTGGGCGAGCTCCGCCCTGGCCAGTGCCAGCTCCTGGCGCACGAGGGTGGAGACGTCCCGGCCGAGCTGACCGATCAGCTCGCCGACCGAGGAGTCCGCACCCTCACCCGGGACGGGTCCCGGGGCGCTCACGAGCGGCCCTCGGTGTGGGCCGGGTCGGCGAGGTGCGCGGTGGCGGCGGGGTCGCCGTGGCGCTGCAGACTCTCCACGTACTCGCCGACCGTCGTCTCCGCATGCCGGGGCGCACCCTCGGGGCCCGGAACGTACGGCGGCGGCGGAACCGCGGCGTCGCGCGGTGTCGGTGCGTCGGGGCCGGTCCAGGGCATCGACGGGGCCGCGGCCCCGGTGCCGGGAGGCAACGGCGGCTCCTCGTCGACCGGCGCACGCTCGACCGGCGCACGATCGATGGGCGCACGCTCCACCGGCGCGTGATCGACGGGCGCACGCTCGACCGGCTCTTGATCGACGGGCGCGTGATCGACCGGCGCGTGATCCACCGGCGCGCGCTCGACCGGCGCGTGATCGACGGGCTCCGGGTCCGGCTCCTTCGCGTCGCGGTGGGCGTCGACCGCTCCGCGGGTCAGCCGGCCGACCAGCGCACCGGCGGCGGCGGCACCGAGCAGGAACGTGCCGGGGTGGCGGCCGGCCGCGCGCCGGACGTCGGCGAGCAGCTGCCCGGGCTCGCGCCCGTCGAGCCACTCGGCGGCGCCGTCGACGTAGCCGCCGGCCTGGCCGGCCAGGCCGGCGGCGGGGCCCGGCCGGGAGCCGCCGCTGTGCGACATCTGCCGCAGCTCGACCCCCAGGGCGCGCAGCGTGTCGCTCACCCGCTGCTGCCCGACACGGGCCTGCTCGACGGCCTGGTCGCGGACCTCGGCGAACAGGTCCTGCGCCTGGTTCTGGACCTCCCGCGCGACGTCCGCCGCCTGGTCGGTCGCCGCGGCGCCCACGCGCCGGGTCTGCTCTGCGGCGGAACGGCCGAGGTCGACCGCTTCGTCGCGGGCCACCCGGGGCGCGGATGCAGATGCGGTATCGCGCCCCGCGGCGCTACTGCCGGCCCGTTCGTTCATCACGTGGCTCCCTGGTCTCGAGGAGGTGCACCGGACTCGTGCAGCGCTACCCCGGACCATCCGGGTCAACCGTCACACCACCGTTCGCCCCCGAACATGCACCCGATCGGGCGTACCCCGCCAGCTGCGGCCAAGGGGTCGGCCCGTTCCCACGCGGCAGCGGCGCGCATCGCCGGCCGTGGGTCCCAGGGGGTCCCCTCGCTCACCTGGCGGTCC
>NZ_JADQDD010000314.1 GCF_019263595.1 Pseudonocardia sp. KRD291 | reverse complement strand
GGAGGCCCGACGGTCGTGGGCTCGTACCGCCGGCGGGAGCACGGTTGTCCCCAACGTGTCGTCGGCGTCCACAGTTCCGGATCGACGGGTCGGAGGTGCGCCGCGCGGACCTAGCGTCGGATCCGTGTCCAGGACAGACGGGTGGGACCCGGGACGGCGTCTGGCCGCGCTCGCCGCGCGGCCGCCGTCGCGTCCGTCGTTGCGCCCGCCCGCACGCCCGGAGTCGCGCCCGGCGCGTGACGCCCGCCGGGACCCGGACACCGTGCCGTTGCCGATCCCCGGCCTCGCCGGTCGGCGCGACGACGACGGGCCGGTCGGCGGCCCGTGGCCCGGTCTCGCATCGTGGAGCGACGTCGGCGCCCGCGTCCCGGCTCCGCGCACCGGCGTCGGTCGCGGCGACACGGACGCCCGGGGCCGTGCGGTGCCCGACGACGCCGTTGTCCGGGCCGCTCCGGGGGACGGAACCGGGTGGGACGTCGACGACGGTGACGCCGGGAGCGAACCGCACGACGCCGACGACCCCCGCCGGCCGCGCCCGGCGGGGAACGGGCGGGTGCGACGGACGCTGCACCGCTGGCTGCCCGCCTCGCTCGCCGACTCGCTGGTCGACCCGGGCCGGCCGGGCGCGATCGCGCTGGTGCTGGTCGTGCTGGCGGCCGCGGTGCTGGCCGGGTTCGGGGTGTGGTCGAGCAGGCCGCAGGCGCAGCCGATCGCCGAGCTGCCCGCGGTCTCGGTCGGTGGCGGCCCGCCCTCGGGGGCCGCGGCACCGGAGGCCGTGCCGGCCGGCGGACCGACCGCCGGGCCGGCCGCCAAGGTGGGTCCGCTCGTCGTCAGCGTCGTGGGGAAGGTGGCCCGGCCCGGGCTCGTGCGCGTGCCCGACGGGTCCCGGGTCGCCGACGCGGTGGACGCGGCCGGGGGCGCACTGCCCGACGTCGACCTGTCGGTGCTCAACCTGGCGCGGCGTCTCGGTGACGGGGAGCAGATCGCGATCGGGGTGAAGCCGGCCCCCGACGCACAGACCGCGGGGCCTGCTGCGGGCGGCGGCGCGGCGGCAGGTGGCGCCGGTGGGGAGCCTGCCGGAGCGAGTGCTTCCCCGGGGGCAGCCGCGGCCGGCAGCGCCGGTGGCGGCGCCCCGGCCGGGGCGAAGGTGAACCTCAACGAGGCCACCGCCGAGCAGCTCGACGCGCTGCCCGGGGTCGGTCCGGTGACGGCCAAGAAGATCCTCGACTGGCGCAGCCAGAACGGGCGCTTCAACCGCCTGGAGCAGCTGCGCGAGATCGACGGCATCGGCGAACGGCGGTTCGCCCAGCTCCGCGAGCTGGTGGTCGTGTGACCGGCCGCCGCCGCGGACCGGACGCCGTCCTGGACCGCGACCCCGTCGAGCCCCCACCCGGTGCCCGGCCGGACCTGCGCCTGGTCCCGGCCGCGCTGGCGACGTGGGCGGCGCAGCTGGCCGGGCTGCTCGGCGGCCCGGCAGGTGGGATCGCCGCGGCGTTGCTGTCCGCGGCGGCCGTGCTGACCGGCCTGATCCGGTCCCGGCTCACCGGTCGGCCCACTCCCTCGCGGTACGCGCTGGTGGCCGCGGGCGGCTGCGCGTTCGCGGCCGCCGTCCTGATCACCGTGCACGCCACCGGGCTGCACGCGAACCCGCTGCGGGTCGCGGCCGAGCGTGGCGCGGCGGCCGAGGTCCGGGTCGTGCTGACCGACGACCCGCGCCCGCTGCGCCATCCCGGGTTCGGCTCCGACCCCGGCGGGGCGTCCCGGATGCTGGTGCCGGCCCGGCTGGTCTCGGCGACCGCGGGCGAGGGCCGGTGGTCGCTCGGCGGCGACATCCTGCTGCTGACACCGGCCGAGGGCTGGGACCGGCTGCTGCCCGGACAGGAGGTCTCCGCGCAGGGACTGCTCGCCCCGGCGCAGCGGCCGGACCTGACCGTCGCGGTGCTGCGCGTGCGCGGCTCACCCGAGGCGGTCGCGCCCGCGCCGTGGTGGCAGACCGGCGCCGGGACGTTGCGCGACGGCCTGCGCGACGCCGCCGCCCGCGCGCTGCCCACCGCCCCGGCCGGGCTTCTGCCCGGGCTGGCGGTCGGCGACGTCCGCAACCAGACCCCGGAGGTCGAGCAGGACTTCCGCGCTGCCGGGCTCACCCACCTGACCGCGGTGTCCGGTTCGAACCTCGCGATCGTGGCCGGGGCGGTGCTGCTCCTGCTGCGGTTGTTCCGCGCCGACCCTCGGCTCGCCGCCGTGCTGGCCGCGCTCGCGATCGTCGGGTTCGTGGTGCTGGCCCGCCCGTCGCCGTCGGTGCTGCGGGCCGCCGTCATGGGCGGGGTGGTGCTGCTCGCGCTGGCACTGGGCCGCGCCCGGTCCGCGGTCCCGGCGCTGTCCGCGGCCGTGCTGATCCTGCTTCTCGTCGACCCGACGCTCGCGCTCGATGCCGGGTTCGGGCTCTCCGTACTGGCCACCGGTGCGCTGGTGCTGTTCGCACCCGGGTGGGCGGCGCGGCTGCGCGGCCGGGGTGTCCCACCGGGGGCGGCCGAGGCGCTCGTCGTCCCGGCTGCCGCGGCGCTGGCCACCGCGCCGCTGATCGCCGGCCTGAGCGGACAGGTCAGCCTCGTCTCGGTCGCGGCGAACCTGCTGGTCGTCCCGGCCGTCGCGCCCGCGACGGTGCTCGGGGTACTGGGCGCGGTCGTCTCCCCGCTGAGCCCGGACGCGGCGCAGGCGTGCGCGTGGCTGGCCGGGCCCGCCGTGCGGTGGCTGGTGTTCGTGGCCGACCGGGCGGCCGCGGTCCCGGGCGGGGTGCTGCCGTGGCCGGACGGGCTCGGTGGCGCGCTGCTGCTCACCGGCGTGCTGCTTCTCCTGCTCGCGCTCGGCCGCAGGCCCCGGATCCGGGCGCTGCTGCTGGCGATCCTGCTCGGCCTGCTCCTGGTGCTGATCCCGACCCGGGTCGTCCCGCCCGGATGGCCACCGGCCGGCTGGAGCGTGGTCGCCTGCGACGTCGGCCAGGGCGACGCGCTGGTGCTGGCCACCGGGACGCCGGGCTGGGTCGTCGTGGTCGACACCGGTCCGCAGGACGGTGCCACCGACGCCTGCCTGGACCGCCTCGGGGTGCAGGGGATCGCGCTGCTGGTCGTGAGCCACCTGCACGCCGACCACATCGGCGGCGTCGACGGCGCCCTGCGTGACCGGCCGACGTCCGCGGTCGCCGTCGGGCCGGTCCGCGAACCACGCGGGGGCCTGCAGAAGGTGGCCTCGGCGGCGTCGAGCGCCGGAGCGCCGTTGGTCGGGCTCTCGGCGGGGCGGTCGCTGAGCTGGCCGGCGTTGCGGATCGACGTGCTCGGCCCGCTGCACCCCTCGGAGTACGTCGACCCGGACGACGGCACCGCGGTCAACGACGGGTCGCTGGTCCTGCGTGCGCAGACCCCGGCCGGCAGCGTGCTCCTGACCGGGGATGTCGAGCTGTCCTCGCAGGGCGACCTGCTCGCGGCCGGGGTGCCGCTGCAGGCCGACGTCCTGAAGATGCCCCACCACGGGTCCCGCTACAGCTCGGTCCCGTTCCTGAACGCCGTGCGCCCGCGGGCGGCGCTGGTCAGCGTCGGCGCGGGCAACACCTACCGGCACCCGAACCCGGAGATGATCGAGGCTCTGACCCGGGCCGGGGTCGTGGTCGCCCGCACCGACCTCTCCGGCGACGTCGCGGTCACCGCCGCCGAGGACGCCGACGGAGACGGCCGCCCCGAGCTCGCCCTGGTCGCCCGCGGCGACCCCCAGCCCGCACCCCGGCGGTCCGGCGGCCGGCGACCCGGCCGCCCGACCGGTCCGCTCAGCCCAGGTGGGACAGGGCCTCGCGGACGGCCTTGCTGGTCGACGGCACGGTCGCGGTCGGGCCGACCTCGCCGGAGACGGCGTCGAGCGTCTTGAGCCCGTCGCCGGTGATCAGCAGGACGGTCTCGGCGTCCGGGTCGATCTTCCCGGCCTCGATCAGCTTCTTCGCGGTGGCCACGGTGACCCCACCCGCGGTCTCGGCGAACACGCCCTCGGTCTGCGCGAGCAGCCGGATGCCCTCGACCACCTCGGTGTCGCTGACGTGCCCGATCGCACCGCCGGTGCGGCGCACCGAGTCCAGCACGTAGGGCCCGTCGGCGGGGTTGCCGATGGCCAGCGAGCGGGCGATCGTGTCCGGCTTGACCGGCTGGATCACGTCGTGACCGGCCTCGAACGCCGAGGCCACCGGCGAGCAGCCGGTGGCCTGCGCACCGAACACGGTGTAGGGGGTCGGCTCGACGAGGCCCAGCTTGCCGAACTCCTGGAAACCCTTGTCGACCTTGGTCAGCTGCGAGCCGGACGCCACCGGCACCACGATCTGCTGCGGCAGGCGCCAGCCGAGCTGCTCGGCGACCTCGTAGCCCAGCGTCTTGGAACCCTCGGCGTAGTAGGGGCGGACGTTGACGTTGACGAACGCCCACTCCTCGTGCTCGGCCGCGAGCTCGGTGGCCAGGCGGTTCACGTCGTCGTAGTTGCCGTCGACGGCCAGCAGCGTGCCGCCGTAGACGGCGGTGGTGGTGATCTTCGCCTGCTCCAGCGAGGACGGGATCAGCACGACCGAGTCCCATCCGGCGCGGGCGGCCGCGGCGGCCACCGCGTTGGCCAGGTTCCCGGTCGAGGGGCAGCACAGCACGGTGAAACCCAGCTCGCGAGCCGCGGCCAGCGCGACGGCGACGACCCGGTCCTTGAACGAGTGCGTCGGGTTGCCGGTGTCGTCCTTGACCCAGAGCTTGCGCACGCCCAGCGCGGCGGCGAGCCGGTCGGCCCGGATCAACCGGGTCAGGCCGGGCTCGGTGTTCGGGTGCTCGGCGACCGTGGACGGCACCGGCAGCAGGTCCTTGTAGCGCCAGATCGACTTCGGGCCGGCCTCGATCGAGGCGCGGGTGACGTTCGGGAAGTCGTAGGCCACCTCGAGCGGGCCGAAACACCGCGGACACGCGAACTCGGCGGCCAGCGGCACCTCGTGGCCGCATTCGCGGCAGCTGAGCGCGCGGGCCGGGCCCAGGTCGTAGCCGGTCGCCGTCTCTTGGGCAGCAGTGAGTGTCACGAGATCTCCTCATCTGTCCCGCACTGTGCGGGTCGGAGTTGGCACCGTGTTCGTCGACGTCCGGTCACGCGCAGGCGTGATCGGGCGGATCGTCGTGCGACGTCGGTTGCCGGGGCTTCAACGGGCCGTTCCCTCTGCCCCTCTGGATGAGCCATGTGTAGTTGTGACCACCCGTGATCACACGGGGGCAGTTCGACAGTACGACAACGCGGACGACGATTTCCAGTCCGAGCCGCCGAACGGGATCCGGGTCACCCGGTGTCGGGGCGGTGGGCCACCATGGGAACCGTGAGCTCCGCGGCCCGTGACGACAGCCCTCCCGCGCAGCTCCAGCTCGTCGTCGGCGAGGAGGAGCTGCTGGCCGAACGCGCCGTCGAGGACATCGTGCGACGGGCCGGGACGCAGGACCCGGAGGTCGAGCTGCGCCGGCTGCGCACCTCCGACATCGCGCCCGGTGAGCTCGCCGGACTGCTCAGCCCGTCGCTGTTCGCCGAGGCGCGGGTGATCGTGCTGATGGCCGCGCACGAGGCGACCAAGGACCTCACCGCGGCCATCGCCGCCTACGCCGGGGACCCGGCGCCCGGGATCGTGCTGGTCGCCCAGCACGCCGGCGGCGCCCGGGGCAAGGCCGTGGTCGACCTGATGCGCAAGGCGGGCGCCGAGACGACCACCTGCGCCCGGGTCACCCGGCCCGAGGAGCGGGCGGACTTCGTGCGGGCGGAGGTACGCCGGCACGGCGGCAGCATCAGCCCGGACGCCGTCCCGGTGCTGGTCGAGGCCGTGGGGTCGGACCTGCGCGAGCTCGCCGCGGCCGCCGGGCAGCTGGTGGCCGACACCGGGGGCCGGATCGACGAGCACGGCGTGCGGCAGTACCACCGCGGGCGCGCCGAGTCGACCGGCTTCGCCGTCGCCGACGCCACGATCGCCGGGGACCGCGCCGCGGCCCTGGAGGCGCTGCGGTGGGCGCTCGTGCTGGGTACCCCGCACGTGCTGATCGCGGACGCGCTCGCGGACGCGGTGCGGACACTGGCCAAGGTCGGCTCGGCCGGTCGCGGCGACCCGAACCGGCTGGCCGGCGAGCTGGGCATGCCGCCCTGGAAGGTCCGCAAGGCGCAGGGACAGGTCCGCGCCTGGCGCCCGGAGACCCTGTCCGTCGCGGTCGCCGCCACCGCCCGGGTCAACGCCGACGTCAAGGGCGCCGCGGCCGACCCCGCCTACGCCCTGGAACGCGCCGTCCTGGCCGTCCTGGACGCCCGCGCCGCCCGCTGACCCCGACGTCCCGACGCCCCGACACCCCGTCCGCTGGCAGCGATCCGCACCCCTGGCAGCGGTCCGCACCCGGTGCAGGAGGTGCGGACGGACGGCAGGGGTGCGGATCGCCGCAGTCGTGGCCTCGGCCGCGACCGCCGGGTGCGGCACGTACCGGTGGGGTCACGACACCACGACGTACGCGCGCCCGGCATGTCACCGCGCGCCCGTCTTCGTCGAGCGACCGCGGCCGCGAGCGCGCAGCGACGACCGGCGCGCCGCGCGAAGCCCGGCCCGCGGCCGGGGGACCGGCGCGGCCGGGAGCCCGGCGCGGCCGGGAAGCGAGGACGTCGGAGAGCTCCGCGCCGCCCACCGAACCCGACACCCCGTCCGCATCAT
>NZ_JADQDD010000313.1 GCF_019263595.1 Pseudonocardia sp. KRD291 | reverse complement strand
CCGCTCGGCCAGCCATCCGCGCCACCTCTGCACCTGCGACGACACCCGCTCGGCGAAGTCGTGGCAGCCGGTACGCAGCGCGTCCAGCTCGGGGGCGGTGAGCTCGGGGGTGGCCGCGTCACCGCTGCCGAGCGTGGCCTCGGCCACGACGTACTGGTCCGAGTACGTGGTGCGCACGGCCGGCTCGACGAAGCCGAGACCGGTCAGGAACCCGCGCATCGTGGCCGGGGTGAAGTAGGAGCAGTGCTCGTACTGCAGGTCCCAGAACGCACCCTCGGTGAGGATCCGGCCGAGGTCGGGCACCTCGGCGAGCAGCGTCGCCGTGCCGCCCCGGCGCATCCCGGCGACCAGCTCGTCGCCGAACCGCGACAGCGCCGGGATGTGTTCGAGGGTGTGCCGGCAGACCAGCGCGGCGGTGCCCGGCTCGACCTGCCCGGCGGCGAACGGCTCGGGCACCGCGCTCAGCCGTCCGGCCCGCTCGGGGCGGACCCGCTCCGGGGCGAAGTGCGGGTCGATCCCGGTGACCCGGCCGACCCCGGCGTCGAGCAGCTCCGCGGCGAAGTCCCCGGACCCGCAGCCGACCTCGACCACGTGCCGGTCGGCCAGGCCGAACCGCGCGACCCAGTCCGCGGTGATCTCCGCGGCGTAGGCGGCGAAGCGGGGGGAGTGGTGCTGGGACTCCTCGTGCGCACCGGTGTAGTCGAGCAGCGAGGAGTCGAAGTCGCGGTTGAAGACCATCCCGCAGCGCTCGCAGAGCACCAGGACCTGGTCGCCGACCGGCACCGCGCGCGCCTGCGCCGGGTCCGGCAGCACCGCCGTCCCGTGCACCGGCAGGCCGGCGACCTCGAAGAACGGGTCAGCCGCTGGAGCGTGACAGGCCGGGCAGGAGGTCAGCACCGGGCGAGCCTATCGACGGGCCGTGCCCGCCGGATCGGTGACCGGGCGCACCGGCGTACCGCCGGTGCCGAGCAGGCGCTGCCAGACCGGGGCGGTGACGCGGTCCGGCACGCTCTCCACCCGGCGGTGCTCGGCCAGGACGTCCACCGCGCGCCAGGCGTCGCCGCCGTGGCGACCGGGCCCGCGGCTCACCGTGCGCGCCAGCTCGGGCCAGGACTCGCCGCCGAGGATGCCGTTGACGTCCTCGGCGCCGTGCGCGACCTGGAACGTCCGCACGGCGTCGGCGGTGCCCTCGTCGAACCGGCCGGTGGGCTTCGCCTTCGTGGCGCCGGCGTCGCGCAGCAGGTACTGGGCCGCGGTGACGTCCGGCCCGGTGGCGCCCGGGCGCAGCAGCGGCCAGGACGCCTTCTCCGCCTCGGTGCGCGAGACCCGCCGCCCGAGGGTGGCGCCCACCTCGGCGCGCAGCCGCGGCAGCATCCGGTAGAGCCGGTCGCCCGGGCAGGCGGTGTTCTTGTAGTCGCGGTGGCCGTAGAGCTCGGTCGGCGCGATGCCGTACCGCGAGCAGATGTAGGCACAGGTGGCGCGCAGCGAGTTCCACAGCGCCGGGGTCGGGTCCACCCCGGTGTAGATGCCCTCGTTCTCGATCCCGACCGCGATGACGTTCTGGCCGGTGCAGTGCGCGCCCTCGACCTGGCGGCGGCCCTCGTTGAGCATGCCCAGGCTCAGTGACCGCCCCTCGAGCACGACGCCGCCACGGCTGATCGTGAAGTGCTGGCCCGAGTCGAGCCAGCCGTTGTTGTTCATGTGGTAGTTCTGCACGGCCCGGGCGAGCCGGTCGGCGGCCGGGCGGGAGTAGTCGGTGCCGTTGCCGGTGGCCGTGTGGTGCACCAGGATCCGGATCGGTCGACGGTCCCAGATCTTCACCGGCGAGCTCGGGCGGCGCGCACCCCAGCCCGGGCAGCTGACGATGAACGGCGCCGGTGCGCCCTCGGTCGACGGCGGACCGCCGGCGGGCCGCGCGGTCTCACCGGCCCACGCCGGACCGGCGAGGGCCGAGGACGCCCCCATCGCCAGACCGGCCGCGAGCACACCCCGCCGGGTCAGCCGAGCACCGTCCATCACGACCTCCGCAGGCGATGGCACAGGAGTCACGTCGGCCCCCTGCGTCCCACGGAGATCATCAGGCACGCCCCGGCCGACGGCCACCGCACCACGCCGTCGACCTGCGCACACGAACAGGTGCGAACGCCCGGCGGATCCGACCTTGATTTGGTTACCGGTCAGTAATATTCTGGTCGAAGTTACCGGCCGGTAAGTGGATCGGTCCGGGCCAGAGCGCGAACGGCGGTGCGAGCGACATGGGCCATTACACGAGCAACCTGCGCGATCTCGAGTTCAACCTGTTCGAGGTCTTCCGCATCCAGGAGACGCTGGGCACCGGGCCCTTCGAGGGCGTCGACCAGGACACCGCGAGGGGCGTGCTCGCCGAGCTGTCCGCGGTGTGCACCGGTCCGCTGGCCGAGTCGTTCTCCGACCTCGACCGCAACCCGCCGGTCTACGACCCGAAGACGTTCTCGGTCACCACGTCGCAGGCCCTCAAGGACGCCTACAAGATCCTCTGGGACGGCGAGTGGTTCCGCCTCGGCCTGCCCGTCGAGCTGGGCGGCTACGGCATCCCGCCGTCGGTTCAGTGGGCCGCCGCCGAGATGATGCTCGGCTCCAACCCGGCCGTGTTCATGTACATGGCCGGCCCGAACTTCGCCGGCGTCGTGCACGCCAACGGCACCGACGAGCAGAAGCGCTGGGCCGAGCTCATGATCGAGCGCGCCTGGGGCGCGACGATGGTGCTCACCGAGCCGGACGCGGGCTCCGACGTGGGGGCCGGGCGCACCAAGGCCGTCCAGCAGGAGGACGGCACCTGGCTCATCGACGGCGTGAAGCGCTTCATCACCTCGGCCGAGCAGGACATCACCGAGAACATCATGCACCTGGTGCTGGCCCGCCCCGAGGGCGCGAAGGCCGGCACCAAGGGCCTGTCGCTGTTCCTGGTGCCGAAGTTCCACTTCGACCCCGAGACCGGCGCCCCCGGCGAGCGCAACGGCGCCTTCGTGACCAACGTCGAGCACAAGATGGGCCTCAAGGCGTCCACCACGTGCGAGCTGACGTTCGGCCAGCACGGCGTCCCCGCCCAGGGCTGGCTGCTCGGCGAGGTGCACGACGGCATCGCGCAGATGTTCCAGGTGATCGAGTACGCCCGGATGATGGTCGGCACCAAGGCCATCGGCACCCTCTCGGCCGGGTACCTGACCGCGCTGGACTACGCCAAGGAGCGCGTCCAGGGCGCCGACCTGACCCGGATGACGGACAAGACCGCCCCGCGGGTGGCGATCACGAAGCACCCCGACGTGCGCCGCAGCCTGATGCTGCAGAAGGCCTACGCCGAGGGTCTGCGTGCCCTCTACACCTACACCGCGACCTACCAGGACAAGATCCGCGTCGCGCAGTTCACCGGCGAGGACACCGTGCTCGCGGAGAAGGTCAACGACCTGCTGCTACCGATCGTCAAGGGCGTCGGCTCGGAGCGGGCGACCGAGCAGCTGATCCAGTCGCTGCAGACCCTCGGCGGCTCGGGCTACCTGCAGGACTACGCGATCGAGCAGTACATCCGGGACGCGAAGATCGACTCGCTGTACGAGGGCACCACCGCGATCCAGTCCCTGGACCTGCTGTTCCGCAAGATCGTCCGGGACAACGGGCAGGCGCTGGCGCACGTGGCCGGCGAGGTGGCGGCGTTCGTCGACTCCGACGCGGGCAACGGCCGGCTCAAGGAGGAGCGGGCGCTGCTCAAGACCGCGCTGACCGACGTGCAGGGCATGCTCGGCACGCTCACCGGCTACCTCTACGGCGCGGCGCAGGACGTCACGAACCTCTACAAGGTCGGCCAGCACACGGTGCGGCTGCTGATGGCCGTCGGTGACCTGCTCGTCGGCTGGCTGCTGCTGCGCCAGGCGGCGGTCGCGCTGGAGGCGCTCGGCTCGGACGGGCTGTCGCCCAGGGACGAGGCCTTCTACCAGGGCAAGGTCGGCGTCGCGTCGTTCTTCGCCAAGACGGTCCTGCCCCGCCTGACCTCGGAGAAGGCGATCATCGACAACGCCGACAACGCGCTGATGGAGCTCGCGGACGCGAGCTTCTGACCTGCGGACGACGACGGCCGGGTGCGGGCTCCCCACCCGGCCGTCGTCGTTCCCGGGCCCGCCGCGCGACGGTCCGTCGCGCGCCGGGCCTACTGGGCGATGTAGGACTCGAGCTGCTCGCGCTCCTGCTCCAGCATGTCGATCCGCGCCTTGACCAGGTCGCCGATCGAGACGATGCCGGCCAGGCGCCCGTCCACGATCACCGGCAGGTGCCGGAAGCGGCGGTCGGTCATGATCTTGGCCAGCTCGCCGACCCCGTCGTGCGGGTCGCAGGTGACGACGTCGCTGGTCATGATCTCGGCGACGGTCACCGTGAGCAGGTCGACGCCGCGCTCGTGCAGCCGCCGCACGACGTCGCGTTCGGACACGATGCCGACCAACCGGTCGGCATCGACCACCGGCAGTGCGCCGAGGTTGTGCTCGGCGAGCAGCCGCAACACCTCGGACACCGCGGTGTGTGGTGTGACCGTCGTGACCTGAGCACCCTTGCCGCTGAGTACGTCCGCAATCCGCATCTCGCGCCCCGTTCGCTGGTTCCGGAGTGGAGTGTCGGAGTCTAGGGACGTGACCCGCGTCTCGTCAGCCCCCGAAGGAGGCCGGGTGGCCTAGCCGCCGCACCGGACGATCGGCTGCGGGTTGTACTTGACGGTGCGGGTCTTGCTGGTCGTCTCCCCGGTCGTGACGTCGCGCATGGTGCGGGTGTCGGTGGCGGTGAAGCCCCGCGAGCCCTTGCTCGCGTTGCACGGCTGGCCCGGGGGGATGGTCACGACCTGCGGGTCGGTGTAGTTCGTCCGCGGCCCGGACGAGGAGCTGACGTCGTAGCGCTTGGTGCCGAAGAACTTGACCGTGACGTTGCTCGGCGTCCAGGCCGTCTTGATCAGCACGGCGGTCGGGCCGTCGTTGCGGAACTTCACGTCGATGATGTCGTCGAACACCGTGGCCTCCCGGGCGGCCGGGTAGCGGCTGATGTAGTAGCTGTGCTCCTTGTGCTCGACGTCGACCATGCCGGCGAAGTAGGAGGCGTTGTAGAGCGTGGTGGCCAGCTGGGACACCCCGCCGCCGATCCCACGGGCCGGGGCGCCGTCCTCGATGATCCCGGCCTCGACGTAGCCGCGGGAGGCATCGCGCGGGTTGGTCGCGCCGTCCAGGCTGAACGTCTCACCGGGCTGCACGATCTGGCCGTCGATCGCCTCGGCGGCCCGCTTGATGTTCTGCCCCGAGTCGGGGGAGAAGCCACCCGTGGTGAACGTGCTGATCTCGCCGGCGCTGCCCAGGGACTGGATCTTCGCCGTCGTGATGTCCGGCGGCTTCACGGTGTAGATCGCGGGCACCGTGCGCGGACCGGGCCCGGTCAGCACCGGAAGCAGGTTCGCGAACGAGGCCTTGTAGTCGATCCCGCGCCCGTCCTGCGAGGGGACGACCTTCGGCGGGTTGGACGCGAAGTCCAGCGTCGCGTCGACGCCGGGCTTCTCGGTCTTCTCCAGCTGCGGGGTCACGACGTCGGTGATCGACTCGACGTTGATCTGCGGGACGAGCTTCTGGGCACCGTTCGGGTCGGCCTTGAACGTCAGTGCCTGCGCGATGTCCTCGGGGGCGACGGTGGCGTTGGCGCCCTCGCCGGTCACCGTCAGCGGCGCCGAGACGGCGGGCTTCGCGACCTCGTCGATCGCGGTCTGCACGTCGCCCGGGGTGGTCGCGGCCTGCTGGATGATCAGCGGCAGGGCGACCGGCGCGCCGGTGGCCCACTGCTGCTCCAGCGTGCCGACGGCCTTGTC
Source organism: Pseudonocardia sp. KRD291 (assembly GCF_019263595.1). Lineage (GTDB taxonomy): Bacteria > Actinomycetota > Actinomycetes > Mycobacteriales > Pseudonocardiaceae > Pseudonocardia. The sequence continues at coordinate 892 of NZ_JADQDD010000313.1, read as the reverse complement.
CACGTCGAGGCGCTGACCGGGCACCGGCTCGACCGGGACCGGGTTCAGTCCCTCGAAGCGGACGGTGCCGTCCTTGGGCTCGCGGTCGACGACGGGCACCAGCTGCTCCATCGCGGTGCGCACCGAGCGCTCGTCGGCCTTGTTGACGACACCGACGTCGCGGTTGGTGAAGAACGAGGAGATCCGGGTGATCGGGTTCAGCGGCTGCGCGCCGGCCCGGTCGAGCGTGCCGGCGTAGTCCACCGACAGCCCGGCCGTCTTCGGGTCGATCTCGCTGCGCACCGGGCCCGCGGTCACCTGGACCGGCCGGCTCGAGCGCGGCTCGATCGCCGTCTGCAGCTGCTCGATCGCGGCCGCGCGGGAGAGCCCGCCGATGTTCTGACCGGCCACGGTGACCCCGCGCGGGACGCTGCCCGAGCTGAACAGCAGGTCGCCGAGGTAGGCGAGAACGACGATCCCGATGACGACGGCGGCGATCAGGAGGCCGGTGCGGCGCGGGCGACGGCCCGACCCGCCGCCTGCGTCCGGGTCGTCGCCGGTGGGACCGTCACCGCCACCGGACGGGCCGGGCGCGGCAGGCGGGGGACCGCCTGCGCCCGGGCCGCCGGGCACCCGGGCGGTCGGGCCCGTGGCGGCGGCCATCGCGGCGGTGGCCCCGGCTCCGGCCACTCCGGCTCCGGCCACTCCGGCCCCGGCCACGCCCGCTCCGGACCCGGCCGTGCCTGCTCCGGGCGCCGGGCTCGCCGCGCGCATCCGCTGGGTCGAGGCGTCGGCCGAGCCGGGGACCCGGGGGAGGACGCGGGTGCTCTCGTCGTCCCAGGAACCGAACAGCTCCGTGCCGCCGACGGACGGGCCGTTGCCGGAACCGTTTCCGGGCGGGGCCTCGGTGGGA
>NZ_JADQDD010000312.1 GCF_019263595.1 Pseudonocardia sp. KRD291 | reverse complement strand
AACGCCTCCCCGGCGCGGATCTTCATGGGCGACACCGGGTCGCGGCGGCGGCGACCAGCGCGTGGTCGGGCCTGCGCCCGGGGCTGGTCACGACCAGGTCGGTGCCGTCGGGGATCTCGTCGGAGGCGCAGCGCCCCACCCCGGGGGCCAGCGCGGCGAGCTTCGACGGGTCGTCGTCGGAGACGGTGACCCGCGCACCGGCCCCGGCGAGCGCCTCGGCCGCGGCGAGCCCGGACACCCCGGCTCCCGCCACGAGCACCGCGCGCCCGGCGACGTCCACCCCGGCCGTCACTGTCCCGGGACCGAGGCGCTCAGCCACTCGCTGTAGAAGATGCCCAGCCCCATCGCCGCGCACATCGCCGCGAGCAGCCAGAAACGGATGATCACCGTGGTCTCGGCCCACCCGGCGAGCTCGAAGTGGTGGTGGAACGGGGCCATCCGGAACAACCGCCGCCGCGACGTGCGGAACACCAGGATCTGCAGGGTCACCGACAGCGTCTCCACCACGAACACGCCGCCGATGACCAGCAGCAGCAGCTCGGTCCGGGTGACGATGGACAGCCCGGCCAGCAGGCCGCCGAGCGCGAGCGACCCGGTGTCGCCCATGAAGATCCGCGCCGGGGAGGCGTTCCACCACAGGAAGCCGATGCAGCCGCCCATCGCGGCGGCCGCGACCAGGGCGATGTCGAGCGGGTCGCGCACCTCGTAGCAGCCGGCGCTGGCCACCATGGCGCAGCTGTTCCGGAACTGCCAGAAGCCGATGATCACGTAGGTGCCCAGGACCATCGCCGCGGTGCCGGCCGCGAGCCCGTCCAGGCCGTCGGTCAGGTTCACCCCGTTCGACCAGGCGCCGATGATCAGGTTGCAGAGCAGCACGAACCCGATCGCACCGAACGAGAGCACCGTGATGTCGCGGACGAACGAGAGGCTGTCCGATGCGGGGGTGAGGTTGCGCTCGTTGGTGAACCGCAGCGCGAGCACCCCGAACACCGTCGCGGTCAGCACCTGCCCGACGATCTTGGACGTCTTGTTCAGGCCGAGGTTGCGCTGGCGGCGGATCTTCAGGAAGTCGTCGACGAACCCGACGATGCCCAGGGCGGTGGTCAGGAACAGGACCAGCAGCGCGGAGGCGGTGATCGGCTCGCCGGTGAACAGGTGCGATCCCAGGTAGCCGACCCAGATGGCCAGCAGGATCGCGACGCCGCCCATGGTCGGGGTGCCGCGCTTGGACTGGTGGCTCTGCGGGCCGTCCGCCCGGATCTCCTGTCCGAACCCCTGCCGGGAGAAGAACTTGATCAGGTACGGCGTGAGCAGGATGGACAGGGCCAGCGCGATGCCCGCGGCCAGGAAGACGCCTCTCACCGGGTCACCAGCCCGGTGCGTGCCGCGTCCGCCGGCGGGGCCGGCTCCAGCAGGCCGGCCGCGACCCGTTCCAGCCCGGCGCTGCGGGAGGCCTTGACGAGCACCAGGTCGCCGGGCTCGAGCCCGGCGCGCAGCAGCGCCAGGGCCTCGCCGACGTCGGCGACGTGGTCGGCGCGCTGTCCGTAGTCGGGGCAGCCCACCGCGACCAGGCGGTCCACGCCCTGCTCCCCGGCCACGGCGGCGATCTCGGCGTGCACGTCCGTGCTGCCCTCCCCGATCTCGGCCATCGGCCCCAGCACGGCCCAGCTGCGACGGTGCGCGTCGCCCTCGCCGGCCATCGATCCCAGTGCTCCCAGCGCGGCGCGCATGGCCTCCGGGTTCGCGTTGTAGGCGTCGTTGACCACGGTCACCCCGTCCGCGCGGTCGGTGACCTCCATCCGCCAGCGCGAGGCCGGCTCCGCGGCCGAGAGCGACCGGGCCACCTCGGCGACGTCCGCCCCCAGCTCGAGGGCGACCGCGGCGGCGGCCAGGGCGTTCGACACCTGGTGCGCGCCGACCAGCCGCAGCGCCACCGGCGCCGACCCGGACGCGGTGACCAGGCGGAAGCGGGCCCGCCCGGCGTCGATCGTCTCGTCCTCGGCGCGCACGTCCGCACCGGCCGAGCGGCCGAAGGTGACCACGCGGGCCACCGTGCGCGACGCCATCGCGGCGACGGCGGCGTCGTCGGCGTTGAGCACCGCGACGCCCCCGGCGCCGCTCGTCACGCCCGGCAGTGTGGCTCCCGGCGGCAACGCCTCGACCAGCTCACCCTTGGCACGGGCGATCGCGGCCGGCGAGCCGAACTCACCCAGGTGCGCGCTGCCCACGTTGAGCACCACCCCGATCCGGGGCGGGGCGACCGCGCACAGTGCCGCGATGTGGCCGGGCCCGCGGGCGGAGAGCTCGAGGACCAGGTGCCGGGTCGACGAGTTCGCGCGCAGCGCCGTGTACGGCGTGCCCAGCTCGTTGTTGAACGACTCCGGCGGCGCGACCGTCGAGCCCAGCGGCGCGAGGACGGCGGCCAGCAGGTCCTTGGTGGAGGTCTTGCCCGCGCTGCCGGTCACCCCGACCACGGCCAGGCCGGGCAGCGCGTCGAGCACGTGGCGCGAGAGTTTCCCGAGCGCGGCGAGCACGGCGGCGCCGTGCCCGTCCGGGTCGGTGGCGCCGAGGTAGGTGCCGGTGTTGCGGGTGTCCACCGCAGGCACGACGACGGCGGGCGCGTCGACCTCGCGCCCGGCCAGCACCCCGGCCGCCCCGCGCGCCACCGCGGACGCGGCGAAGTCGTGCCCGTCCGCGCGCTCACCGGGCAGCGCCAGGAACAGCCCTCCGTCGGTGACCGCGCGGGAGTCGAACTCCACCGCGGTCACCGTCGGGTCGCCGTCGACCCGGCTGCACCCGCCGCCGGTCACCGCGGCGATCTCGGACAACGTCATGGCGATCATCGCCGCACCTGCCGTCCACCCGTCCCGGCCGCGGCGATCGCCGCGGCCAGCTCCTCGGTGTCGTCGAAGGGGTACTTCACCCCGTGGATCTCCTGACCCGTCTCGTGTCCCTTGCCCGCCACCACGACCGCGTCGCCGGGACGGGCCGCCGCCACCGCGGCCTCGATCGCCGCGCGCCGGTCGCCGATCTCGACGACCTCGCCGCCCGCCGGCTCGCCCGCCGTCCCGGCCAGTACCTCGGCCCGGATCGCCGGCGGCTCCTCGGAGCGGGGGTTGTCGTCGGTGACGATCAGCAGGTCGGACCGGATGGTCGCGGCCGCCCCCATCATCGGGCGCTTGGCCGTGTCCCGGTCGCCGCCGCAGCCCAGCACCGTGATCACCCGTGCGGTGGGGCGGACCTGCGCGCGCAGGGCGTCGAGCAGCGCGGCGACCGCGCCCGGCTTGTGCGCGTAGTCGACGACGGCCAGGAAATCCTGCCCGGCCTCGACCCGCTGCATCCGGCCCGGGACGGCGAGGGTCGAGAAGCCCTCCGCGGCGACCGCGGGCGGCACCCCGTCGGCGTCCAGGCAGGCGAGCGCGACCAGCGCGTTGGCCACGTTGTACCGGCCGGGCAGGGCGAGAGTGACCGGCTGGGCCAGCCCGTCCGGGCCGTGCGCGACGAACGTCTGGGTGCCGTCGGCGTGCGCGGCGACGTCGCGGGCGGTCCAGGTCGCGTGCACGCCGGGCACGGTGGCGACGGTGACCACGTCGGCATGTCGGTGGGCGAGCTGCCGGTCGGCCAGCTGGCGGCCCCACTCGTCGTCGACGCAGACGACGCCGCGCCGGGCCGGGTCGACACCCGCGGCGCCGCCGCCGAACAGCGTCGCCTTGGCCTCGAAGTAGTCGGTCATCGTGGGGTGGAAGTCCAGGTGGTCCTGGGACAGGTTGGTGAACGCGCCCACGGCGAAGCGGGTGCCGCCGACCCGCCCCAGCGCCAGGGCGTGGCTGGAGACCTCCATCGCCACGTCGGTGACGCCGGCCTCGGCCATCACGGCGAACAGCGCCTGCAGGTCCGGGGCCTCCGGGGTGGTGAACGCGCTGGGCAGCGCCCGTGACGCCGAGCCGGGCACGCTCACCCGGGTGCGCACCGTGCCGAGCAGGCCGGTGGCCCGCCCGGCCGCGGCCAGCCCGGCCTCGAGCAGGTGCCCCACCGTGGTCTTGCCGCTGGTGCCGGTCACCCCGAGCACGCGCATCCGGGCGGTGGGCTCGCCGTAGACGGCAGCCGAGACCGGGCCCAGCACGTCCCGGGGGGACTCGGCGACCAGGACCGGGACGGTCGCGCCGCGCACGTCCGGGCGGTCCAGCCCGGCCGGGTCGGTCAGGATCGCGGCCGCGCCGGCCGCCAGTGCCTGGCCCGCGAAGTCGGCGCCGTGCGCCCGGGTGCCCGGCAGGGCGGCGAACAGGTCGCCGGGGCGGACCGCGCCGGCGCGCAGGGTGGCGCCGGTCACCGAGGCGGGCCCGTCGAGCAGCGGGCCGGGGCCGGCCTGCGCGGCCCGCGGGTTCAGCTCCGCCCCGGCCACCCGGGCGAGCACCGCCACGTCGACCGGGCGCACGTCGGCGGGCCGGTCCGCCAGCGCCGGCGGCGCAGCCGGGGCCTGGTTCGCGGCGGAGGCCTTCGTCGGGATCGGGGCCGTGGACACGTCGCGGAGATTACCGGCGGGCCGGATCCGGTCCGGCGGCAGCACCGGCCCCGACCGGCCGTTCACGGTCCCGTCCGGCGTGCGGGGGTCCCCCGCCGCCGCGCGTCGGCCCCGATGCCGCCACCCGGCGCACACAGTCCCCCGGTGAGCGGTCCCCCGACCCGGTCATCCGCCCTGCCCCGCGCCGTGCGCGCCGAGGCGCCGGCCCCGCACCACCGGCGGCGACCATCCGCCGACCGCACCGGACGACTCACCGGCCGCGGGCCCGTACGCCCGGCGCGGGCGTGACCGTCACTCGACCTGCAGGGTCTGCACCGGCGGCGGGGTGAGCTGCACCGGGATCCCGTCCCGCTGCGCGATGTAGGTCGCGATCTGGTGGAACAGGCCCGCGGCGCTGGTCCCGCCGCGCGGCGCGTCGAGCTCGATGCCGATCACGAAACGCGGGTCCTGGGCCGGGAGCATCCCGGCGAAGGTGATCCAGTACTTCGAGTTCGAGTAGCACCCGCAGGCCGGGTCGACCTGCTGGGCGGTACCGGTCTTGCCGGCCACCTCGTAGCCGGGCACGGCCGCGGCCGGGCCGGTGCCGTTCTGCCCGGGCGACTTCTGGGTCACCGCGGTGAGCATCGTGCGCAGCGTCTTCGCCGACTCCGGGGAGACGACCCGGACCGGCGCGGGCGCCGGGGTCGGTGTCGGGGTCCCGTCCGGCCCGGTGGTCGAGGCGACGATCCGCGGCGGGACCCGGACCCCGTCGTTGGCCACCGCCTGATACATCCCGGCCATCTGCAGCACGGTCATCGACAGGCCCTGCCCGATCGGGAGGTTGCCGAACGTGGAGCCCGACCAGGTGGCCCGCGGCGGGACGCTGCCCGCGCTCTCACCCGGCAGGCCGACGTCGGTGCGCTGCCCGACACCCATCTTGGCCAGCATGTCCGAGAACGCGTCCGGACCGACCTTCTGCGCGGTCATCAGCGTGCCGACGTTGGAGGACTTCGCCAGCACGCCGGTCAGCGTGTACTGGTCCAGCCCGTGGCTCCAGGCGTCCTTCACGGTGCGGTCGGCGACCTTGATGCTGCCGGGCACCGAGAGCACGTCGTCCGGACGGGCGACGCCGTTCTCCAGCGCCGCGGCCATCGTGACGATCTTGTTCACCGAGCCCGGCTCGAACGGCGTGGTGACGGCCTGGTTGCCCAGGCTCTTCGGGTCCGCGCTGAGCAGGTTCGCAGGGTCGAACGACGTGTTGTCGGCCAGTGCCCGGACCTCGCCGGTCTTCGAGTCCAGCACCACCGCCGACCCGCTCTCCGCCCCCGAACGCCCGACGTAGTCGGCCAGCATCCGCTGCACCTGGAACTGGAGGTCGGAGTCGATCGTGAGCTGCACGTCGGAACCGGAGACCGCCGGCTGCTCGGAGCGGGTGCTGCCGGGGATGACGGTCTTGCTGCCCTCGGCGGTGTCGGCGATCTGGAACCCGTCCTGGCCGGCCAGCAACCCGTCGTCGGAGCTCTCCAGGCCGATCCGGCCGACCAGCTTGCGGGCGTCCGCGCTCCACGTGGCCGCACCGATGATGTTCGACGCCAGGTCTCCGCCCGGGTACTGGCGGGCCTCGCGGTCCTCCTCGGCGATCTCCGGGAACTTCTCCCGCAGGTCACGGGCGGGGCCCGGGTCCACCTTGGTGCCGAGCACGACGTAGCCGCGGTCGGACTCCAGCTGCCCGCGCAGCTCGTCGACGCTGTTGCCGGTGACGGCGGCGACCGCGGCCGCCATCTGCGCCTTGTACGCCTGCGCCCCGGCCCCCTTCACCGAGTTGATCAGGCGTGGGTTCGTGACCAGGGCCTTCGACTCGGTGCTGAAGGCCAGCAGGTTGCCGTCGGAGTCCGAGATGGAGCCGCGCTCGGCCGGGATGGTGATCCGGCTGGCGCGCTGCTTCTCCGAGTCCGCGGTCAGCGACCCGGCCTGCACGGTCTGGATCATGACCAGCTTGGCCCCGGAGATGACGAGCAGGGCCGCCAGCAGCACCCAGCCCACCCGCAGCCGGAACCGCGGGTCGTCGGCGGGCGACCGGCGGCGGCGCGGGCGCTGAGGCCCGGCGGTGCGGCGCTGGTTTCCCGGCCGGGGCGGGGCCGCCGTGGGCATCAGCCGGCCCGGGCGGCGGTGTCGGCGCCGCCCCCCGCACCGCCACCGGTGGCACCGGGTGCCGCATCGGAGTCGGACGTCTCCGCCGGCACCGGCGCCGGGGCAGTGGCAGTG
>NZ_JADQDD010000311.1 GCF_019263595.1 Pseudonocardia sp. KRD291 | reverse complement strand
TCGTCGTCGAGGACGTCCTGCACGCCCGCGGCCAGCCCGGACCTGTCGGTGCCGTTGCGGCCGTCGACGGTCACCGGGCCCGGCGCGGATGCGGGCGGGGGTGCGGCGGCCGGGTCCGGCACGGGGTCCGCGGGCGCCGGGGCGGAGAGCCCGGCGAAGAACGCCCGCACCAGCGCGGGGTCGACCTGTACCGCGTCCCCGTCCGAGGGCGTCGAGAGGTCCGAGCGCACGGTGGGCATCGTCCGGAACTGGAGGTTCCCGCCGGTCAGCCCCTGGGCCTGGGCGGCGAAGGCGAGCAGGTCCCAGCCCGGGTCGATGACGACGTAGCGGCTGACGGTGTCGAGCAGCCCGGTCAGCGCCACCGGGTCGGCGAGTGTGCCGGCGGACAGGGTCTGGTGCGCGAGGCTGGCCAGGAAGGCCTGCTGGCGCACCACCCGGTCCAGGTCGCCGCGGGGCAGGCCGTGGCGCTGGCGGACGAACGCCAGCGCGGGCGCGCCCTCCAGCCGCTGCGGGCCGGCGGCGAAGCGGGCACCGGAGTAGGAGTCGTCGACCGGGGCGGTCAGGCACACCGGGACGCCGCCGACGGCCGAGGTGATCTCGGCGAAGCCGGCCAGGTTGACCTCGGCGTAGTGGTCGACCGAGGCCCCGGTGAGCTGCTCGATCGTCTGCGCCAGGACCCGCCGCCCGGCCAGGTCGGCCCGCCGGGTCAGCTCCGGCTCGACGACGCCCTGCGCGGACGCGCTCGTCCGCTCGGCCGCGGCGGCGCGTGCGTACGCAGAGTTGATCTTGTGCTTGCCGAACCCCGGAATCGCGACGTAGGAGTCACGCGGGACCGACATCGCCGTCGTCGGGCGCGACGAGTCGTCCGGCACCCGCAGCACGATCATCGTGTCGGTGTTGGACTCGCCGTCCGAGTCGCCTGCGTTGAGCGCGTCGAGCACCTCGCGGGGCAGGGGGTCGCCCTGGGCGTCGGTGCGGCTGTCCAGCCCGACCAGCAGGATGTCGGTCGCGCCGTCGGCCGAACGGGGCCCGGTCAGCACGTCACTGGTGACCAGCCCGCCGTCCAGGTGCCGGTAGACGGTCCAGGCGTAGCCGGCGACGAACAGCGTTATGGCCGAGAACAGCGCCAGCACCGTCCGGGCCACCCGCGCCCGGCGGCCGTGGCGGCGCGGCGGCGCAGCGGCGCGCGGCGGCGCAGCGGTGGGCGGCGGCGCAGCGGCGGGCCATCCGGCACGGGGCCGCCGGGCGGGGACGGGACGCATCGGCTCGTTCGGTCCCCGCACTCGCCACGCCCTCCGCCTGTTCCGGCGCCCGCAGCGGTAGCGCAGCGGCCGCGACGGAGCAGCCGCGCGCCCGTCGGCACCGACGGTAGCCGGGGCCGGCCCGACGATGATCGACCCGGCCCGCGTGGCGCGTGTCAGCTCTCGCGGTAGAGATCCGCGTGCGCGGTGCGCAGCCGGTACTTGAGCACCTTCCCGCCGACGGTCTCGGGCAACGCGTCGGCGAACACGATCGCCTTCGGGGTCTCGTAGCCGCCGAGACGGCCCTTGCAGAACGCGATCAGCTCCTCCGCGGTGGGCGCGGCACCCTCGCGCGGCACGACGACCGCGGTGACGGCCTCGCCCCACCGCTCGTGCGCCAGCCCGATCACGGCCGCGCGCAGTACCGCGGGGTGCTCGTACAGCACGGCCTCGACCCGCATGCTGGACACGTTCTCGCCGCCGGACTTCACGATGTCCTTGTAGCGGTCGACCATGATCCGCAGGCCCGCCTCGTCGACCAGCGCGGAGTCCCCGGAGTGGAACCAGCCGCCGCGGAACGCCTCCCGGGTGGCCGCGACGTCGCGGTAGTAGCCGGCGGTCATGATCGGGGAGCGGTAGACGGCCTCGCCCGCCGCGCCGCGCACCGGGTCGCCGGCCTCGTCGACGACGTCCGAGCCGAGCAGCCCGCTGGGCACGCCGACGTAGTTCATCGAGGGGGAGGTCGCCCGGTGCACGTCCGGCCAGCGGGTCGGCCAGAACCGGTGACACGCGATCGCCTCGGTCTGGCCGAAGATGCCGAGCGTGACGATCTCCCGGCCGGCCCGGGTGTCGAGCCGGTCCAGCAGGCCGGGCGAGAGCGCACCCCAGCCGTAGACGAGCGTGGTCAGCGCGCCGATGTCGAGCTCCGGGCGCGACTCCAGCTCGGCGGTCAGGGCGGTGACGAACTGCGGCGACCCCGCCCACAGCGCGGTCGCCCGGTGCCCGGCGATCGCGTCGGCGACCGGCCCCGGCGCCGGGCCGCGGCCCAGCACGAACGACCCGCCTGCCAGCAGCGCGCCGAACGGGAACAGCTGGTCACCGATGTGGTAGATCATCGGCAGGTAGGTGGCGACGCGCAGGTCGCTCTCGTGGCGCAGGCCGCGGCTCAGCGCGAGCGCGAAGTTCATCCCGGCCAGGTGCGTGCTGCCGTGCGAGATCATCACGCCCTTGGGCATCGCGGTGGTGCCGGAGGTGAACAGCAGCTCCCAGATGTCGTCGCCGTGGATCTCGACGTCCGGCTCGGTGTCCGGGTGCGGCTCGATCAGCTCGGCGAAGGAGACGCTGCCGGCGACCGGCCCGCCGCCCACCGTGATCGTGGCGCCGACGACCGTGCCGGTCGCGGTGAACGCGGCCTCGACGCGCGGCCACAGCTCGGAGTCGACGATCGCGAGGCCCGGCGCGGTCAGGCGCAGGATGTGCTCGAGGACGTCCGGGGCCAGGTTGGGGTTCAACGGCACCGCGACCATGCCGGCCTTCGCGATCCCGATCTTGGCCAGGAACGCCTCGACGGAGTTCTCGCAGATCAGGACGACACGGGCGGCGGGGACGAGTCCCGCGGCGGCCAGCGCGTGCGCGAGCCGGTTCGCGACCGCGTCGGCCTGCTTCGGGGTGACGGCGGCGAACCGGTCGTCACCGTAGGCGCCCGCGCACCCGGTGAGTACGGGCTCGTCGGGCCGGGCCCAGGTCAGGCGCTCGAACACGTCGCCGACCGACGTCCGCTCCCAGCGGTTCGTCGCGCGCCGCCCGCGCAGCGTCTCCACGTCGATCGCCGACGCGTCCGGCAGCGCGGTGCCCTGCGGGTGGTGCGGCAGGCCGCTCGGGTGCCCGCTCGTGTCCGCGGTCGTGTCGTGCTCGGTCACGCTCATCGCCGGTCAGCCCCTTCGCCGTCCTCCACGCCTGGGGGCAGCATGACGTGACGGCGGCCACGTCGGCAAGGGTCGAGTCACCCGTGATTCACATCGGTGAGCGTCGGCGGCGCCGCCGGTTCGACCCCCAGGCAGGCGTGCGCGCACGCGTCGAGGAGCTCGCCGAGGCGGTCGGCGGCGAGGCCGCTGCGGTAGAACAGGGTGGACTGGATGGCCCCGATCGCGGCGTGCACGGCCAGGCGCAGCTCCCCGTCGGACAGGTCGCGGCGCAGCGGGGCCAGTACGTGCACCCAGTCCTCCAGGTAGTGCCGCTGGCTGCGGCGCAGCCTGCGCCGGTCCTCCTCGGGCAGCGTGTGCACCTCGCGGTGGTAGACCGCGAGCACGCTGCGGTCCTCGACGGCCACACGGATGTGGTCCCTGACCAGTGCCGACAGGGTCTCGCGGTCGGTACCGGCGCGGGCCAGCACCTCGCGCGAACCGTGCTCCAGCCGGGTCATCACGCGGTCCAGCAGTGCGACCAGGATGGCGTCCTTCGAGTCGAAGTGACGATAGATGCCGGAGCCGACGATGCCGGCCTCGGCGCCGATGTCGGCCATCCCGACGGTGTGGAAGCCGCGGTGCGCGGCGAGCCGGGCGGCGGCGGTCAGGATCCGCTCGCGGCGGCCGGGGTCGCGCCGCCGCCGGGGGGACGTGGCGGCGTCCTGTGTCCGCGGGATTCCGGTGACCATCTTCTCAGCATGGCAGCCGCGCGGTAACCTCCGCCACGGGTGAACGGCGAATCACTGCCAGAGCCGGTCGACGTCGAACAGAAGCGGGGTGTGGTCGCGGGTGGACTTCTCCGAGACCGATGAGGCGAGCGACCTGCGGGCCGCGGTCGGAGCGATCGCGTCGCGGTTCGGCGGCGAGTACTACGCCGAGCACGCGCGCAACCGTGAACCGCAGCACGAGCTGTGGTCCGCGCTCGGCGACGCCGGCTTCCTGGGCGTCAACGTCGCCGAGGAGCACGGCGGCGGGGGCGGCGGGCTGGTCGAGCTCGCGATCGTCTGCGAGGAGATCGCGGCGAAGGGCACCCCGATCCTGCTGCTGCTGGTCTCGGCGGCCATCTCGGCCGAGGTGGTCGGCGAGTTCGGCACCGACGCCCAGCGCAGGCAGTGGCTCCCGGGTATGGCCGACGGCAGCGTCAAGGTCGTCTTCGCGATCACCGAGCCGGACGCCGGGTCGAACACCCACAAGCTGTCCACCACCGCCGTCCGGGACGGCGACGACTGGGTGCTGCGCGGTACGAAGTACTACATCTCCGGCGTCGAGGAGGCGGTGGCGCTGCTGGTCGTCGCGCGCACCGGCCGCGACGACAACGGCAGGGGACGGCTGTCGCTGTTCCTGGTCCCGACCGACGCGCCGGGCCTGGTGAAGACCCCGCTGCCGGTGGACGTGATGCTCCCGGAGAAGCAGTACACGCTGCACTTCGACGAGGTCCGGGTGCCGGGGGAGAACATGGTCGGCGCCGAGGGCGAGGGCCTGCGGCAGGTGTTCCGCGGGCTCAACCCGGAGCGGATCACCGGCGCGGCGCTGTGCGTCGGGATCGCCCGCTACGCGCTGGACCGGGCCTCGGCCTACGCCAACGACCGCACGGTCTGGGACACCCCGATCGGCGCGCACCAGGGCGTCTCGCACCCGCTGGCCAAGGCGAAGATCGAGACCGAGCTGGCCGCGCTGATGACGCAGAAGGCGGCGTGGCTGCACGACCGCGGGCTGCCGGCCGGCGAGGCGTCGAACATGGCGAAGTACGCCGCGGCGGAGGCGGCGCTGGCCGCGATCGACGCGGCGATGCAGACCCACGGCGGCAACGGCGTCGCCAGCGAGTACGGCCTGCTCCCGTACTGGGGCCTGGCCCGGCTGCTGCGCATCGCCCCGGTCAACCGCGAGATGATCCTGAACTTCGTCGCCCAGCACTCCCTGGGCCTGCCACGCTCCTACTGACACCGCCACCCACACCCTCACCCACTCCGCGTTGTGGAGCCATGACGCGGTTCAGGAGCCCTCCGGGCAGCGTCATGGCTCCACAACGCGAGTGAGTGTCGAGGAGGTCGGACGATGGAGTTGGACCGGAACCTGATCCAGCGGGTCAACGTGGGCGACACGTTGACGCGCAGTGCGGCGGCGCGGCCGTCGCAGGTCGCGGTCGTCGACGGTCAGCGGCGCTGGACCTACGCCGAGCTGGAGTCGTGGACCAATCGGCTCGCGCACGGGCTGGCCGCGCGCGGCTACGTCCGTGGCGACGCGCTGGCGCTGGCCGCGGGCAACAGCGCGGAGTTCCTGGCCGTCTACTACGCGTGCGCGAAGCTGGGCGTGGTGTGCGTGCCGGTGAACCTGGGGTGGAAGCCCGAGGAGGTCGCCTACGTGCTCGGCCACTCCCGCTCGCGCGGGATCGTCGTGGAGTCGCAGCTCGTCGACGGTCTGACCGGGGCCATCACGAAGGCGTCCGACGTCGCGGACGTGATCGTCGCACCGGGGCTGGGCGTCGACTACGAGGCCGAGCCCGCCGACCGCACCTGGAGCACGCTCGACGCGCTGCCCGCCGACGACGACACCGTGCCGCGCGTGGTCGTCGAGGACCGCGACGCGCTGACCTACCTCTACACCTCGGGCACCACGTCGTTCCCGAAGGGCGTGGTCGCCTCGCACCTGGCGATCACGATGGAGTCGATGTCGGCGGCGCTGGACTCGGGCTGGAACGCCTCCGACCGGTTCCTGGCCATGATGCCGATGTTCCACACGGCCCAGCTCAACGCGTTCTGCACCCCGGCGATCCTGGTCGGCGCCACGATCCACGCCGTGCGCGCGTTCGAGCCGGGCGCGTTCCTGGACACGGTCGAGCGGGAGGCGATCACCCAGGTCTTCGGGCTGCCGATGATGTACCGGGCCGCCCTGGAGGACCCCTCGTTCGCCTCCCGGGACCTGACGAGCCTGCGCCGCGCCGTCTACGCGATGGCGCCGATGCCGGACGCGCTGATCCGGGCCTGCCTGGACGGCTATGCCTGCGACTTCGCGCTGCTGTTCGGGCAGACCGAGATGAGCCCCTGTACGACGCTGTTCCGCCCGGAGCACCAGCTCTCGCACATCGGTGCGGTCGGCACGCCGATGGTCGGCGTCCAGGTCGCGATCATGGGGCCGGACGGCGACCTGCTGCCGACCGGGGAGCAGGGCGAGATCGTCTACCGCGGCCCGTCGACGATGACCGAGTACCTGCACAACGCCGAGGCGACCGAGGTCGCGTTCGCGCACGGCTGGTTCCACTCCGGCGACGTCGGGCGCTTCGGCGACGACGGCGTGCTCTGGTTCTCCGACCGGTACAAGGACGTGATCAAGACCGGCGGCGAGAACGTGGCGTCGATCGAGGTGGAGAAGGCCGTGCACGCGGTCGATCCGAACGTCGCCGAGGTGGTCGTGATCGGGCTGCCGCACGAGCGCTGGAGCGAAGCGGTCACCGCCGTCGTCGTCCCGAAGCAAGGCGCGACGATCGACCCGGACGCACTCCGGACAGCACTGAGACAACGCCTCGACGGCTACAAGGTCCCGAAGTCGGTGATCATCGCCAAAACCCTCCCCAAAAC
>NZ_JADQDD010000310.1 GCF_019263595.1 Pseudonocardia sp. KRD291 | reverse complement strand
AGGCGGCGCCCGGACCGGCCGCGGTCAGCGTGAACGGGACGGCACCGGCGACCGGGTGCCCGTCGTCGGAGACGACCCGGTAGTCGACCCGGTAGGCCCCCGCCGGGCCGAGCGGGCGCAGGGACAGGGACAGGGTCTCCCCGGACGCGGTGGGCGGGCCGCTCTCGTAGCGCTGCCCGTCCGGGCCGGTCACGGTGATCGTGGCCAGGTCCGGGCTGATCTCCTCGCTGAACGTCAGCGCGACCGCCGACGGCGCCGTCGCCACGGCGGAGTTCGCCGCCGGGGTGCTGCGGACCAGCTCGGTGTGCGCCCACGCCGGGGCGCTGGCCAGCAGCAGGGTGAGGGCGGTGAGCACGGTGAGCGTCACCGCCCGGGAGGCGCGCAGCCGGGCCCGGGAGGCAGGGGCCGGGGCGGGGACAGGCATCGTCACCGGAGGGTAGTCGTCGCGAGGGCGCCGTGAGTTCCCGCCGGTGTCAGACGGCCGGGGCGAACCACCCGGACGGTGCCACCCCGGACGCCGCGGCCAGCCGCGGCGCGTACTGGTCGAAGAACACCCGCGCGGTGAGCTCGCGCCGGCTGCGTACGCCGACCTTGTCGAACACCGACTTCAGATGGTCCTGCACCGTGTAGGCCGACAGGTGCAGCGACCGCGCGATCTCCGCGGTGTCGGATCCCTGCAGCACCAGGCGCACCACCTCCTGCTCCCGCGGGGTCAGCCCGAACGCGGCCACCACCAGCGGCACGATCTCCGGCGGCCGGGCCTCCTCGATCGTCAGGACGACGTCGGTGCAGCGGCCGTCGCGTGAGGTCAGCGGCGAGGCGTGCGCCACCACCCACTGCCCGGAACGGGACCGCAGCCGGGTCCGCGGCAGCACGTCGAGGCGGCCGGAGGAGTAGCGACGCGCGGCGCCGACGAGCGTGACCAGGGGGAACGGCAGTGGCCCTGTGCCGAGCGGGGCACCACCCAGGTCCGCGACGCGGGCCGCGGCGCCGATCCCGGCCTGCACGATCTCGCCCGCCCCGTCGACGACGATCACGGCCGGCCCGTCCGCCGTGGCGCCGCCGTCGACCGCCCCGGCCACCAGCCCGCTGCGCAGCCCGCGCCCGAACAGGGTGCTCACCGAGGCCGCGAACTCCAGCTCGGCCGGGGTGAACGACGCGTGCGGGCCGTCCCGGAACAGCGCGACGAACCCCCAGACGGCGCCGTCGACCGTCGACGTCGCGCGCAGCTCGTCGCCGAAGCCGTAGCGGGGCACGAAGAACTCGCTGAACCGGCGCAGCGAGGCCAGGTCGCCGCCGGTCTCCTGGGCCGCCGTGGTCACCCCTCCGGGCCGGCGGGCCACGTCGATCGAGTTGTACTGCTCGACCTCGTACTCCTGGTACGCCCACTCCTCGTCGTTCTCGTCGGTCAGCTGCCACTTCACGGTGCTCGTGACCAGCTCGGTGGCCGGGTCGGTGGTGGCCAGGCAGGCGGCGGAGAACGGCAGGGCGGCCCGCAGGATCTCGATCGCCCCGGCGGCGAACACCGGCGCGTCCAGACCGGCGGCGGCGAGGCCGCCCAGCTGGGCCCGGGCGCGTTCGGCCGGCATCAGGGGCATGGCATCGATCCTGCTCAGCCCGGCACCGCGCGGCCATCCCCACTTCTGGGTAAGAGCGCGGGCGAAACCACTGGTCAGAGCGGCCTCCCAGAGATGTGGGGGGCCGGTTCCCCAGATCGCTGGGATGGGGCCCGGCCGCGTCCGGGAGCAGCGTTGCCCCCGTCAGCACCGACCGCACCTCGCCAGGAGAGACCCATGACCACGTTCGTTCCCGACACCGCGCTCGCCGCGCTCGTCGTCGCAGTGGAGGGGCCGGTGCTCGAACCCACCGATCCCGGCTACGCCGAGGAGGTCTCCGGGTTCAACGCCGCCTACCTGCCCTCGCCGGCGGTCGTCGTCGGGGCCACCCGCCCCGCCGACGTCGCCGCCGCCGTCCGGCACGCCGCCGCGACCGGCAGGCGGGTCTCGGTGCAGGCCACCGGGCACGGCCTGCTCGGCGACCTCAACGGCACCGTACTGGTCTCGACCCGCCGGATGACCGGCCTGAGTGTGGACCCCGCTGCCCGCACCGCACGCGTCGAGGCGGGGGTGCGCTGGCGGGAGGTGATCGACGCCGCCGCACCGTACGGGCTGGCCCCGCTCAACGGCTCGGCGTCGTCGGTCGGGGTCGTGGGCTACACCACCGGTGGCGGCCTGGGCCCGATGGCGCGGCGCTACGGTTTCGCCGCCGACCACGTCACGGCCTTGACGATCGTCACCGCCGACGGCGAGATCCGCGACGTCGACGCGCAGTGCGACCCGGACCTGTTCTGGGCCGTGCGCGGAGGCAAGGCCAACTTCGGGATCGTCACGTCGATCGAGTTCGCGCTGATGCCGGTCACCCGCTTCCACGGCGGTGGGATCTTCTTCCCGGGCGGGTCGGCGCCGGCGGTGCTGCACGCCTGGCGGGAGTGGGCGCCGACGCTGCCCGAGGACGCGACGACGTCGGTCGCGCTGCTGGCGCTGCCGCCGGACCCGAACCTGCCCCCGCCGCTGCAGGGCCGGTTCGTCGCCCACCTGCGCTTCACCCACCTCGGGTCGGCGGAGTCCGGCGCCGCGCTGCTCGCACCGATGCGTTCCGCCGCCGAGCCGATCCTCGACCTGGTCGGAGAGATGCCCTACCCGGCGATCGACGCCGTGCACATGGACCCGACCGCCCCGATGCCGGTCTGGGACCGCGGCACCGCACTGGCCGCGCTGCCCGCCGGGGCCGTCGACGCGATCCTGGACGAGGCCGGACCGGACTCGTCGAGCCCGCTGGTGCTCGTCGAGCTGCGGCTGCTCGGCGGCGCGATCGCCCGCCGCCCCGAGGTGCCGAACGCGGTCAGCGGCCGGGACGCGGCGTTCTCCGTCTACTGCCTGGGCGTGCCGGCCGGTCCGGACGCGGCGGTGCAGGTCCCGGCCCGGGCCGCGTCGCTGGTCGACGCACTGGCCCCGTGGACGGCCGGCGGCGGGCTGGTGAACCTGCTCGGCCAGGCGTCCGCGGGCCGGGTCGGGGCCCTGTGGTCCGACGACGACCGGGCCCGCCTGCTGGAGATCGGGCGCCGCCACGACCCGTCCGGAATGTTCGGGACGAACGTCGTGATCGGCTGAGTGCATCGGACGCGGCCAGGTACCCGGACACGCCGTGTACCCCACCGCCGAGCGGGTGCGCGTGGTCGAGATCGCCGGGAGTGGGCGGGAACGGCCATCGGTGGCCGGTCCCGCCCGGTTCTGTCGATCACGGTCGGGCCCGACCGGTTCCCGGTAGCGAAGCGCTGCCGGAGAACCCGCCCGGTGGCGACGGGCCGGGAACCACGCTGCCGGGCGTGGGTCTCCCGGACGTCCTGCGCTACCAGGCCGGTGTCGTCGCGCGCGCGCAGGCCGTGGCGGCGGGGATGTCCGAGCGGACGATCCGGCGACGGGTGGCGCAGGGACGGTGGTGGTCGTTGTATCCCGGGGTCTTCCTGGCCGAGGGCCACCGGGCGAGCGACGAGTCGGTGGTTCGCGGAGCGTGGCTCTGGGCCGGTGCGCCGGCCCTCGTCTCGGGTCCCGCTTCGGCCTACTGGCACGGGATGCTGAGCAGGCCCCCGGCGACGTCGAGATCACCCTGCCGGCCCGTGACCACCACAGGCCTCCGACGGGTATCCGGATCCGCCGCCGCGACGTCCCCCTGCCGGATCGTGCGACGGTCCGGGGCATCGGGGTGACGGCGCGCCCTCTCGCGGCGCTCGAGACGGCCGTGGCCCGGTCGGACGGCTCGGTGTTCCTAGACCGGGCGCTGCAGCAGCACGTGGGCTTCGACGCCGTGTACGCGGCCTACTGCCGGAATCTCGGTGCACGCGGGTCCGCCCGGGCCGGTGAGCTGCTGGCCGGCGCCGCCGACCGGGCCGCCTCGGGCGCGGAACGGCGGCTGATCCGGTTGCTCCGTACGGCCGGGATCGACGGGTGGGTGCTCGGCCTCCCGTTCGGTGGGTACGAGATCGACATCGCCTTCCCGGCCCGTCGGGTCGCCCTCGAGGTCGACGGCTGGGCGTGGCACACCGACCCGGGACGTTTTCAGCGCGACCGGGTGAAGGGCAACGTCCTCGTCGCCGGCGGGTGGGAGCTGCTCCGGTTCACCTGGCACCACATGGTCGACAAGCCCGCATGGGTCGTCGAACAGATCCGTCGCACCCTCGACCGTGCCACCTGATCGCCGGGATCGGGCCGGAGCGGCCATCCGTGGCCGGGTCCGCCCGATGCCGGCGATCATCGACCGACCTCACCGCCAGGACGGGAGCCAGAGCTCGGCCTGCCAGTGCGCCTCCGTGATCGGCGTGCCGACGAGGATCGGCCAGAGCCAGACGAAGTTGACCAGGATCAGCGTCACCCAGCCGGAGACGAACAGCAGACCGATCCGCCGCCGCCGTTCCGAGCTGTCCGCCTCGCCCAGCATCTGACCCATCACCAGCACCGTGGCCAGCACCAGGAACGGGGCCACCGGCATCATGTAGAAGAAGTACATCTGGCGGTCGAGGTTCAGGAACCACGGCAGGAACCCCGCGCCGTAGCCGACCAGCACCGCGGCCCAGCGCCAGTCCGCCCGGGTGACGGCCCGCCACAGACCCCAGGCGAGCACCGGGATCGCCGCCCACCACAGAGCGGGCGTGCCGATCAGCATCACGGCGCTGACGCAGTCACCGGCGTCGCAGCCGCGTACGCCCTGGTCGGCGTACTGGTAGAGCATCGGGCGCAGCCCCATCGGCCACGTCCACGGCTTCGACTCCCACGGGTGGCGGCCTGCGAGCT
Organism: Pseudonocardia sp. KRD291; assembly: GCF_019263595.1. Lineage (GTDB taxonomy): Bacteria > Actinomycetota > Actinomycetes > Mycobacteriales > Pseudonocardiaceae > Pseudonocardia. The sequence continues at coordinate 1,989 of NZ_JADQDD010000310.1, read as the reverse complement.
GGGTGGTCAGTCCTTCGTGGAAGCTGAGCACCTGCCCGTGGTAGTACCAGAGCGAGCGCAGCGAGTCCGGCAGGAACGACCACATCCCGCCGGTGCCGATCTCGCGCCCGACCTGGTGCCGGTCGATCCCGGTCTCGCTGCCGAACCACGCCCACCAGGTGCTCAGGTAGGCCAGGACCGGCACCAGCGCGAGTGCCCAGAGCGCGGGCCCGAGATCGCGGACGATCGTCCCGACCCACGGCCGCGCGACGCCGGCCCTGCGGCGCAGCGACACGTCCCAGAGCACGGCCAGGATCCCGAACGCGACGACGTAGTAGACGCCGCTCCATTTCACCCCGCAGCCCAGCCCGAGCAGCACCCCGGTGGCCAGCCGCCACCAGCGCACGCCCCAGCGCGGTCCGAACACGTGGTCCCGGACCCGGTCCTGGGCCACGACGAGGGCCATCCGGGCGCGCACGTCGTCGCGGTCACAGAGCAGCGTGGCGAAGGCGGCCAGCACGAACAGCGCGCTGAACACGTCGACCATGCCCATCCGCGACTGCACGTGCGAGAGCCCGTCGCAGATCAGCAGCAGCCCGGCCAGGCCACCGAGCGCGGTGGACCGGGTCAGTCGCCGGGCCGCGCGCACGATCAGCAGCACACACGCGACCCCGGCCAGCGCCGCCGCGATCCGCCAGCCGACCCCGTCGTAGCCGAACATCGCCTCGCCGAGCGCGATCAGCTGCTTGCTCAGCGCCGGGTGCACGACCTTCTCGTAGCCCGGGTTGTCCTCGATCCCGCCGTTGCGCACCATCTGCCAGGCCTGTGGCACGTAGTGCTTCTCGTCGAAGATCGGGGTGCCGCGGTCGGTCGTCCCGCCCAGGTCGGTCAGGCGCAGCACCGCCGCGAGGAGCGTGATCCCGGCCGTGACGAGCCAGCCGCGCAGGGTGTCGGTGGCCGGGGGACGGCCCAGCCGCGAGATCGGCCCCGGGTCGGCTCGGCGCATCGGGGGCGGCGCGCCGAGCGGGGTCAGGCCCGGTTCCTCGGCGGGCCCGGCCACCCTGCTGCCGGAGACTCCGGTCGGGGTGCCAACAGCCACGGGGGTCGATCGTAGGCTGATCCGATGACCGACGCGCTCGCCCGTCCCGGTGCCCTGGTCCTGGCGGCCACGCCGCTGGGCGACGCGCGCGACGCCTCACCGCGGCTGCGCGAGCTGATCGCGACCGCGGACCTGGTCGCCGCCGAGGACACCCGCCGGTTCCGCCACCTCGCCTCCGCCCTGGACGTCGAGATCGGGGGCAAGGTCGTCAGCCACTACGACGCGGTCGAGGGCGAGCGGATGCCCGGCCTGCTCGAGGCCGTCCGGAACGGGTCGACGGTGCTGCTGGTGTCCGACGCCGGGATGCCCGCGATCTCCGACCCCGGCTACCGCCTGGTCGCGGCGGCCGCCGCCGAGGACCTGCCGGTGACGTGCCTGCCCGGCCCGTCCGCGGTGACCACGGCACTGGTCCTGTCCGGCCTGCCCTGCGAGCGCTTCTGCTTCGAGGGCTTCGCCCCGCGCAAGCCCGGCGAACGCCGCCGCTGGCTCGACGACCTGCGTCGCGAGCCCCGCGCGGTGGTGTTCTTCGAGTCGCCGCGCCGGGTCGCCGACCTGCTCTCCCTGGCCGTCGAGGTGCTCGGCGCCGACCGTCGCGCCGCGGTCTGCCGGGAGCTGACCAAGCGCTACGAGCAGGTCAAGCGCGGCACGCTGGCCGAGCTGGCGGAGTGGGCGGGCGCCGACGAGGTGCGCGGCGAGGTGACGGTCGTGCTGGCCGGCGCCGACGTCGCCGAGGCCCCGTCGATCGACTCGCTGATCCCCGCGGTCCGCGAACGGGTGGCCGACGGAGAGCGCCTCAAGGACGCCGTGGCCGCGGTGGCCACCGGCGCCGGAGTCGGAAAGCGCGACCTCTACAACGCGACCCTCACCGCAGGCTGACCCCACTCGAATCCAGCGTTGTGGAGCCTTAACGC
>NZ_JADQDD010000031.1 GCF_019263595.1 Pseudonocardia sp. KRD291 | reverse complement strand
GCGTCATCGGCATGGGCCGGCGCCAGGCCGCTCCCGGCCACCGACACCACCCCGGCCGTGAACATCGCGACTCCGGTGATCACCATCCGTCGTGCAACAGCGCGTGCCATGTCCGCTCGACCGCCTCGTTCGCATGAACCATCGGGACGCGAGCGACGCTACGTACGGATGTGACGGTTGAGGTAGGAGTGCCCACCGTTGGTGGTGTGAATTAACCCCGTCGATGTCGTGTCGACCACGTGACGTCATCACGCAGGGCAGGAGAGGACCCCGTCCGGCGATGCGGCGGCCCGGCGGGGTCCCCGGTTCACCAGGTGTCGACGAACGGGCGCACCGTCGGGGCCCGCACTCCGACCGGTGCCGGCGGGAACGACGAGGTGACCCAGCGCCGGGTGTCGGCCGGGTCGATCACGTCGTCGATCTCGAACACCTGGGCGGTGGACAGGGCCTTGCCCTTCTCGTACTCCGCGGCCAGGAGCTCGTCGAACAACGCCTGCCGCCGCTGCGGGTCCTGCACCGCCTCCAGCTCCTTGCGGTACCCGAGCCGGACCGCGCCCTCCAGGCCCATCCCGCCCAGCTCGCCGGTCGGCCAGGACACCGCGAACGCCGCGGCCTTGAGGTCGCCACCGCACATGCTCTGCCCGCCCAGGCCGTAGCACTTGCGGGTGATCACCAGACCGATCGGCACGGACAGGTTCGCGCCGACGACGAACATCCGGCTGAAGTGCCGCACCGTCGCCCGCTGCTCGGACTCGGGCCCGACCATGAAGCCGGGGGTGTCGCACAGGGACAGCACGGGGAGCCCGAACGCGTCGCAGAGCTGCAGGAACCGGGCCGCCTTGTCCGCCGAGTCGGCGTCGATCGCACCGCCGAGGTGCGTCGGGTCGTTCGCGATCAACCCCATCGGACGGCCCTCGACGCGGACCAGCGCGGTGATCATCCCGGCGCCGAAACCGCGTCGCAGCTCCAGCACCGATCCCTCGTCGGCCAGGCCGTGCACCGCCGCGCGCATGTCGTAGACGCGGACCCGGTTCTCCGGGACGACGTGGCGCAGCGCGCGCGGGTCCGGCGCGGTCCAGTCCTCGACGGTGCCCTGGAAGTAGCTCAGATACTGCTTCGCGACGCGGGTCGCCTCCGCCTCGTCGGGCACCAGCACGTCGACGACGCCGTTGCCGACCTGCACCGACATCGGCCCGACCTCGTCCGGGGTGACATCGCCGAGCCCACCGCCCGCGATCATCGCCGGGCCGCCCATCCCCAGGTTCGCACCCTCCACGGCGATGATCACGTCGCAGATCCCGGCCAGCGCGGCGTTGCCGGCGAAGCACCGCCCGGCCACCACGCCGACGAGCGGGACCAGCCCGGAGAGCTTCGCGAACAGCTCGAACGCGGGCACGTCGAGCATCGAGGCCCAGCTGCCGTCGGTGTCGCCGGGCCGCCCGCCACCGCCCTCGGCGTAGACGACGACCGGCAGCCGACGCCGCCGCGCCAGCTCGAAGATCCGGTCCTTCTTCCTGTGGTTGGTGAAGCCCTGGGTGCCGGCGAGCACCGTGTAGTCGTAGGCCACGACGGCCACGCGCGCGTCCTCGTCGCCGACCAGGCCGGCGTTGACGGTCGCGGTGCCGGCGAGCATGCCGTCCGCGGGTGTGCGCTCGACCAGGTCCTCGAGCGAGCGGCGCCCGCGCTGCGCGGCGATGGCCAGCGCGCCGTACTCGACGAACGTGCCGTCGTCGCAGAGGTCGTCGAGGTTCTCCCGTGCGGTGCGCAGACCGGTGCCCCGGCGCTTGGCGACGGCGGCGCCGCGGCGGTCGTCGTGGCCGAGCGCGTGCCGGTCGAGGACCTCGGCGAGGTCCGGCCGGACGTGGTCGAGGTCGACCTCGTCCGCCGTCACGGCGTCGTCGGTGGCGTCGGCGGCCGGGTCGAGGACGGCGAGCACGTCCCCGGCGGCGACGGTCCGGCCCACGGCGGCGCCGAGCGCGCGCACGGTGCCGGTGACCGGGGCGGCGACGACGTGCTCCATCTTCATGGCCTCGAGCACCAGCAGCGCGGTGCCGGCGCGGACCTCGTCCCCCTCGGCGACCTCGACCGTGACGACCGTGCCGGGCAGGTCGGCGCGCAGCGCGGTGGAGCCCTGCGGGACCTCCACCGCGGCGGCCGTCCCGGCCGGGGAGCGCGGCCCGTCGGCGGCACCCGGCGCCGCCTCGACGTAGCGGTGCGGTCGCGGCGTCGCGAGGACGTCGGCGAGGTGGTCGTCGAGGAAGTCGGTGCTCAGCGCTCCGGCGGCGAACGCCGGGTGCGCGACGACCCCGGCCAGGAGGTCCAGGTTCGTCGAGACGCCCTCGACCCGGCACTCGGAGAGCGCGCGGCCGGCGCGGGCGGCCAGCGCCGGGAGATCGGCGGCCCGGTCGTGCACGATCAGCTTCGCCAGCAGCGGGTCGTAACGCAGGCTCGTCCGGTAGCCGGGGTAGCCGGCGCCGTCCACCCGGATCCCGCGCCCGGACGGCAGCTCGTAGGCGCTCAGCGTCCCGGCCGACGGCGTCGTCGTCCCGTCCGGGTTCGTGGTCTCGCAGGTGATCCGCAGCTGCACCGCGCACCCGGCCGGCTGCGGGAACGGTCCGATCTCGGCCAGCGTCGCACCGGCGGCCAGGCGCAGGCCGGTGGCGACCAGGTCGACGCCGGTCACCTCCTCGGTGATCGTGTGCTCGACCTGGATACGGGGGTTGACCTCCAGGAACACGATTCTCTGCCCACTGACGAGAAACTCGACGGTGCCGAGCCCGGAGTAGCGCACCGACTCACCCAGCCGGACCGCCGCGGCGAGCAGCTCCGCGCGGACCGGCTCCGGCAGACCGGGCGCCGGGGCGATCTCGACGATCTTCTGGTGCCGCCGCTGGATCGAGCAGTCCCGCTCGCCCAGCGCCACGACGGCCCCGGTGCCGTCGCCGGCGATCTGCACCTCGACGTGCCGGGCCGGGACCAGCAGCTCCTCGGCGAACACCCGTCCGTCGCCGAACGCCGCGAGCGCCTCGGAGGCGCAGCGGGCGTGCGCGGCGGCGAGCTCGGCCGCGGCGCCCGCTCCGGCGCCGGCGCCGGCCGGGTCCGACTCGGCCGGGGCCCGCGCGGGCACCCGGCGCATCCCCCGGCCGCCACCACCGGCCAGCGCCTTGAGCATCACCGCGCCCGGGGCCGCCAGCGTGGCCCGGAACGCCTCGGCGCCGTCGGCGTCGACCGGCCCGTCGGTGCCGGCGAGCACCGGGAGACCGGCCTCGCGGGCCAACGCGCGGGCGCGGGTCTTGTCGCCGAACGCGTCCAGGATCTGCGGCGGCGGCCCGACGAACGTGACCCCCCGGTCGGCGCAGGCCCGGGCGAACCCGGCGTTCTCGCTCAGGAACCCGTAGCCGGGATGGACGGCGTCGGCACCGGAGGCCGCGGCGGCGCGCAGGACGTCGTCGACGTCGAGGTAGGCCGCGGGCCCGGACCCGGCCAGCGCGACCGCGGTGTCGGCCGCGGCGACGTGCGGGGCCCCGGCGTCGTCGGTGGCGTACACCGCGACCGACCCGACGCCGAGATCGGCGGCGGCACGGGCGACCCGGATGGCGATCTCGCCCCGGTTGGCGATCAGGATGCGGGAGAACACCTGGTCAGAACCCTGTGCGCCGTCGCGGCGCCCTCGCTGCCATGGTCGGCATCCTTCGTCGCCCGCGGCCGCGATGTCAACGACACCCGTCCCGCGGACTCCCACCGACGACCTCGCGTGGCTGCGTCGGGTGGGGGGAGGTGCAACGGATGGGGCCGGGACGGTGTTGGGCCCACCATGACGCGCGCACCGACCACCGACGCCGCCGTCCCCGCCCTGGACGGGCTGGACTGGGCCGACCTGCGACACCGGCTCGACGAGACCGGCACCGCGGTCACCCCTCCGCTGCTGACCCCGCAACAGTGCGCCGAGATCACCGCGATGTTCGACGACGACGCGCGCTTCCGGAACACCGTCGTGATGGCGCGGCACTCCTACGGCATCGGCAGCTACCGCTACTTCGCCGACCCGCTTCCGCCGCTGGTGCAGACGTTGCGCGAGCGGGTCTACCCGCACCTCGCGCGGGTCGCGAACGACTGGGCGGGGCTCCTCGGCGAGCGCACGTTCCCGGAGACCCTCGACGGGCTCGTCGACGAGTGCGCGGCGGCCGGGCAGCACAGGCCGACCCCGCTGGTGGTGCGCTACGGCCCGACCGGGTTCAACTGCCTGCACCAGGACGTCTACGGCGACCTGGTCTTCCCGCTGCAGTTCCTGGTCATGCTCAGCCGCCCGGACGACGACTTCACCGGCGGCGAGAGCGTGTTCGTCGAGCAGCGGCCGCGCATGCAGTCCCGGCCGACGGTGCTGCGCCCGCAGCAGGGCCAGGCGGTCGTGTTCCCGGTCCGGCAACGCCCGCGACGGGGCTCGCGCGGGTACCACCGGGTGCAGATGCGGCACGGGGTCAGCGAGGTGCACACCGGCGAGCGCAACGTGCTCGGCGTCATCTTCCACAACGCCCGCTGAGCACTACGCCCGCTGAACACAGCGCCCGAGGCCCTACACGTCCCAGGTCAGCACGTGCACGTCCTGGACGAACCGGTAGCCCTCGGGCCCGCGGCACCCGGCCAGGTACTCACCCAGCGGGCCGTCGGCCTCCATCCGGCTCAGCGGCACCGAGTCGTCGAACACGCACCGTTGCAGGAACCCCTCGACGACGTCGCGGTCGGTGCTGCCCACCGTGTAGCGCAGCGTCCCCACCGACGGTGTGACGCCCGCGGCCACGAGCGACGCGGCGACCTGCTCGGCACTGGTGAACGGCGTGCCCGCCGGCGAGTGGGCGGCCCGGAACAGCTCCGCGAAACGCAGGTAGTGCGACGTCGTGGTCGCCTGCACCACCGCGCCGAACCCGCCCGGCCGCAGCGCCGCCACCATCCGGGCCACTCCGGCGTCGAGCTCCGACGGCGGGATCGCGTAGAGCGCGTGTGTCGCCCACGCGACGTCGTAGTCGCCGTGGGACGGGTCGAGGTCCTGCAGCCGGACCTCGTGCTCGGCCGCGGGCACGAACGGCGGGCCGAGCACGGAGCGGGCCTCGGCGATCGAGAACGCGGACGGGTCGAGCAGGTCGACCTCGACGGTCGTCCCGGCCAGCGCGTCGGCCAGTCCCCGGCGCATCAGCTCGGCCGGGAACTTCCCGCTGCCGCACGCCACGTCCAGCGCCCGCACCCGGGAGTCGCGGGCCACCCGGCGCAGGTCGGCCGACCAGTTGCGGGCCGCGACCATCTGCCGGTAGTCCTCCGAGGCCAGCGCGTAGAAGGCCTCCATCCCGGCCCGGCCCTGTTCGGCCCAGTGCGCCAGGCTGCGCTCGTAGGTGTCGGGCTGCTCGGCTCCGGAGCCGAGCGTGCCGGACGGAGTGCCTGGGGTCGGGCTCATGCGTGTTCGCTCCCGGTCGGGGTAGGTCGCGGCGCCGGTCACCCGGTCGGGAAGTAGATGAACTCCAGGGCGATGCCGTCCGGGTCCTGGAACTCCAGGGCCGCGTAGGTGGTGGGCTCGGTCCGGTCGCGGACCCCGTCGTGGACGACGCCGAGCGTGTCCAGCCAGGCCGCCCAGCCGTCCAGCGTCGCGCGGTCCGCGACGCCGAACGCGAGGTGGTCCAGCGCGTTGCGGGCCCGGTCCGGTGCGCTCCCCGCCGCGTCGTGGTGCAGCTCGATCATCACCCCGGTCGCGGTGTCGAGCAGCAGCGCCGCCTTGCCGTCGCCGGAGTCCTCGCCGTGGTGCGGGAACGTCACCGGGAGCCGCTGCAGGCCGAGCACCCGCTGGTACCAGGTCGCGCTGGCCTCCACGTCGGACACGATGGCCGACACGTGGTGGAAGCCGGTGACCGCCGGCCGTTCGATGCCCGAGCCCATCGGCGCCCTTCTCGTCGTCGATCGGCCATCGGCAGCCGTGCGGGGAGCGCTGACGTGACCGGAGACAGTCAATCACCACCGGCGGGTGCGCTGTCCAGCGTCCCGCCGCCCAGGATCCGGGGCGGGGCCAGGCGGGCGTGCACATCGTCGCCGTCCGTGCTCAGCTCGGCACCCAGGGTCCGGAGCAGCCGGAGCGCCGCGGCGTTGCCGCTCGTCGTCTCCGCGACGAGCTCCCGGCCACCGGCCCGTGCCGCCAGCAGGTGCACGACCCGTCCCCCGACGCCGCGCCCGCGCCACGGGCGGGCCAGCCAGATCCCGATCTCGACGCCGTCCGCGACCGGCTCCAGCCGGGCCGCGCCCGCCGCCCGGCCGTCGGCGAGCACCACGAACGTGCGCTCCACCGGCGTCGCCGTCGCCAGCGAACGCCGGCGGTGGAACGCCCGGAACTCCGCGCGCTGGGCGGCGGTCCAGCCCCGCTCGCCGGGCAGCGGAGCCATCACCTCGGCCGGGTCGGCGCCGTCGACGGCGGCCGCGAGCAGGTCGTCGAGGGTGGACTCGTCGAGGTCGGCGAGCGCGACGTCCGGGAGCACCGCCGCATCATGGCCCTCCCCGGACGGCGGACGCGACGCGGATACCGCCCGCGCGCCGCCCGGCGGGCGTGGCGCGATCCCGACCGGGCTGGCAGTGTCCTGCGGGTGTCCGGAGCGGTCAGCGGGGTCCCCGAGTCGATGCGGTGCAGCGTGCTGCGCGCCGCGGGCGAGCTGGAGGTCCAGCAGCGCGCGGTCCCCCGGCCCGCGCCCGGCGAGGTGCTGGTGCGGGTCGGCGCCGTGGGGACCTGCGGGTCGGACGTGCACTACTTCACGCACGGGCGGATCGGCCAGTTCGTGGTCCGCGAGCCGCTGGTGCTCGGGCACGAGCCGTCCGGCCGGGTCGTCGCCGTCGGGACCGGGGTGGAGGCCTCCCGGATCGGGCAGCGGGTCTCGATCGAGCCGGGCGTGCCCTGCCGTCGCTGCCGGTACTGCCACCGCGGCGAGTACAACCTCTGTCCGGACATCGCGTTCTTCGCGACCCCGCCGGTCGACGGCGCGTTCAGCGAGTACGTGACGATCGCCGACGACTTCGCCCACCCCGTCCCGGACTCCGTCTCCGACGACGCGGCGGCGTTGCTGGAGCCGCTCTCGGTGGCGATCTGGGCGAACCGCAAGGCCGGCACCGGGCTCGGCTCGCGGGTGCTCGTGGCCGGCGCCGGGCCGATCGGGCTGCTGGTCGCGCAGGTGGCGCGGGTGCTCGGCGCCGCGCAGGTCGTGGTCACCGACCTCGACGCCCGGCGGCGCGCGAGCGCCCTGGAGCACGGCGCCACCGACGTCCTCGACCCGCGCGACGGCGACCCGGCCGGCCGCGGCGTCGACGCCGACGTGTTCGTCGACTGTTCCGGTGCCCCGGCCGCGGTGACCGCCGGGATCGGAGCCGTCCGCGCGGGCGGCACGGTGGTCCTGGTCGGGATGGGCGCCGACGAGATGACGCTGCCGGTGGCGTCGCTGCAGTCCCGGGAGATCACGCTGACCGGCACGTTCCGCTACGCCGACACCTGGCCGACCGCGGTCGAGCTCGCCGCGTCCGGAGCGGTGGACCTGGACCGCCTGGTGACCGCGCACGTGGACCTCGACCACGTCGGCGACGCCCTGTCCCCGGACCCCGCAGCAGCCCACATCAAGATCGTCGTCACGCCCTGAGCCGGAACTCGTGAACCAGGACGAGCGCGCGCCGCACGTGATGGTTCACCAGTGGCCCGACGGGGCGGGTCGGCGGATCCGGGTGGACCGCAGCGGCGGGTGGGCCGCGGCGGTCGGCGCCCTGGTCCGGGCGGCGGAGCCGGGGGCGGCCGGGAACCGGCTGGTCACCGTGGACGGGTTCTCCGGGGCCGGGAAGTCGACGCTGGCCGGGCACCTGGCCCGGTCCCTGCACGCCCCGCTGATCACGCTCGAGGAGATCTACCCCGGCTGGGACGGCCTCGCGCGGACCCCCGCGCTCGCCCGGCGGTGGATCGGGGACCCGCTCGCCACCGGCTCGATGCTGCGCCGGCGGACCTGGGACTGGGACCGCGACGCCCCCGGACCGTGGCGCTCGACGGACCCCGCGCCGGTCGTGGTGCTGGAGGGCTGCGGCGCCGGGGCCCGGGTACTGACCCCGGTGACGAGCCTGGCCGTCTGGGTCGACACCCCCGCCGAGCAGCGGGAACGACGGTTGCGCGCGCGGGAGGACTGGACCGGGTACGCGCCGTTCCGGGCCCGCTGGTCGACCCAGGAGCAGGCCCTCGCCGCCGCGGAGCGCACGGCCGAACGCGCCGACGTGGTCCTGGACAACAGCCCGTAGCCACCGATCGCGTTCGGGAACGGATTCGTGATCCGTCCGTGGGGCGGGTCGGCCCGGTGCCACGATCCCCGCCGTGACGACCGCCGTCCGGCCCCGTCCGGGGGCCACCTCGCTGCACGTGTTCTGCGCGGTGCTGCTCGCCGCCGTGCTGGCCCGGTCCCTGATCGCCGACGCGTTCGACGCGCCCGCCCTGCGCACCGCGGCGACCGTGTTCGTCGCCGTCTGCCTGCAGGCCCTGCCGTTCCTGGTGCTCGGGGTTCTGCTGTCCGGGCTGATCGCCGGTTTCGTCTCACCGGTGGTGCTGCGCCGGGTGCTGCCGGCCCGGACGGCGGTCGCGGTGCCGGTCGCCGGGGCCGCGGCGATGGTGCTGCCCGGCTGCGAGTGCGCGTCGGTGCCGGTCGCGCGGCGGCTGATCGGGCAGGGCGCGCCGGAGGCGGCCGCGCTGACGTTCCTGCTCGCCGCACCGGCGGTGAACCCGGTGGTGCTGGTGGCGACGGCCACGGCGTTCCCGGACGCTCCGGAGATGGTGGGCGCACGGTTCCTCGGCTCCCTGACGACCGCGTGCGCGATGGGGTGGCTCTGGCAGCGGGCCGGTCGCAGCGAGTGGATCACCCGGCGGCTCGCTCCGGCACCGGCCGGCACCGGGAAGGCCCGATGGGCGGTGGTGGCCGAGACGGCGCGGGCGGACCTCGTCTCGGCCGGGGCGTTCCTGGTCGTCGGCGCCGTGGCCGCGGCCGCGCTGCGCGTGCTGGTGCCACCGCAGTGGCTGGACGCGCTGGCCGGACGGATGCTGCTCGGCATCGCCGTGATGGCGGTGCTGGCCGTGCTGCTGTCGTTGTGCAGCGAGGCGGACGCGTTCGTCGCGGCGTCGCTGGCGATGCTGCCGCTGCTGCCCCGGCTGGTGTTCCTGGTCGTCGGCCCGGCGGTGGACCTGAAGCTGGTCGCGCTGCAGGCCGGGACGTTCGGGCGCGCGTTCGCGGTGCGCTTCGCCCCGGCCACGTTCGCCGTCGCCGTGACGGCGGGCGTCGGCGCCGGCCTGCTGGTCTTCGGCGGCCTCCGATGAGGCGCGACACCCAGCACGCGCTGCTGCTGGTGCTCGGCGGGGTGATGCTCCGGGTCTGCGTCGACGACTCGGTGCTGCGCTACGTCCGCCCCGGCCACCGGTGGCTGCTGGTCGCGGCCGGGACGGCGGCGGTCGGCCTGGCCGTCGTCGGCGCGGTGCGCGACCTGCGCGGGCGCACCCACGCCGCGGACGACGACCACGCCCACGACCGGTCGCACGCCCCGTGGCTGCTGCTCCTGCCGGTGCTGGTGATCGCGCTCGTCGCGCCGCCCGCGCTCGGTGCCGACGCGGTGAACCGGACGAGCGGGGGCACCGTCCGCAGCGGTGACCTCTACCCGCCGCTGCCGGGCGGGACGCTCGCGCTCGGCCTCGGCGACGTCGTCGACCGGGCGGTGTGGGACGACTCGCGCTCGGTGGCCGGACGCGAGGTCGTGGTCACCGGCTTCCTCGCCCGCCACCGCGGCGACGTCGTGCTCGCCCGGATGCGGATCAGCTGCTGCGCCGCCGACGCCCGCCCGTCGATGCTGCGCCTGCGCGGCACGGCACCGGAGGGCCCGCTCCCGGACGGCCCGCTCCCGGACGGCGGGGAACGCTGGCTACAGGTCCGCGGCACGGTCGTGCCCGGCACCGGCAACGTCGCCGACCGCTACGTCCCGGACCTGACGATCTCCGCACTCACACCGGTCCCGGCGCCGTCCGACCCCTACGAGAGCTAGACACGACGAGGACCCGGCCACCCCCCGTCGGAGGCCGGGTCCTCGTCCCCTTGCGGCGGCCGGGTGTCTCCCCCACACCACGGCCGCGTGTCCTACGGCGTCGCGCGACGCACCAGGAGGAAGCCCCCGGCGGCCGCGAGCGCCACCACCACCAGCGGGTAGGCCCCCACCAGCACGAGGTCCGGTGTGGTGGTGAAGAACTCGCCGACCGCGCCCCACCACTGCTGCCACGTGATCAGTGCGACCAGGCCGCCCAGTACGAGCATCGAGGCGATGCCGCCTGCGTAGATCCCGACCTGACCCCAGCGCCGGAACACGGTGCCGACCAGCAGGCCCAGGAAGCCCAGCGCCATCAACGGCACGGCGTAGGCGACGACCTGCAGCACCGGGTTGGGCTGCACCATGAACGGGACCCCGAAGAAGCGCAGGGCCAGGCCCCATCCGCCGGTCGCCTGCTCCAGCGCGAGCATGATCGTCAACAGCACCCCGTGCAGCACCGACTCCAGGACGACGACCAGGGAGGCTCCGAGGTAGAAGTTCCGGCGGGTGACGCCCAGGCTCAGCGCGAACGGGAACGTCTGGGTCATCGTCTGCAGGTAGGCCGCGGCCATGAAGAAGTACAACGCCGCGAGCGCGCCGGTCGTCCCGTCGTCGCCGTCGTCGGTGTTGGCCCGGATCAGGCCGTAGATCAGCAGGTTGACCAGGAACGCCGCCGCCAGGATGAGCCAGGGCATCCCCAGTCTCGTCCTCGCGTCCACCACGTTGAGCCGGGCCGCGGTCAGCACGCGGTTGTTCATGACAGCACCTTCCGGTTCGTGGACCCGGCGACGGCCAGGTCGGCGCCGGGCCCGCCGACGTTGCTCTGGGTGGTGCGCACGACGAGCTGCTGCAGCGAGACCGGCTCGAACTCGATCCCCTGCGCGCTCAGTGCCGGTTGCGGCGTCACGCCGGACAGCGTGACCCGCAGGAACCCGCCCAGCTGCTCGCGGTGCAGCTCGGTGTGCCCGGCCGCGAACGACTCGACGGCCTGCGCCGGACCGGTCACGGTGACCGCGCGGCCGCGCAGCACCTCGGCGTCCTCGTCGATCAGGATGCGGCCCTTGTCGATCAGGACGACGTGCTCGATCAGCTCCGAGACCTCGTCGATCAGGTGCGTGGACAGCACGACCGTGCGCGGGTGCTCGGCGTAGTCGGCGAGGAGCCGGTCGTAGAACAGCTGCCGGGCGACGGCGTCGAGACCGAGGTAGGGCTCGTCGAAGAACGTCAGCGGGGCGCGCGAGGCCAGGCCGATGATCACTCCGACCGCGGAGAGCTGGCCGCGCGAGAGCTTCTTGATGGGCCGCTTGCGCGGGACCGCGAACTCCTCGACCAGGGACTCGGCGAACGCGGCGTCCCAGTTCGGGTACACCATCGCGGCGGCCGACAGCGCGTGGTGGAGGCGGTAGTTGTCCGGGTACTTGAGCGCCTCCCGGATGAAGCAGGTGCGGCTCAGCACACCGGCGTTCTCGTAGGGCTGCTCGCCGAAGACCTCGATCACACCCGCCGTCGCGAAGTTCTGCGCGGTCAGCAGCTGCATCATCGTGGTCTTGCCCGCCCCGTTGCGACCGAGCAGGCCGTGGATCATGTTCGCCTCCAGCGCGACGCTCACGTCGTCCAGCGCGGTGAAGCTGCCGTAGCGCTTGGTGACGCCACGCATCTCGATCACGTTGTCGATGCTCGTTCCGCCTGCGCCCGTCTCGTGCGCACTCATTCCTCGTCCCCCCAGACGTCGATCATCTTCTTGAGCTGCTCCGGGTCGATCCCGAGCTTCCCGGCCTCGGTGACCAGCGGAGCGATGTACTGCCGGCCGAAGTCCTCCCGGCGGCTCTCCAGCAGCCGGGTCCGTGCCCCCTCCGCCACGAACATCCCGATCCCTCGTCTCTTGTAGAGCACCCCGTCGGCCACCAGCTGGTTCACACCCTTGGCTGCGGTGGCCGGGTTGATGCGGTGGAAGGCGGCCAGCTCGTTGGTCGAGGGCACCTGCGACTCCTCCGGGTACGTCCCGTCGACGACCGACGTGGCGATCTGCTCGGCGATCTGGAGGAACAGCGGGCGCCCGTCGTCCTTCACGGCAACCGCCTCGCCCGGTCCCAGTCAGTTGGTTCGTTAGTCATGTGAGTAACCATGGGACCGACGAACCGCGAAGTCAAGAGACTTCCTCTATTGGTCTTGACTAATATTAGTGTCTGCTCATACTTGGTCCATGCACGCGTTCGACGTCCTGGGGGACCCGGTCCGCCGGCGGGTCCTGGAAGTCCTGGCCACCGGCGAGCGGAGCTCCGGCGACGTCGTCGCGGTGATCTCCGAGGAGTTCGGGATCACCCAGCCGGCCGTCTCCCAACACCTGAAAGTGCTGCGCGACAACGGTTTCGCGACCGTCCGACCGGAAGGGAACCGGCGGATCTACGCCGTGGACCCGAGCGGCCCGGCCGTCGCCGAGGACTGGCTCGCGGGCCTGCGCGGGTTCTGGTCGCAGCGTCTCGACGCGCTCGGCACCGAGCTCGCCCGCGGGCGACGCGATCGCTCGAACGCACCCGACATCGCATCGAGGGGTAACCAGGAATGATCGACATCATCACCGAGCTGGACGAGGTACGCCGCCGGGTGCACGCGGGAGAGCGGGGCGACCAGGTCGCCGTGCGGCTCGAGCGCACCTACCGGGCCGGCGTGGAGGACGTCTGGGACGCCCTGACCGACCGGGGGCGGCTCGCCCGATGGTTCCTGCCGGTGAGCGGCGACCTGAAGGTCGGCGGGCACTTCGCCACCGAGGGCAACGCCGACGGCGAGGTCCTGCGCTGCGACCGGCCGTCGACGCTCGTGGTCACCTGGGGCGGCCCGGAGAGCGTGGTCACCGTCGAGCTGGCGGCCGACGGCGCGGAGTCCACCGTCCTGACCCTGGACCACTCGGTGACGGCGACGCCGGTGCCCGACGCGGGCGGCGCCCTCTACGTCGGCCCCGGCTGGGACGGCGCGTTCCTCGCTCTCGGGCTGCACCTGCGCGGGACCGACCTGGGCGACCCGGCGCAGTTCCAGAACTCGCCGGAGGTCCTGGAGTACAACGTCGGCCTCGTCCAGGCGTGGGAGGCCACGCTGCGCGAGTCCGGGATGGCCACCGAGGAGCAGACCCAGGCCGCGGTCGCGGTCGCCACCGCCCAGTTCACGACCCTGCCCTGACCACGATCGGAGAGCGACCATGACCACGATCGACACGCCCGCCGGGACCGTCACCCGGGAGCCGCACGGCCTCG
The DNA here is from genome assembly GCF_019263595.1 of Pseudonocardia sp. KRD291. GTDB lineage: Bacteria > Actinomycetota > Actinomycetes > Mycobacteriales > Pseudonocardiaceae > Pseudonocardia. The sequence goes on along the minus strand of NZ_JADQDD010000031.1, from coordinate 18,793 downwards.
ACACGCTGCTGTTCCGGCGCGAGTACCCGGACCCGCCCGCGCTCGTGTGGCCGGCGCTGACCGAGTCCGACCGGCTGGCCCGCTGGTTCGGCTCGTTCACCGGCGACGCGCGGCCCGGGGGCCTCGTGGAGCTCACGATGACCAGCGCCGAGGACTCCGGCGGCCCGCCGTCGTCGGTGCGGGTCGTGGAGTGCGACCCTCCGCACCGGCTCGCGGTGTCGATCGAGCAGGACGGCTCGGCTCCGTGGGAGATCGTCGTGACGCTGGCCGACGACGCTTCCGGGGGTACCGTCCTGCACTTCGCCCAGACGTTGCCGGCGGGCTTCTCCCCGGCCGACGTCGGCCCCGGCTGGCACTGGTACCTCGACCGCCTCGGCGCGACCCTGTCCGGCGGGACGTTCCCGGACTGGGCCGACTACCCGGCGCTGGCCTCCCGGTACTCCTGAGCCCCGGTACTCGTGCGTCCCGGTATTTCGGTGCCCGCCGAACTCCGCCGGGCCTACCGTCGCGTCCATGACGGCAGGAGCGCACGGCGCGGGGACCCGGGTGGCGGTGGCGGCTGCGGTGACGGTGACGGCGTGGGCATCGGCGTTCGTGGCGATCCGCGCGGTCGGTCCGGCGTTCGGGGCCGGGCCCCTGGCGCTGGGACGGCTGCTGGTCGGCGGGCTCGCCCTGTCCCTGGCGGTGCTGGCGCGCCGCTCCTGGGTGCGCCCGACCCGACGGGAGTGGCTGTTACTGGCGGTGTGCGGGGTGAGCTGGTTCGGCGTCTACAACGTCGCGCTCAACGCCGCCGAGACCCAGCTCGACGCCGGGACGGCGGCCATGCTGGTCAACATCGGACCGATCCTGATCGCGCTCTCGGCCGGGGCCCTGCTCGGCGAGGGGTTCCCGAAGCCGCTGCTGGCCGGCACCGGGATCGGGTTCGCCGGCGCGGTACTGATCGGGTTCTCGACGGCCGGCGCGGGTTCGCGCTTCGACCTCACCGGCGCGGCGCTGTGCCTGCTGGCCGCGGTGACCTGGACGATCGGCGTGCTCGCCCAGAAGCCGGTGCTGCGACGGCTGCCCGCACTGCAGGTCACCCAGATCGCCTGCGTGATCGGGGCGGTGGCGTGCCTGCCGTGGGCCGGCGGGCTCGTCGACGCGCTGGGTACCGCCCCGGCACCGGCTGTCGCGGGGGCGGTCTACCTCGGTCTGGTCCCGACCGCACTCGCGTTCGGGACGTGGGCCTACGCGCTGTCGCGGATGGACGCGGGCCGGCTGGGCGTCACGACCTACCTCGTGCCGACGCTGACCGTGCTGATGGCCTGGCCGCTGCTCGGTGAGCTGCCACCGGCGGCGGCGCTGCTGGGCGGGGTGTGCGCGCTGACCGGGGTGGCGCTGTCGCGGTGGCACGGCCCGAGGCGCGCCCCGGCGGGCCCCGAGGTGCCCTCCTCCGCACCGAGGGCACCGGAGACTCTCCCGTGAGCGCCCGGCTGCCGGGCGAGCAGGGCATGTCACCCGTGGCCGGGACCGCCGCTCGGTCGTGGTCACCACGACCGGCGCCCGTGAGCTGCGGGACCGGCTGGGTCTGGAACTGCCCGCGGCCTGAGGTCGGGACGACCACCTGCGACGGAGCCGGTCGACCCCGGCGGTCCGGGGTCACGATGCTCGGCGGTGCGCCATGGTGGTGCGGTGTAGGTGTGTCCGGTCGGTGTGGTCGTTCGGACGCCCTCTTCGGTCCTTTCCACGCTCCACCCGGGTGTTTCGCGGAGATAGTTGTGGAGTTCGCACACACCTCTGCCGTTGTCGAACTCGGATATGCCGTCGTCGGCGGATCGTCGGATGTGGTCGAGATGTCGGATCGGCGCGTCGCAGTACGGTTCGCTGCACCGGTACCCGTCCCGGGCCCTGATCCACTCGGCGAGCACCCCGGTGAACAGGCGTTGCCGCGAGTCCCCGCCGATCACGATCCCGGCCCGGGTCAGTAGCCGGCGCAGGGTCTTGCGGCCGCTGCCGGTGGCCAGGACGTCGAGCGGGACCGGGCCGTGCCCGGGGATGTGCGCCGGCAGCGGCGAGTCGGGGTCGATCAACGCCTCGACCGGCACCACCACCTGCACCTCGACCGCGACATCGGGCGCGGTGACCTGTCCGGTAACGCGTTCGACCAGGGTGTCGGCCATGATCTGCCCGCGCCCGCGGGTCACCGGCTCCGAGCTCACCGCGGCCGCGTTGACCGCCTGAGCCAGGGCGGCGTAACAGGCGACGCCCTGTTCGAGGGGCAGGTGCGCGATCAGGTCGGTCATCCCGTCCGGAGCCGGGCGCAGCGACACCCGCCGCGCTTTACGCGCGGCGCGGGAGCGGGCGTGGAACCTCTCCGGCGCCACCTGCGCCGCGAGCGCCTGGACCAGGGTCCGAATCCGGCCCACACCCAGGTGCGCGACGTCGTGCGCGCCCAGACGGCGATCAACTTCTGCGCGCTCGGCCGCGTCGAGATCGGCGGTGGCGGCCGTGATGGTGGCGGTCTTGTAGGCGCTGAGCTCGCCCGCGGTGAACAGGGCGTGCACCCGGTGGTGTCCGTTGCGCAGGTCGCGGGCCATCCGCATCCGTTTCCCGCCCTCGGCGGGAGAGACCCGACACGCCAGCGCGATCTGCCCGGCGATGCTGCGTTCGAGCTTCTCCGGTTCCACCACCCCACCCGCCGTGCGGACCGCGGCGTGGCGGCGGGCGAACGCGTAGACCGCCGCGGACTGCAGCGCCGCGACCCGCTGCTGCAACGACTCCAGCACCGAGATCCGATCCACCAGACCCGCCTCCGACAGACTGCCGTCAGCGCACAACTCGTCGACCACACCCGGGTCCTGCTCGGCCAGCAGCCACACGAGCGTCGGATCGACCGGTGCGAATGCGGGCATCACGGGTTCCGGACAGGAGCCGCCCGGAACGGTAGTGATGTCGTCGACCGCGGTCATGCACTCATTCTATTCGAACAGATGATCGAACACGAGAAACTGTTTGCAATCGCGAATTCGGGCTCGCCACGGACAGTGGGGCGCGATCCGTCACAGCCGGACCCGCTCCCCCGCCGTCGACGGCCCGCACCGCCGCCTCGCCCCACGGGTACCGACGTCCGCACCGTGCGCGACCAGCAGCGCGACCCCGCCCCACTGGTCGCGATCGACCGCCCCACCGCAGCTGGACACGCACAGTCTCGACCGGCGACCGGACCTTCTCGTGTGCGCGTGCCCGTTACTCGGTCGGGTCCCGCGGACGTCCGGCGTCCGGACGTCCGGCCAGCTCGCGGCGCTCGTCCCGGGCCGAGAGCTCGCGCTCGTGCTCCTCGTGCCGGGCGCGGCCGAGCCGGGCCGTCTCGTCGGCCGGGTCCGGCGAGAGCAGCGTCCCGGACACCGGCGACCCGGCCGACCCGAGCTGGTTCATCCGCTTGGGCACCGACGTGCCCTGGTACTCCAGCGGGATGGCGTGACCGTGCGAGTCCACGCCGCCCAGCGGCTGGTGCACCTCGATGAACTCGCCGTGCGGCAGCCGACGGATGATGCCGGTCTCGATGCCGTGCGCGAGCACCTCGCGGTCGGACTTCTGCAGGCTCAGGCAGGCCCGGTAGCTCAGCCAGTAGGCGATCGGCGGCAGCGCCAGCATCAGGATCCGGCCCGCCCACGTCGTCGCGTTCAGAGAGACGTGGGCGTAGTAGGCGATCCAGTCGTTGAAGCTGGAGAGCACCAGCACCATGTAGAACGCGATACCCATGACGCCCAGCGAGGTCCGGACGGGCACGTCGCGCGGGCGCTGCAGCAGGTTGTGCAGCGCGTCGTCGCCGGTGAACCGGCGTTCGATCGACGGGTAGAGCCCCGCGATCACGAACAGCACCGGCAGGAACGCCGCGGTCGGCAGGAACACCGACGGGATCGTGTACTCACCGAAGAGGTAGAACTCCCACGGTGGGAAGATCCGCGCCATTCCGTCGGACCACATCATGTAGAAGTCCGGCTGCGAGCCCGCCGAGATGTGCGCCGCGTCGTACGGGCCGAGGTTCCAGATCGGGTTGATCTGCAGGACCCCGCCCATGATCATGGTGAGTCCGGCCGTGATGGCGAAGAACGCACCGCCCTTGGCGGCGAACTGCGGCAGGATCCGCACGCCGACGACGTTGGTCTCGGTGCGGCCGGCCCCGGGGAACTGGGTGTGCTTCTGGTACCAGACCAGTCCGACGTGCACGGCGATCAGTGCGAGCAGCAGCCCGGGGAAGATCAGCACGTGGACGATGTAGAGCCGCGGGATGATCTCCGTCCCCGGGAACTCACCGCCGAACAGGGCCCAGTGAACCCACGTTCCGGCGATCGGGACCGACATCGTGATGCCCGAGGCGATCCGCAGGCCGGTGCCGGAGAGCAGGTCGTCGGGCAGCGAGTAGCCGGTGAAGCCCTCGAACGTGCCGATCAGGATCAGCACGACCCCGATCACCCAGTTCGCCTCGCGCGGCTTGCGGAAGGCGCCGGTGAAGTACGTGCGGAACATGTGCACGAACATCGCGGCCAGGAACAGCAGCGCCGCCCAGTGGTGGACCTGCCGGAGGAACAACCCGCCCCGGTACTCGAACGAGATCTCCAGCGCGGACTCGTAGGCCCGGGACATGTGCACGCCGCGCAGGTTGTCGAACGGCCCGTCGTAGACGACCTCGGCCATCGACGGGTCGAAGAACAGGGCCAGCCAGGTGCCGGTGAGCAGCAGGATGATGAAGCTGTAGAGCGCGATCTCACCGAGCATGAACGACCAGTGCGTCGGGAAGACCTTGTTGAACTGCTTCCGCATCCCCGCGGCCGGGTGGTAGCGCTGGTCGAGCTGGTCGGCGGCGGCTCCCGCACGCACCTGGATCGACGGTGACGGTGCCGACGCAGTTGCCGGGCTCATGGTGTGCCCCCTCGCGCTCCGACGAACATCCCGCGACCCGGGCGTTCGCGGCCTGCTGACCGAAATATCCTTCTACTTTCAGTAGAAGTCAAGAGGGGCCCCACGGACCCCGATCGGTCGGTACCCAGTCTGCGTCCGCGACGACCGGAGCGCGCGCCGAACCCACGGGCGCCGGAGCGGGGCTCGCGCCCGACCAGGCCGGATGTAAGAGCACCGCTCTCTTATCGGATGAATGCTCTAGGATGACGGCGTGAACGCACCACGGACCGCCCGTGCCCGGGCCCGCGCGGAGCTGACCCGCGAGATCGTCGACGCCGCCCGCCGCCAGCTCGCCGACGTCGGCGCGGCCGGGCTCTCGCTGCGCGCGGTGTCGCGCGAGCTCGGCATGGTCTCGTCGGCCCTGCACCGCTACTTCCCCACCCGCGACGACCTGCTGACCGCGCTGATCACCGAGGGGTACGACGCCCTCGGTGACGCCGTGCAGGCCGCCGAGGCCACCGCACCGAGGGACGACCACCCGGCGCGCTGGATCGCCGTCGCGACGGCGATCCGCACCTGGGCGCTGGCGCACCCGCACGAGTACGCGCTGATCTACGGCTCGCCGGTGCCCGGCTACAGCGCGCCGAGCGAGACGACCCCGTCGGCCGCGCGGACGGTGACGACGCTGGTGACCGTGCTGGCCGACGCCCACGCCGCCGGGTGCCTGGACACCCCCACCGACGCCGTCCCGGCCCCGCTCGACGCCGATGTCGCCCGGGCCCGCGACGCGCTGGGGGTGGACCTTCCGGACGAGGCCCTGCTGCGCGGGGTGACGGCGTGGACGGCGTTGTTCGGTCACGTCACGTTCGAGCTGTTCGGCCAGTTCGAGAACGTGCTCTACGAGCGGGACGCGCTGTTCGCCCGGTCCGCGACCGAGCTGGGCCGCTACGTCGGGCTGCGATAGACCGCCGGCTCACCACCGTCACTCCGGCCAGAACCGGTCCCGCACCGCGCGGGGCAGGCGGCGGCGGACCGGCTCCAGCCGGTCACCCCACTCGTCCGGCCAGCCCTGCTCGCACCGCACCACGAGCGCCGCCGCGCCGACCACCAGGGCCATCGCCAGCAGCACGTCCCCGAACACCCCGACGCCGCCGCGGCCCGAGCCCAGCGCCGCGACCGCCGTCCCGACCGGCGGCAGCCACGAGCGGGTGCCGGTGACCACCACGAACGCCAGCCCGGCGAGCAACGCCCGGCCCAGGCTGCGGATCACCGGCCGGGCGCAGACCAGGCCCACCGCGACGCCGGACAGCCCGCAGGCCAGGTGCCCGAACAACCCCTCGATCAGGATCCCCGGGGTGGCCGTGGAGAACCCGGCGACCAGGCCCCACAGCACGGCGAGCACGGACAGCACCGCGACACCGGCCGCGCCGGCCAGTGCCACGCCCGCGACGACCGGCCCGCCGCCACCGGCCGCGGTCACGGTCACCGTGCGCGCGACGTCGTCCTCGGTGCCGGCCACGGAGTGCGTGAGCCAGGCCCCGACCGGGTAGAGCAGCAACGCCGAGGCCGCCCACGGCTCGGGCAACGCGCCCGGGTCGCCGCCGAACAGCACCGCCAGCACGACCCCGAACAGCAGACCCGGGACCAGGAACCGCTGCGAGCGGGCGATGTCCTCGCCGAGCATCCGCGCCACGGCCAGCGCCGCCGCGGCCCGCGCGGAGCCGGGGCCCGGCGTCACACCTGCTCCCGGACGACGTCGCGGACCGAGCAGCCCGCGGCCAGCGCGGCGGCCAGCCAGGCGTCGCTGTGCCGGGGCGGGAGCCGGACCACCAGCCGTCCCGGCGCCATCTCCTCGACCCGGGCGAGGGGAAGCCGGTCGAGGAGCTCACGCGGGTCGGACCGGAAGACCACCTCGACGCGCACGCGGACCCGCTCCCGCTCGGCGGCCGGTTCCGGCCCCGGCTCGAGGCGCCCTCCGGGGCCGAGCCGGCGCACCTGCGCGCCGGGCAGCGTCTCGGCCGTCCCGGTGTGGTCGGTGAGCAGCAGCCGGACGCGCAGGGCGGCGAGCCGCTCGTCCAGCGCGGCGACCGCCGCGTCGTCCAGGCCGGACCACGGCTCGTCGAGCACGAGCAGGTCGGCGCCGCAGCTCAGGGCCTGCGCCAGCCCGACCTTCTGGGCGTTGCCCTTGGACAGCGCGGCCATCGGCTCGCCGTCCTCACCGGAGAACCCGAGCTCGGTCAGCACGGCCTCGCCCGTCCGTGCGGCGTCCTCGGCCGGGACCCGGCGGATCGCCGCGAGGTGGCGCAGGTAGCGGCGGGCCGGCAGGCGCAGCAGCGCCGGGAAGCGGTCCGGCAGGTACCCCACGACGTCCGGGCGGCTCTCGACCCGGCCCGTCGTCGGCGTCTCGCACCCGGCCGCGATCCGCAGCAGGGTGGACTTGCCGCTGCCGTTCGCGCCGTGCAGCACGAACGGCACGCCCGGTTCGAGCTGCAGGTCGATCCCGGTGAGCACCGGGGCCCCGGGCCGGTAGGACTTGCCGACGTCGACGAGGCGCACCGCGCGTCTCCTCCCGCCGAGCCGTCTCTTTTCAGAGATCAGGCTGTCACATCGCGGCGGCGCGGATACCGGCTGGTCGGACGGAGGATCGGCAGGTCAGCGCACGGTGATCGTGGTCGTACGCTCCGCGGCGGGAACGGTGTCAGGTGCCGGGGTCAGGCGCCGGTCACCGGGTCGCGGCCACGCAGGCGGCGCACGACGAGCCAGCCGACCGCGAGCACGGCCACGACCAGCACCCCGGTGCTGATCGGGCCCATGTACTGCTCGATCACCTCCCAGCGGTCGCCGAGGAACCAGCCGAGACCGACGAACAGCGCGTTCCAGACGGCACTGCCGAGGGCGCTGAGAAAGGTGAACCGCATCAGCGGCATGCCGGAGATCCCGGCCGGGATGGAGACCAGGCTGCGCACCAGCGGGATGCAGCGGCCGACCAGGACGATCACGCTGCCGTGCCGGTCGAACAGCACGCGGCCCCGGTCGAGGTCCTTCTGGCTGGACAGCAGGAACCAGCGGTGCCCGGCCAGGCGGTGCACCCGCTCGTACCCGAGCCAGGCGCCGAGCGCGTAGAGCACCAGCGCGCCGGCCACCGCCCCGACCGTCGCCGCGCCCCAGACCGCGACCGGGTTCATCACGCCGACCTGCGCCCGGAAACCGCCCAGCGGCAGGATCACCTCGGACGGGACGGGCGGGACCACGTTCTCCAGGAAGATCAGCAAACCGATCCCGGCGGCGCCGAGACGGTCCACGATGGCGAACACCCACTCCGTCACGCCGTCCATGGTGCCCAAACAGCTCCGGTGACGCCGGGATCGTCCGGTTCTGCGGGATGAGTCACGATCGGGAACTCGCCCGGCCGCAGGTCGGGCGCGACGGGTCCGGGAGAGGATGTCACCCATGGCCGTGAACCCCACCGGATCCGACATGAAGGCGTTCCTCGCCGAGTCGCCGGACCAGCCCGTCGTCATGCTGAACCTGCTGCGCTTCGCCGAGGGCGGCGTCGAGCGCTACGACTCCTACATCGCCCATTTCCGCACGTTCGCCGAGAAGGTGGGCGCCTCGATCGTCTACTTCGGCCACGGCGGCGCACCGGTCGTGGCCGAGGCGGGCCAGGACTGGGATGCGGTGCTGCTGGTGTCCTACCCGAGCCGGCGCGCGTTCTCCGACATGGTCCGCGACCCCGGTTATCAGGAGGGCACCCACCTGCGCACGGAGGCCCTGACCGAGGCCGTCCTGCAGCCCACGACGCCGCACTGACGACCCCCACCGGCGACCCCCACCGGTGACCCGCACCGGTGACCCGCACCGGACGACCGACGCACGACACCCCCGCCGGAACGTGCTCCGGCGGGGGTGTCGGGTCGAGAGGTGCGTCAGGCCGCGGCGGTGGCCGACTCGCCCTGGGCGGCCCGGGTGCGCAGGCTGTCCGGGACGGCGAAGCGGTCACCGAACTTCTTCGCGAACTCGTCGGCGCGGGCGACGAAACCGGCCGGGCCACCGGGATAGCCCTCGATGTACTGCAGCACCCCGCCGGTCCAGGCCGGGAAGCCGATGCCGAAGATCGAGCCGATGTTGGCGTCCGGCACCGTGGTCAGCACGCCCTCGTCGACGCACTTGACGGTCTCGAGCGACTCCACGAACAGCATCCGCTCCGAGAGCTCGTGCAGGTCGACGTCGTGGTTGGTCGCGCCGAACTGCTCGCGCAGGCCCGGCCACAGCCCCGTCCGCCTGCCGTCGGCGTAGGAGTAGAACCCGGCGCCGGTGCTCTTGCCCTTGCGGTCGAACTCGTCGACCATCCGGTCGATGACCGCGTCCGAGGGGTGCGGGGTCCAGGTGCCGCCCGCGGCCTCGACGCCGGCCTTGGTCTCCTCGCGGATCTTGCGCGGCAGCGTGAGCGTGAGCTCGTCCATCAGCTGCAGCACCGGGGCCGGGTAACCGGCCTGCGAGGAGGCCTGCTCGATCGTCTGCGGGTCGATCCCCTCGGCGAGCATGGCGACACCCTCGTTGATGAAGGTGCCGATCACGCGGCTGGTGAAGAAGCCGCGCGAGTCGTTGACCACGATCGGCGTCTTCTTGATCCCCAGGGTGAGGTCGAACGCCTTGGCCAGGGCCGCGTCGTTCGTCCGCTCGCCGCGGATGATCTCGACCAGCGGCATCTTGTCCACCGGCGAGAAGAAGTGCAGGCCGATGAAGTCGTCCGGACGCTCCACCCCGGCCGCCAGCTCGGTGATCGGCAGCGTCGAGGTGTTGGAGCAGAGCAGGGCGTCCGGCTTGACGACCTTGACCGCCTCGGCGAACACCTCCTGCTTGAGCTTCACCGACTCGAACACGGCCTCGATCACGACGTCGCAGCCGGCCAGGTCGGCGTAGTCGTCGGTCGCGGTGATCCGCCCGAGCAGCGCGTCACCCTTCTCCTGCGTGGTCTTGCCGCGCTTGACGCCCTTCTCGACCAGGTTCTGCGAGTAGGCCTTGCCCTTGTCGGCGGCCTCCCGGGAGACGTCCTTGAGCACGACCTCCCAGCCGGACAGCGCGCAGACGTACGCGATGCCCGCGCCCATCATCCCGGCGCCGAGCACCGCGACCTTGGTGGGCGCCCACGTGTCGTGGCCGTCCGGGCGGGACTTGCCGCCGTTGATCGCCTGCAGGTCGAAGAAGAACGCCTTGGTCATGTTCTTCGAGACCTGGCCGCAGACGAGCTCGGCGAAGTAGCGGCCCTCGATCCGCAGCGCGGTGTCGAAGTCCACCTGGGAGCCCTCGACGGCCGCGGCCAGGATGTTGCGCGGGGCCGGCATCGGCGCGCCCTTGAGCTGCTTGCGCAGGTTCGCCGGGAACGCGGGCAGGACCGAGGCCAGCTGCGGGTTCGACGGCGTGCCGCCGGGGATCTTGTACTTCGGCTGGTCCCAGGGCTGGCTCGCCTCCGGATTGGCCGCGATCCACGCCTTGGCCTTGTCCAGCATCTCCTCCGGGGTGGCGGCGAGCTCGTCGATGATGCCGAGCTCGAGTGCCTTGTCCGGCTTGTGCCGCTGGCCCTGCGCGAGGACGTTCATGAAGCCGTTGGCGATGCCCAGCATGCGGGTGATGCGGGTGACGCCGCCGCCACCGGGCAGCAGGCCCAGGGTGACCTCGGGCAGGCCGTAGATGACGCCCTTGGCGTCGAGCCCGATCCGGTGGTGACAGGCCAGGCCGATCTCCAGGCCGCCACCGAGCGCGGTGCCGTTCATGGCCGCGACCACCGGCTTGCCCAGGGTCTCCAGCTTGCGCAGCTGCGCCTTGACCTCGGTGACGTTCTCGAAGACGGCGGGCGCGTCGTCGGCCTTGGCCGAGGACAGCGACTCCAGGTCGCCGCCGGCGAAGAACGTCTTCTTGGCCGAGGTGAGGATGACCCCGGAGAGGTCGTCCTTGGCGGCGACGAGCGCGTCGACGACCTCGCCCATCGCCTCCTTGTAGCGGTCGTTCATCGTGTTGGCGCTGCGGCCGGGGTCGTCGAGGGTGACGATCGCGATGCCGTCGGCTCCCTTTTCCCAGCGGACGGCCTTCTGCTCACTCACTGTGCTACTCAGTCCTTCCGGGGTCTTCAGGAGACGCGCTCGACGATGGCGGCGATGCCCATGCCGCCGCCGACGCAGAGGGTGGCCAGGCCGCGGCGCAGCTCACGGCGCTCGAGCTCGTCGAGCAGGGTGCCGAGGATCATCGCGCCGGTCGCGCCGAGCGGGTGGCCCATCGCGATCGCGCCGCCGTTGACGTTCGTCTTCTCGTGCGAGATGCCCATGTCGCGCATGTAGCGCAGGGCGACCGCGGCGAACGCCTCGTTGATCTCGAACAGGTCGATGTCGTCGACCGTCAGACCGGCCTTGGCCAGCGCCTTCTTCGACGCGGGCGCCGGGCCGGTGAGCATGATCGTCGGATCCGCACCGGAGAGCGCGGTGGCCACGATCCGCCCGCGCGGGGCGATCCCGGCGGCCTTGCCGGCCCGCTCGGTGCCGATCAGGCACAGCGACGCGCCGTCGACGATGCCCGACGAGTTGCCGGCGTGGTGCACGTGGTCGATCTTCTCGACCCAGTGGTACTGCTGCAGGGCCACCGCGTCGAAGCCGCCCTGCTCGCCCATCATCTCGAACGAGGGCTTGAGACCGGACAGGCTCTCCAGCGTCGCGCCGGCGCGGATGAACTCGTCGTGGTCGAGCACGGTCATGCCGTTGCGGTCCTTGACCGGCACGACCGACCGCGCGAAGTAGCCGTTGGCCCACGCCTTGGCCGCGCGCGCCTGCGACTCGACGGCGAACGTGTCCACGTCGGACCGGGAGAAGCCCTCCAGCGTGGCGATCAGGTCGGCGCCGATGCCCTGCGGCACGAAGCCGGTGGAGTAGGAGGTGTCCGGGTCCATCGCCCAGGCGCCGCCGTCGGAGCCCATCGGCACCCGCGACATCGCCTCGACGCCGCCGGCCAGGACCATCTCCTCCATCCCGGAGCGGACCTTCTGCGCGGCGGTGTTCACGGCCTCCAGCCCGGAGGCGCAGAAGCGGTTGAGCTGCACGCCCGCGACGGTGTCCGGCAGGCCGGCCGCGATGGCCGCGGTCTTGGCGATGTCACCACCCTGGTCGCCGATCGGGGACACGACGCCGAGCACGACGTCGTCGATCGTCGCCGGGTCGAGCTCGGGAAAACGGGCCCGCATCTCGTCGATCAGGCCGATCACCAGGGAGACCGGCTTGACCTCGTGCAGCGAACCGGAGGCCTTGCCCCGGCCGCGCGGCGTGCGGATCGCGTCGTAGATGTACGCCTCGGGGATCTCGCTCATGCGAACCTCTCGTCTGGATCGGCGTGGGCTCGGCGCGCCGGTTCGCGCGCCCGGTGGAACGCCTCGACCTCTTTATAACAGCAGTACTGTCACATAGGTCAAGGGACCGGCCCCGGATCACATGTGACAGCGGTACTGTCATATGGGCGGCCGGATGACGTAGCCTTCCGCCCATGGCCGCGCCGACCACCCCCGACGAGGACCTGCTGACGGTCGACCAGCTCGCCGAGCGCACCGGTGTCTCGGTCCGCACGATCCGCTTCTACGCTGGCCGGGGACTGCTCCCGGCGCCCCGGATGCGCGGCCGGACCGGCCTCTACGACACCGCCCACCGCGCCCGCCTGGAACTGATCGGCGAGCTCTCCGCGCTGGGCTTCACGCTGGCCGCGATCGAACGTCAGCTGGAGCGGATCCCGCACGACGCGGGTCCGGAGGAGCTGTCCCTGCAGCTGGCCCTGCTCACGCCGTGGGCCCCCGAGGAACCCGACGACGTCGACCGCGCCGGTCTGCACCGCCGCGCCGGCCGGACCCTCGACGACGACGGCGTCCGGGCCCTGGAGGCGCTCGGCGCCCTGACCGCGCTCGACGGCGACCGCTACCGGCTGCACGGCCCGACCGCGCTGGCCAGCGGGCTGGACACGCTCGACTCCGGGTTGTCGCCGGAGCTGTGGCGCCGCGCGCACGAGATCATCGAGCGGCACACCACGGCGATGGCCGAGGACCTGATGACCCTGTTCCAGGACGAGGTGCTGCAGCCCTACCGCGACCGCGGACGCCCGGCGAAGGAACGCCGCGACCTCGCCGCCGTGATGGCCCGGCTCAAGCCGGTCACCGTGCACGGCGTGGTCACCGCGTTCGGGCGGGCGGTCAACCGCAGCATCCGCGACCGGGTCGGCAACCGCGGCGACACGGAGTCGTGACGCGGGCGTTCCGCCGCACACCGGGGCGGCGTTCGCCCTATTCTCGGCCGATGGCCCAGCCCTCCGCCGACGGCGCGTTCGAGTTCCCGGTCCGCGTGCGCTACCACGAGGTCGACGCACAGGGCGTCGTGTTCAACGCCTGGTATCTGGCCTGGTTCGACGAGGCGATGACCGAGTTCCTGGAGCACCGCGAGCTCTCCTACAGGACCATGCTCGACGCCGGCTACGACGTGCAGCTCGTGCACTCCGAGCTCGACTGGCGGGGCGGGGTCGGTTGGGGCGACGACACGGTCGTCGCGGTGTCGACGGCCAAGATCGGACGCACCAGCTTCGCCCTGGACTTCCAGGTCCGGGTGGCGGGCGAGGACGGCCGCGAGGTCACCTGCGACGCGCGCACCGTCTACGTCGTCATCGCCGTCGACGGCTCCGGCAAGCAGGAGATCCCGTCGATCATCGCGAACGCGCTGGGCGAGCCGAGGCCGCTCCTGCCGTTCAAGGAGTAGCCCTCGTCAGACGCGGGCCGGCGCCACCCTCCCCCGGACCTCGCCGAGGGAGAACCGGGTGCCGTCGGCGCGCGGCGCGGTCGCGGTGAGCACGACCTCGTCGCCGTCCTCGGCGTAGGTCCGGGTGGCGCCGCCGGAGAGCACGATCGGCTCGGCCCCGCCCCAGGACAGCTCCAGCAGCGAGCCCCGCTGCTCCCGGCGCGGGCCGGAGACCGTGCCGGAGCCGAGCAGGTCCCCGGCGCGCAGCCCGGCCCCGTTCGACGTCAGGTGCGTGACGAGCTGGGCCGCGGTCCAGTACAGGTCGCGCGCCGGCGGGGTGGAGACCCGGTCGCCGGCCAGGTGTACGCCCAGCTCCAGGTCCAGGCCCCGGTCGGCGTCGCCGGTCAGGTACCCGAGCGGCTCCGGGTCGCGGGCAGGCGGGTCCGTCCAGGCCCCGGTCAGCTCGTCGAGCGGGGTCACCCAGGCCGAGATCGACGTGGCGAACGACTTGCCCAGGTGCGGGCCGAGCGGGCGGGTCTCCCAGCCCTGGATGTCGCGGGCCGACCAGTCGTTGAGCAGTACCACGCCGAACACGTGGTCCAGTGCGGTGTCCATCCCGACCGGGCCCGGGGCCGGGTCGCCGAGGACGAACCCCAGCTCCGCCTCGACGTCCAGGGTGCGGGTCGGGCCGTGGTCGCCGGGGCCGCGCTGACCGCACGGGCGCACGACCGGGGTGCCACTGACCCGCACCGTCCCGGCCCGGCCGTGGTAGCCGACCGGCAGGTGCTTCCAGTTCGGGGCGAGCGGCTCGGAGTCCGGGCGGAAGATCAGCCCGGCGTTGCGCGCGTGCTGCTCGCACGCGTAGAAGTCCACGTAGTCGGCGACGGCGAACGGCAGCACCGGCGCCAGGCCCTGCGCCGGGAGCCGGTAGGGCGCGAGCCGCTCCGGGTCGGCCAGCCATCCGGCCAGCCACTGCCACACCTCGCGCCACGCCGGGCGCCCGGCGGCGAGCAGGGCGTCCAGGTTCGGGGCGGTGAGCAGGTCCGGGTGCGGCCCGCGTTGCGCGGTCGCCAGCGAGCCCACGTCGAGCAGCGCACCGCCGGGAAGCGGCGCGGCGATCCGGGAGTGCCCGGGCCGTCCCGCGCCGGCCACCGCGCCGAGCGCGACTCCCATCGGGGGCAACGGTTCCGACGGCGTCGTCATGGCCCGCACCGTACCGATCGGCGCCCCCGGCGTGCCGTGCCGCGCTTCAGCGCCGCGACATCGCCTCGACGAACGCGCCGATCGTGCCGTCGCCTGCGTGCCGGACCCACAGCAGGGTCGTGGTGGCGTCGTCGTCGGCGTAGCGCTCGGCGCGCTCGTGCGCCTCCCGCCGTAGCGCCGCCTTGGTCGCCGCGAACGTGTCCGACGGCGTGAGCGCGGCCAGGTCGGCGGCTGCCGTCACCGCGCGGTCCGCCAGCTCGTCCGCGGCGACGACGTGGTCCACCAGCCCGACCGCGACCGCGTCCTCCGGGGACAGGGTCCGCGCCCCGACGATCATGCGGCGGGCCGCGACCTCACCCATCCGGTGCCGCACGACCTCCAGCGCGATCCGCGGGAAGGGGACACCGACCTTCAGCTCCGGCAGCCCGATCCCGGCCTTCCCGTCGGCCATCAGCACGACGTCCGCGGCGGCGGCCAGTACACAGCCCCCGGCGACGGCGTGCCCGTTGACGGCCGCGACGACCGGCTTGCCCAGCGCGAACGCGGCCGCGAACAGCTCGGTGAGCGCGGGCAGGAACTCCTGGACGTAGTCACCGCCGCCGTCGACGATCCGGCGCAGGTCCACACCGGCCGAGAACGACCGTCCGGTCCCGGTGAGCACCACGGCGCGCGCGGGGTCCGCGACCAGCTCGCGCAGCACCTGCGCGAGCTCGGTGCAGAGCTCCACGTCCATCGCCCCGACCGGGCCGTGCTCGATGCGCAGTACCGCCACGTCGCCGTGGTCCTCACGATGGATCATGCGCGTCACCGTAGTGCCCGGCCCGCCGCCCGGGCACCGGCGCGGACCGGTCGGCGACTTATTCTGCGACGCTCGACCGGGTACGGCCGTACCCGGCCTGACACCGCGGACAACACATGTCACAGTCGCCATAGGCTTACAGATCCCCGGTCACCGACGAGCGGAGCAAGAGGACATGGCACAGCACGTACGCGGCGTCGTCGCGAGGTCGAAGGGCGCACCGGTCACGGTCGAGACGATCGTGGTCCCGGACCCCGGCCCCGGCGAGGCGGTGGTGAAGATCCAGGCCTGCGGGGTCTGTCACACGGATCTGTCCTACCGGGAGGGAGGGATCAACGACGAGTTCCCGTTCCTGCTCGGGCACGAGGCGGCCGGGATCGTCGAGTCGATCGGCGACGGCGTCGTCGACCTGGAGCCCGGCGACTACGTCGTGCTCAACTGGCGGGCCGTCTGCGGCGTCTGCCGGGCCTGCAAGAAGGGCAAGCCGCAGTACTGCTTCGACACCCACAACGCGAAGCAGTCGATGACCCTCGAGGACGGCACCGCGCTCTCCCCCGCGCTGGGCATCGGCGCGTTCGTCGAGAAGACGCTGGTCGCCGCCGGCCAGTGCACCAAGGTCAACCCGGAGGCCCCGGCCAAGGTCGCGGGCCTGCTCGGCTGCGGCGTGATGGCCGGGCTGGGCGCGGCGGTGAACACCGGCGGCATCGGGCGCGGCGACTCGATCGCGGTGATCGGCTGCGGCGGCGTCGGTGACGCGGCCATCGCCGGTGCGGCGCTGGCCGGAGCCACCACGATCATCGCGGTGGACACCGACCCGCGGAAGCTGGAGTGGGCCCGGGGCTTCGGCGCCACCCACACGATCAACGCCAAGGAGGAGGACCCGGTCGAGACGATCCGCTCCTACACCGACGGCAACGGCGCGGACGTCGTCATCGAGGCGGTGGGGCGCCCGGAGACCTACAAGCAGGCCTTCTACGCCCGCGACCTGGCCGGCACCGTCGTCCTGGTCGGCGTGCCCTTCCCGGACATGATGGTCCCGGAGATCCCCCTGATCGACTTCTTCGGACGCGGCGGCGCGCTGAAGTCGGCGTGGTACGGCGACTGCCTGCCCAGCCGCGACTTCCCGATGTACGTCGACCTGTACCTGCAGGGCAAGTTCCCGCTGGACAAGTTCGTCACCGAGGAGATCGCCCTGGACGGCGTCGACCAGGCCTTCGAGAAGATGCACAAGGGCGAGGTCCTGCGTTCGGTGGTGATCTTCTGATGGCCGGCCCGATCGACCACGTGACCACGTCCGGGACGTTCAACCTCGACGGCGGCAGCTTCGACGTCGACAACAACGTCTGGATCGTCGGCAACGACACCGAGGTCTTCGTGATCGACGCCGCGCACGACGCGGACGCGATCGCGAAGGCCGTGGGCGAGCGCCGGGTGAAGGCGATCGTCTGCACGCACGCGCACGACGACCACATCAACCAGGCACCGGAGCTGGCCGACCGGTTCTCCGCGCCGATCTGGCTGAACCCGGCCGAGAAGGTCCTCTGGGACATGACCTGGCCGGACCGTCAGCCGGACGGCGAGCTGCACGACGGCGACGTGCTGAGCGCGGGCGGGGTCGACCTGCGTGTGCTGCAGACCCCGGGCCACTCGCCCGGCTCCTCCTGCCTGTACGCGCCGGAGCTCGGGATCGTGTTCACCGGCGACACCCTGTTCCAGGGCGGCCCCGGCGCGACCGGGCGTTCGTACTCGTCGTTCGACACGATCATCGAGTCGATCCGCACGACGCTGTTCACGCTGCCCGGCGACACGCAGGTGCGCACCGGGCACGGTGACTCGACGAAGATCGGCGACGAGTCCCCGCACCTCGAGGAGTGGATCGCGAACGGCGGGTAGCCCCGCCCCGCACGCGTCGGGCCCGGTACCGCACCCGCGGTACCGGGCCCGACGCGTCCCGTCACCGAAACATGTCCGGGTTGGACGAGCGCTCCGCTCGTGCACCCCAGGTGGACCAGAGCTCCGCTCGTGCAGCGGCGGTGGAGCGCGCTCAGCCCCGGCGGCGCCGCCCGGGCCGTACCGCCGGCGTCAGGACGAGCAGGAACAGCGCGGACACGCCGAACGCGGCGGCGAAACCGAACGGCTCGGCCACCGCGCCGAGGCCGCTCGCCCCGAGCCCGGTGCCGGCGTCGTAGGCGACGTTCCACGCGGCGCTGGCGGTGCCGTAGCGCTGCGGGCCGGCCGCGGCGAACAACGCGACCATGGCGTCGTTCTGCACCAGACCGAACCCGGCCCCGACGACGGTCGCCCCGGCCACGAGCAGCACGCTCCCGCCACCGGAGAGCACGACCAGCACCATCCCGGCCGCGGCGAGCACCGTCCCGACCGGCAGCAGCGCGCCGGCCCGCCCGCGCCGGTCGGTGATCTCCCCGGCGACCCCGCGGCCGACCAGCGAGCCGAGCGCGGTGAGGAACAGGGCCAGCGGGATCGCGACCGTCGCCCTCGAGGCCAGCAGCGGGGCGAACGTGATGATCCCGCCCTGCGCGGTGGAGCAGGCGAGCATGGCCAGCACCGGCGCCGCACGCACGGCGCGGCCGGGGCGGGCTCCCGCGGGCCCGGCGGCATCCGCACGCGGGCCCGGCCGACCGGCGCCGGCGACCCGGGCGGGCGCCCGGCCGGTCCCCGGCCCGCGCAGGAACAGCACGACCACCGCGGCCAGCACCGGGCCGGCCCCGGCCGCGACGAACACCCCGGTGAAGCCGAGCACGTCGGCCACGGCCACCCCGGCCGGCAGGAACAGCAGCTGCGGCACGCCCACCGCGTAGCCGAACCAGGCCGAGGCGCGGCCGTGCTCGGCCGGGTCGACGAGCTCGGCGACCAGCGCGCTGCCGGCCACCGTGAGCAGCCCGAACCCGACGCCGCGCAGCACCGCGACGGCCAGCACCGGGCCGAGGTCCGCGGACAGCGCCAGCAGTGGTGCGGGCGCCCCGAGCAGCACCATCCCGGAGCACAGGACGGCCCGGTGCCCGACCCGGCGCAGCAACGCCGGCACCCCGAGCTGGACGGCCACCGTCACCGCCATCAGCACCCCGGTGCTCAGTCCCGCACCGAACTCGCCCGCGCCGCCGCGCGAGACCCACAACGGGACCACCGGCAGCAGCAG
>NZ_JADQDD010000309.1 GCF_019263595.1 Pseudonocardia sp. KRD291 | reverse complement strand
CGGGGCTCGCGACGGTGCGGGCGCTGCGCGCCCAGGGGTTCGGCGGCCGGATCGTGGTCGCCGGTCAGGAGAAGCACCTCCCGTACGACCGCCCGCCCCTGTCGAAGGAGTTCCTCGGCGGCACGGCATCCGAGGACGACGTCGGCCTGACCGGGCCGGACGACGACGGGCTCGACGTCGAGTGGCGTCTGGGGCGCACCGCGACCGCCCTGGACGGCCCGGCCCGGACCGTGGTGCTCGACGACGGCGAGCACCTGTCCTCCGACGCCGTCGTGCTCGCCACCGGCGCCCGGGCCCGCGCGCTCCCGGGGGAGCAGCCCGAGGGCGTGCACACCCTGCGGACCCTCGACGACGCGCGTGCCCTGCGCGCCGACCTCGTCCCGTCGGCCCGGCTGGTCGTGGTCGGCGCCGGGTTCGTCGGAGCGGAGGTCGCGGCGACCGCGGCCGGCCTCGGGCTGGCGGTCGAGATCGTCGAGGCGGCCCCGGTGCCCCTGCAGCGGGCCCTCGGCGCGGAGATGGGGGAGGCGTGCGCGCGGCTGCACGAGCGCAACGGCGTCGCACTGCACCGCGGGGTCGGGGTGTCGCGCCTGCTCGGGTCGCCCCGGGTGACCGGCGTGCTCCTCGACGACGGGCGCGAGCTACCCGCCGACGTGGTCGTGGTCGGGATCGGCGCGGCGCCCAACGTGGAGTGGCTCGAGGGTTCCGGGCTCGATCTCGACGACGGCGTCGTCACCGACGCGCGCGGGATGACCGCGCTGCCGGGGATCGTCGCGGTCGGCGACTGCGCCAACTCGCACCGGGACTACACCGGCGACCGGCTGCGCCTGGAGCACTGGACCAACGCGCTGCAGCAGCCGGCGGTCGCGGCCGCCGCACTGCTCGGCACCGAGCACTCGCTCCCGTCGCACCACGCGGTGCCCTACTTCTGGTCCGACCAGTACGGGCACCGGATCCAGTTCGCCGGGCGGCGCGCGGCGGACGGGGCGGTCCGGGTGCAGGAGGGCGACCCGGACGGTTCCGGAGGGTTCCTCGCCCTGTTCCTCGACGCCGCGGGGGAGGCCGTCGGCGTGCTCGGCATCGACCGCCCCCGCCCCTTCGGCCGCTGGCGCCGCGAGCTGGCCAGGCGTCTGTGACCGGCCGGGTCCGGCCGACCGGCGACCTGGCCGGACCCGGAGCGCACGAGGATCCGACGACCCCTTGACCTGGAATTACAGACGATGTCAGGCTTTGTCGACAGTTAATATATCAGTGTACTGGACAGAATATGTGGAGGTGGCCATGACGACGTCCGCCGTGGATCGTGAGCAGTCGGCCGACCCGACCGTGCCCGACCCCGCCGTGCCCGACCCCGCCGGTGCCCGCGGCGTGCTGGACGCGACGCTGCGCGAGACCGACCCCGAGGTGCACGCCGCGGTCGCGGCGGAGCTCGGGCGCCAGCGACAGACCCTCGAGATGATCGCGAGCGAGAACTTCGCCCCGCTGGCGGTCATGCAGGCGCAGGGCTCGGTACTGACGAACAAGTACGCCGAGGGCTACCCGGGCCGGCGCTACTACGGCGGCTGCGAGCACGTCGACGTGATCGAGCAGCTGGCCATCGACCGCCTGAAGGACCTGCTAGGGCCCGAGTTCGCCAACGTCCAACCACACTCCGGCGCGCAGGCCAACGCCGCCGTGATGGCGGCCCTGCTCAGCCCCGGCGACACCATCCTCGGACTGGACCTGGCCCACGGCGGGCACCTGACGCACGGGATGCGGCTCAACTTCTCCGGGCGGCTCTACGACGTCGCCGCCTACCACGTCCGTCCCGACGACCACCGCGTCGACATGGCCGAGGTCGAGCGCCTGGCCCGGGAACGCCGCCCGAAGCTGATCATCGCCGGCTGGTCGGCCTACCCGCGCCACCTCGACTTCGCCGAGTTCCGCCGGATCGCCGACGAGGTCGGTGCCTACCTGATGGTCGACATGGCGCACTTCGCCGGCCTGGTCGCCGCCGGCCTGCACCCGTCGCCGGTGCCGCACGCCGACGTGGTCACCACGACCACGCACAAGACGCTCGGCGGCCCGCGCGGCGGCGTCATCATGGCCCGCGCGGAGCTCGGGAAGAAGCTGAACTCGAGCGTCTTCCCGGGCCAGCAGGGTGGCCCGCTCGAGCACGTCGTCGCGGCCAAGGCGGTCGCGTTCAAGCTCGCCGGAACGCCCGCGTTCCGCGAGCGCCAGGAGCGCACCCTCGCCGGTGCCCGGCTGATCGCCTCCCGGCTGCTCGACGAGCCCGGGGTCGGCGTCGTGTCCGGCGGCACCGACGTGCACCTGGTCCTGGTCGACCTGCGCGACTCCGAGCTCGACGGCAAGACCGCCGAGGACCGCCTGCACCGGGTCGGCATCACCGTCAACCGCAACGCGGTGCCCTTCGACCCGCGCCCGCCGATGGTCAGCTCGGGCGTCCGGATCGGGACCCCCGCACTGGCCGCCCGCGGCTTCGGCGACGACGAGTTCTCCCAGGTCGCCGACGTCATCGCCCGCGCACTGCGCCCCGCCGCCACCGACGCCGAGCTGGACACCCTGGCCGGTCGCGTCACCGCGCTGGCCGAGCGCCACCCCCTGTACCCGGAGCTGACGGCATGAGCACCACTGACCTGCCCGAGCACCCCGACTTCCTCTGGCACCGGCCCGAGCCCCGCCGCTCCTACGACGTCGTGATCATCGGCGGCGGGGGCCACGGCCTGGCCACCGCCCACTACCTGGTCCGCAACCACGGCATCACCAACGTCGCGGTCCTGGAGAAGGGGTGGCTGGCCGGCGGCAACATGGCCCGCAACACCACCCTGATCCGCTCGAACTACCTGTGGGACGAGTCGGCGGCGATCTACGAGCACTCGCTGAAGCTGTGGGAGGGGCTCGAGGAGGACCTGGACTACCCGATCCTGTTCTCCCAGCGCGGGGTGCTCAACCTGGCCCACACCGAGCAGGACGTGCGCGACTCGGTGCGTCGGGTCGAGGCCAACAAGCTCAACGGGATCGACGCCGAGTGGCTCGGCCCGGACGACGTCGCCAAGCTCTGCCCGATCCTCAACGTCTCCGACGACATCCGGTACCCGGTGCAGGGAGCGACGTACCAGCCGCGGGCCGGGATCGCGAAGCACGACTACGTCGCGTGGGGGTTCGCGCGCCGGGCCGACCAGGGCGGCGTCGACCTGATCCAGGACTGCGAGGTCCTCGGCTTCCGCACCGAGGGCAGCCGCGACGACGGGACGGCCCGGGTCACCGGCGTGCGGACCTCGCGCGGCGACATCGGCTGCGGGCAGGTCGCGCTGTGCGCGGCCGGGCACACCTCGACCCTGCTCGAGGCGCTCGAGGTGGCTGCCCCGCTGCAGTCGCACCCGCTGCAGGCGCTGGTGTCCGAGCTCCTCGAGCCGGTGCACCCGACGATCGTCATGTCCAACGCCGTGCACGTCTACGTCTCCCAGGCGCACAAGGGCGAGCTGGTGATGGGTGCGGGCGTGGACGCCTACAACGGCTACGGCCAGCGCGGCGCCTTCCACGTCATCGAACGCCAGATGGCGGCCGCGGTGGAGCTGTTCCCGATCTTCGCCCGGGCGCACCTGCTGCGCAGCTGGGCCGGGATCGTCGACGTCACCCCGGACGCCTCGCCGATCGTCGGGCGCACCCCGTACTCCAACGTCGTCCTCAACTGCGGCTGGGGCACCGGGGGGTTCAAGTCCACCCCGGGCCTGGGCTGGTGCCTGGCGCACACGATCGCCACCGGCGAGCTGCACCCCTACATCGCCCCGTTCAGCCTCGACCGGTTCGTGACCGGCGCCCTCGTCGACGAGCACGGCGCCGCCGGCGTCGCCCACTGATCCATTCGGCACACAGGAGCCCACCGTGCAACTGATCACCTGCCCGTGGTGCGGGCCCCGCGAGGAACTCGAGTTCCACCACGGCGGCCAGGCCCACGTCGCGTACCCGCCGACCCCGTCCGAGCTGACCGACGAGCAGTGGGCGCACTACGTGTTCTTCCGGGACAACCCGAAGGGACCTCGTGCCGAGCGCTGGAACCACAGCGCCGGCTGCCGGCGGTGGTTCAACGCCCTGCGCGACACCGTCACCTACCGGTTCCTCGCCGTCTACCCGGTCGGCGCGGCGCGCCCGGACGTCACGGAGGCCCGGTCATGAGCAACCGCGTTCCCGGCCACGGCCGGATCGACCGCACCCGCACCCTGTCCTTCACGTTCGACGGACTCACCTACACCGGGCACCCGGGCGACACGCTGGCCTCGGCGCTGCTCGCGCACGGTGTGCGCGCACTCGGCCGCAGCATCAGGCTCGGCAGGCCGCGCGGGATCGGCGCGGCCTGGACCGAGGACCCCACCGGCCTCGTGCAGATCGAGGAGCCGTTCCCGGAGCCGCTGCTGCAGGCCTCGGTCGTCGAGCTGCACGACGGCCTGGTCGCCGGCGGCGTGAACGGCCGGGGCCGGCTCGCCGCGGTCGCCGACACCGCCCGCTACGACCGCCGCTACGCACACTGCGACACCCTCGTCGTCGGGGCCGGCCCGGCGGGCCTGATGGCCGCGCGGACCGCGTCGCGCCGCGGCGACCGGGTCGTGCTGGTCGACGACCGTCCCGGGGCCGGCGGCACCCTCGCACCGTCGGACCGGATCGACGGCCGCGCCGCGCACGACTTCGTCGCCGGTGTCGTCGCCGAGCTGGAGCAGAACCCGCAGGTGCTGCACCTGCAGCGGACCACCGCGTTCGGCCACTACGACGACGGTTTCGTGCTGGCCCTGCAGCGGCGCACGAGCACCGGCACGGGGGAGACCTCCCGTCAGCGGGTGCACCGGGTCCGCGCCGGACGGGTGATCGTGGCGGCGGGCGCGCACGAGCGCCCGGTCGCGTTCGCCGACAACGACCGGCCCGGGATCGTGCTCGCCTCCGCCGCGCGCGAGTTCCTGCACCGCTACGGCGTGCTGGCCGGGCGCGAGGTCGTGGTGTTCACCACCGACGACGCCGCCTACACCGCCGCGTCCGAGCTCGCGGGCGCCGGTGCGCGGGTCACCCTGCTCGACGCCCGCCCGGGCGCCCCGGAGCAGCGGGCCCGCGAGTGCGCCGACGCCGGGGTCACGGTGCGGACGGGCACCGTCGTCGTCGGCACCGACGGCGCGGCGGGCGACGGCCGGGTCACCGGCGTGCACGTCGGGTCCGGAAGGTCCGGCGGGTCCACCGAGACGCTGCCGTGCGACCTGCTGCTGGTCTCCGGCGGCTGGACGCCGACCGCGCACCTGTTCGGCCACGTGCGCGGTGAGCTGGTGTACGACCCCGGCCTGGGCGCGTTCCGCCCCGGCGAGTCGATCGCCGGGACCGACGTGATCGGCGCCGCGAACGGGACCCTGGACCTCGCCGGATGCCTGTTCGAGGGGGCGGGCGGCGACGCGCCGAGCTCGCCGCCGGAGCCGGGGCGCACCCCGACGCTGGTGCTGTGGCGCACCCCGGGTGATGCGGCGCGCCAGTTCGTCGACCTCGCCCGCGACGCCACGGTCGCCGACATCGAGCGCGCCGTCGGGGCCGGGATGCGCTCGGTCGAGCACGTGAAGCGCTACACCACGATCGGCACCGCGCACGACCAGGGCAAGACCTCGGGCGTGATCGCCTCCGGGATCACCGCCGAGCTGCTCGGGCGCCCGGGCGGGGACCTGGGCACGACGACGTTCCGGCCGCCCTACACCCCGGTCGCGTTCGCGGCGCTGGCCGGCCGCGAGCGCGGCGACCTGTTCGACCCGGTGCGGACCACCGCGGTGCACCCGTGGCACGTGGCGCACGGCGCGAGGTTCGAGAACGTCGGGCAGTGGAAGCGCCCGCGCTACTACCCGCGGCCGGGGGAGGACATGGACGCCGCGGTGCTGCGCGAGTGCGCGGCGGCGCGGCGCGGCGTCGCGATCATGGACGGATCCACCCTCGGCAAGATCGACGTCCAGGGCCCGGACGCCGGCGAGTTCCTCGACATCGTCTACACGAACATGATGAGCACCCTGAAGGTCGGCCGGGTGCGCTACGGCCTCATGTGCGGCACCGACGGCATGGTCACCGACGACGGGACCGTGCTGCGGATCGCCGAGGACCGGTACCTGCTCACCACCACGACCGGTGGCGCCGCCCCGGTCCTCGAGCACCTCGAGGACTGGCTGCAGACCGAGGTGGGGCACCTGCAGGTCCGCCTCGCCTCGGTCACCGAGCACTGGTCGGTGTTCCCGGTGGTGGGGCCGCGCTCGCGCGAGGTGGTCGGGGAGGTCTTCGCCGACCTCGACGTCTCCAACGACGCGTTCGGCTTCATGAGCTGGCGCGACACGGTGCTCGACGGCGTGCCGGTGCGGCTGGCCCGGATCTCGTTCTCCGGCGAGCTGGCCTACGAGGTCCACCTCGACTCGCGGTACGGGCCCGCGGTGTGGGAACGGCTGCTCGCCGCGGGCGCCGCCCGGGGGATCACCCCCTACGGCACCGAGACCATGCACGTCCTGCGCGCCGAGAAGGGCTACCCGATCATCGGGCAGGACACCGACGGCACCGTCTCGCCGCACGACCTCGGCATGGGCTGGGCGGTGTCGAAGAAGAAGGACGACTTCGTCGGCAAGCGCTCCTTCGCCCGCGCGGAGAACGCCGACCCGCTGCGCAAGCACCTGGTGGGGCTGCTGCCCACCGACGCGGCGACCCGGCTGCCGGAGGGCTCGCAGATCGTCGAGTTCTGCGCCGACGGCACGTTGGCCCCGCCGCCGGTCCCGATGCTCGGGCACGTCACCTCCAGCTACCACAGCGCCGAGCTGGCCCGGCCGTTCGCGCTGGCCCTGGTCAAGG
>NZ_JADQDD010000308.1 GCF_019263595.1 Pseudonocardia sp. KRD291 | reverse complement strand
GCGCTGACCGACGTCGACACCGAGGCCGACGCCGCCGCGGCACCGGCCGGGTGCCTCGTGGAGTCGTGGATGCACCTCGACGTCGACGTGTCCGGCTCCACCACCCCGGACCTCGACGAGGTGCGCGAGGAGCTCGAGCGCACGTTGCTCGACGTCCGCCAGGTCGTCGACGACGGCGCCATGATGGTCGCCCGCGCCCGCGCGGTGGCCGACGACGCGGACGAGTCGGACGCACGACCCGCGGGCGACCACGACCCGGCCGGGTCCGGGGCGTTGCTGCCCGGTGAGGTCTCGGAGCTGCTGCACTGGCTGATCGACGACCACTTCACGTTCGTCGGGTACCGGCACTACACCCGGGTCGAGGGGCGGCTGGAGCCCGAGACCGGATCCGGTCTGGGCGTGCTGCGCCCCGACGACGCCGGGTCCCGGATCTTCCTGCCGGAGAACGGCTCGACCCCGTCGGACGAGGACGCGTCCACGCTGGTGATCACGCGGGCCAGCGAGCCGAGCCGTGTCCTGCGCCCGGTGCACCCCTACTACCTGGGCGTGCGCACCCGGGACGCGGACGGCACCGTCACCGGCGAGCACCGCTTTCTGGGCATGCTGACCGTCCCGGCCCGCTACGAGAGCGTGCTGGACATCCCGATCGTCGCCCGCAAGATCCGGTCCGCGATCCGGCGCGCCGGGTTCCCGGCCGACTCCTACTCCGGGCAGCAGATGCTGGAGGTGTTCTCCGGGCTGCCGCGCGAGGAGCTGTTCTCTTCATCCGAACAGACGCTGCACGACACCGCGGTCGGGGTGCTGGCGGCGGCCGGACGGCGGGGGGTGCGCGTGTTCGTGCACCCGGACCCCTACCGGCGGTTCCTGTCCTGCCTGGTCTACCTGCCGCGCGACCGCTACACCACGACCAGCCGCCTCGCCATGGCCGACGTGCTGCGCGAGCGGCTGGGCGGCAGCGACGTCGCCTACACCGCGCAGGTCAACGAGGCGAGCCTGGCGCTGGTGCACTTCACGGTGGCCACCGACCCGGCCGCCGAGCCCGTCGACTGCGACCTGGACGCGCTGCAGGACGAGCTCACCGAGGCCTCCCGGACCTGGGACGACCGGCTGGTCTCCGCCCTGGGCGCGGCCGGGACCCGCGCGGCGGGGGTGCTCGCCGGCATCCCCGAGTCCTACAAGGCCGGGATCGCGCCGGACCGGGCCGTGGAGGACCTGCGGCGGCTTCTCGCGCTGCCGGCCGAGGGCTTCGACGTGCGCCTCTACCGCGGCCCCGAGGGAGACATCCGGTTCGCGCTCTACCTGGCCGACTCCCCGGTCACGCTGACCGCCGTACTGCCGCTGCTGCAGCAGCTCGACGTCGAGGTGATCGACGAGCGCCCGGCCGAGTTCCTGCGCCCGGACGGGCGCCGCTGCTGGCTCTACGACTTCGGCCTGCGCGCCAGCGGCAAGCCCGAGGTCCCGCCGGAGGACGCCGGCTCCCGGTTCAGCGACGCGTTCTCCGCGGCCTGGCGCGGTGACGCCGAGTCCGACCGGTTCTCCGCGCTGGTGCTGCGCGCAGGCCTGCACTGGCGCGAGGCCGCGGTGCTGCGTGCCTACAGCCGCTACAGCCGTCAGCTCGGCGGGCTGTTCAGCCTGCAGTACACGGCGAACACCCTGGTCGCCTACCCGGACGTGGCGCGGGCGCTGATCACGCTGTTCCGGGCCCGGTTCGACCCGACCGCGAGTGCCCGCGACGCCGCCGTCGCGGAGGCACGCGACGCCGTCACCGCGCTGATCGACGAGGTCACCGGCTTGGACGCGGACCGGATCCTGCGCGGCCTGCTGGCCATGGTCGAGGGCACGCTGCGCACGAACTGGTTCCGCGACCGGGCGTTCTTCTCGTTCAAGCTCGACCCGTCGTCGATCCCGGACGTGCCGGCGCCCCGGCCGCGGTTCGAGATCTTCGTCTACGCGCCCCGGATCGAGGGCGTGCACCTGCGGTTCGGCCCGGTCGCGCGCGGTGGGCTGCGCTTCTCCGACCGGCAGCAGGACTACCGCACCGAGGTGCTGGGCCTGGTCAAGGCCCAGGCGGTGAAGAACGCGGTGATCGTGCCGGTCGGGGCCAAGGGCGGGTTCGTGGTGCGGACCCCTCGCCCCGACCCGGCCGAGGTGCGGGCCTGCTACCGCACGTTCATCTCCGGGCTGCTCGACGTCACCGACAACCTGCACACCCGGCCCGACGGCGGCGTCGAGACGGTGCCGCCGCCGGACGTCGTCCGCCACGACGGCGACGACTCCTACCTGGTGGTGGCCGCGGACAAGGGCACCGCGACGTTCTCCGACCTGGCCAACGAGATCGCCGGCGAGTACGGCTTCTGGCTGGGCGACGCGTTCGCCTCCGGTGGCTCGGTCGGCTACGACCACAAGGCGATGGGCATCACGGCCAAGGGCGCGTGGGAGAGCGTCAAACGGCACTTCGCCGAGCTCGGCACCGACACCCAGGCCCGGGACTTCACCGTCGTCGGGGTCGGGGACATGTCCGGCGACGTGTTCGGCAACGGGATGCTGCTCTCGCCACACATCCGCCTCGTCGCCGCGTTCGACCACCGGCACGTGTTCGTCGACCCCGACCCGGACGCCGCACGCGGGTTCGCCGAGCGCCGCAGGCTGTTCGAGCTGCCCCGCTCCACCTGGGACGACTACGACCGGTCGGCGATCAGCGCCGGGGGCGGGGTGTGGCCGCGCACGGCGAAGTCGGTGCCTGTCGGCCCGGAGATCCGGGCCGCGCTGGGCCTCGACGACACCGTGGCCCGGCTCTCCCCGCCGGAGCTGATCCGCGCCATCCTGCTGGCCCCGGCCGACCTGCTCTGGAACGGCGGGATCGGCACCTACGTCAAGGCCTCCACGGAGAGCAACGCCGACGCCGGCGACAAGGCCAACGACGCGATCCGGGTGGACGGGTCCGCGCTGCGGGTGAAGGTCGTCGGCGAGGGCGGGAACCTGGGCCTGACCCAGCGTGGCCGGATCGAGTTCGCCCGCAGCGGTGGGCCGGACGGTGGCGGCGGCCGGATCAACACCGACGCCGTCGACAACTCCGCGGGCGTCGACTGCTCCGACCACGAGGTCAACATCAAGATCCTGCTGGACCGGCTGGTCACCGCCGGTGAGCTGGACCGCCCGGCCCGCGACGAGTTCCTCGCGTCGATGACCGACGAGGTCGGCGAGCTGGTCCTCGACGACAACGTCGACCAGAACGCGGTGCTCGGCGTGAGCCGCTCGCACGCGGCGAGCATGGCGAACGTGCACGGCCGGATGATCGACGACCTGGTCGCGCGGGCCGGGCTGGACCGGCAGCTGGAGGTGCTCCCCGACCACGCCGGGTTCGACGCGCTCGAGGCCGCGGGGCACGGACTGACCGGCCCGGAGCTGGCGACGCTGCTCGCGCACACCAAGCTCGACCTCACCCAACGCCTGGTCGGCTCCGACCTGCCCGACGTGGCGGCGTTCGCCGCCCGGCTGCCGGAGTACTTCCCGGCCCCGCTGCGCGAACGCTTCCCGGACGCCGTCCGCGCGCACCCGCTGCGCCGTGAGATCACCGCGACGATGCTGGTCAACGAGATGGTCGACGGCGCCGGGGCGAGCTACGCGTTCCGGCTCGGCGAGGAGCTGGCGGCCACCGCACCGGACGCCGTGCGGGCCTACGCCGTCACCACCACGGTCTTCGACCTGCCCGCGCTGTGGGAGACGGTGCGGTCCGCGCCGATCCCGGTCGCGGTGGCCGACGACATCGTGCTCGACTCCCGGCGGCTGCTGGACCGGGCGTCGCGCTGGTTCCTGACCAACCGGCCGCAGCCGCTGGCGATCGGCGCCGAGACCAGCCGCTTCGCCGCGCAGGTGCGGTCGCTGCGGGGACGGCTGCCCGAGCTGCTGCACGGCCGTGAGCTGGACGCGGTCACCGAGCGGGCGGCCCGGCTGCGTGAGTCCGGGGTCCCCGAGGAGATCGTCGAGCCGGCGGCGCTGTCGCTGTACTCGTTCGGCCTGCTCGACGTCGTCGAGCTGGTCGAGCTCTCCGACCGGGAGAAGGAGCCGCGGGAGGCGGCCGAGGTGGCGCTGCTGTACTACGCCCTGTCCGAGCATCTCGGCGTGGACACGGCGTTGACGGCGGTGAGCGGCCTGGCCCGCGGGGACCGCTGGCACGGGCTGGCCCGGCTGGCCCTGCGCGACGACCTGTACGGCTCGCTGCGGGCGATCACCCTCGACGCCCTGAGGGAGTCCCCGCCCGGAACGGGTGTCACGGACGCGATCGCGGCGTGGGAGCAGGCGAACTCCTCGCGGCTGGTGCGGGCACGGTCGGCGCTGCAGGAGATCGGTGCCTCGGCGACGCTGGACCTGGCGACCCTGTCGGTGATCTCCCGGCAGCTGCGGGGCCTGGCCCGCTAGCCGCTCCCGATGATCTGAGAGGGTTCACCGCGTGTCCCGATTCGTCACCCACGTTCCGCTGCGCTGGACCGACCAGGACGCCTACCGCCACGTGAACCACGCGCGGGTCGTCACGCTGCTGGAGGAGGCGCGGGTCGAGCTGGCGTTCACCGCGGCCGGCGCCGAGGGCCTGTCCGGGTTCTCCACCGGGTTGCTGGTGGCCGGGCTCGAGGTCTCCTACCGTCGCCAGATCCGGTACCGGCCGCAGCCGCTGCTGGTGACGATGGACGTCCGCGACGTGCGCGCCGCGTCGTTCACGCTCGGGTACGAGATGCACGACGGGCCGGAGGCCTCGGACACGGTCGCGGTGACGGCGGCGACCCGGATGGCGCTCTACGACCTGCAGGCCGACCGGGTGCGGCGCCTGAACGCCGACGAGCGGGAGTTCCTCGCGCGCTGGTCCGACGACGCCGCGCCCGGTTCCCGCCGGGCGGGCGCGGAGTCGGCCGGGGCCGGGAGCACCCGGTGACGATCCGGCTCGACGACCCCACCGAGCGCGACGATCTGGGCGCGTTCACCGCGCGCGTGGTGCGCCTGGACCAGGCCGCGTCGATGCAGCTGCGCAGCGCCGACGGGCTCGTCACCGC
Source organism: Pseudonocardia sp. KRD291 (assembly GCF_019263595.1). GTDB lineage: Bacteria > Actinomycetota > Actinomycetes > Mycobacteriales > Pseudonocardiaceae > Pseudonocardia. Next base: position 1,802 of record NZ_JADQDD010000308.1, on the reverse strand, counting down.
GTGGGCGCACACGCCCTTCGACGTGCTGGTCACCCGCTCGGTCTCCGGCTCGATGGAGCCCGCCCAGCGCGCGGTACTGGCCTCGTCGCTGCTCACGTCGCTGGCCGTGGACCGGTCCGAGGCCGTCGACCCCGGCCCCGCGGCCGGGCCGTGGGCCGAGGAGCTGCCCCCGGACGGCGGCTGGGCGATCGTCGACGACATCCCGGCCGGCGAGCTGGACAGCCTGGCCGAACGCGGGATCGCGCTGGCCCGCGAGCACGCCGGGCCGATGGGGCCGCCGGCGTCGCTGCTGGACCAGACCGTGTTGACCGTGAGCCCACCGTCGGGTGCGGCCTCGACCGGCACCGCGCCCGTGCGCGCGGTCAAGGTGCAGATGCGGGTGCTGTTCGCGATGTCCGGGATGGGGTTCCTCGGCGACTCCGGCACGACCGGTCAGGAGCCGGTCGTGCGGGTGTCGGCGACCGGGTCCTGGGTGCGGCTCGACGCCCGCTACGGCGCCGTCGTGCGGCGGCGCCTGACGTCGCTGCCGCTGCTCACCGTGTAGCCCCGCCCTGGTTCCCGCCGGCTCAGGCCAGGTTCAGGACGGTGACGGTGCCGCCGTCGGAGTCGGTGACCCAGCCGGTCCGGCCGTCCGGGCTGACCGTGACCGACGTGGGTGCGCCGTCGGTGGGCACGCTCCCCACGACCTGCCAGGTGGTGGTGTCCACCACGCGCAGCGCCTCCGCTGTGGCGGCTCCGACGTAGAGGTGCCTGCCGTCCGGGGACCACGCCAGCGCGGACGGGCCGCCGTCGACGCGGGCGGTGGCGAGCTCGCGCCCGGAGTCCGGGTCCATGATCGAGACGGTGTCGTCGTCCGGTCCGGCGACCGCGATCTGGCCGCCGCCGGGTGCGGCGGTGACCGCCTGCGCGTCGCCGGAGACCTTGTAGGTGCCCAGCACGGTGAGGCTGGCAGGATCGAGCACGGTGAGCAGCCCGGCGCCGCGGTTGGCCAGGTAGACGCGGTCGCCGTCGGGTGAGGGCGCCGCGGCGGCGGGCTCCCGTGCGACCGGGACGGAGCGGGTGACGACGCCCGCGGCCGGATCGACCTCGTCGACCTTGCCGGAACCCCGGCCCGCGACGTAGAGGAAACGCCCGTCGGTCGAGGGCACCGCCAGCAGCGGGTCGTCGGTCGCGGGGACGGTGGACAGCAGCCGGTTCGTCGCGGTGTCCACGACGCCGATCGTGTTCTGCGCGTCGTCGGCGTCGCCGATGCTGACGTAGGCGCGGCTGCCGTCCGGGGACACGCTGACGTAGTCCGGGGGCCCGGGGAGCGGGATCTCCGCGGCGACGGCGTCGGTCTGCGCGTCCAGCACGACCAGCCGCGGCGGCGCCTGCACGGCCAGGTACGTGAACCGCCCGCTCGGGGCGGCGGCGGCCCAGGCCGGGCTGTCCGCGACCGGGACCGTCGCGCGCACCCGCGGCTCGGGCAGGCTCGGGGCCGCGACGACCTCGGCCGGGCGCAGTGCCTGCTCCTCCGGGGACACGGCCGGGGCCGAGCTGGGCGCGGGCGAGTCGGGCGTCGACGGGGAGACGATCGCCCACAGCGTCAGCGCCGCCAGCAGGATCGCGGCGAGACCGATCGCGAGCCCGCCCGGGGACACGCCCCGGCCCCGGCGCGGCTTCGCGGACATGATCGCGTCCGGCGGGGCGGTCCTGGCGGGCGCGGGTGCTGCCTCGGTCGACCCGGGCCCGTCCGCCGTGCCCTCGGCGCCGGTAGCGGTCCTGCCGGTCGCGGCGCCGGTGCGGGCTCCCGTGTCCGTGCC
>NZ_JADQDD010000307.1 GCF_019263595.1 Pseudonocardia sp. KRD291 | reverse complement strand
CACGAGTGCCGGCAACGAAGCCCAGCGCGCGGTGGAGCTGATGCAGCGCTACACCGAGGACAGCCGCGCGGTCGGGGCGTCGTTCGCAGGATGGGACCCGCCGCCCGCCGTCGCCGTCCCCGTAGCCGTGGCCGTGGCCGCGGGTGCTGCGGACGCGACCGGGCCGGGGGTCGCCGTGGTCGTCGCCGTCCCGGGAGCGGACGCCGGTGCCGCGGCGCCGCAGCCCGGCGCCGGGACCCCGGGTGGCGTGGCAGGTGGAGTCGCGGCCGGGGGGATCGCGGCCGGGGCCACCGGCGCAGCGGCCGGGGCCGTGACCGGGCAGGCCGCCCCCGGCCCACGGCGCGGAACCCCTTCGGCCGTGGACGCCCGGTCCGGCACCGGCCCGGCGCGCCCGACCGCCCCGCCGGCCGGATCCGCACAGGGCGGCGCGGGAGGAGCCGGACCGAGTACGTCCGCCGCCCCCGCCGGGGTGGCGGCGTCCGGTGCGCCGGCGCCGGCGGCCGCAGGGCCGCCCGCGTCCGGACCACCTACATCTGCCCCGTCCACGACCGGGACGTCCACGACCGGGTCCCCGGCATCGGGACCGGTGACCTCGGGCCCCGCGCCGTCGGGCCCCGCCGGGCCGGGCACCGGGTCCGCGCCGGCCGGCGCGGGTGCAGGCGGTGCGGTTCCGAGCGGAGCGGCCCACCGGCCGCCGTCCGGGCGTCATCTGACCAGTGGGCAGCGCGCACCGTCCGGCCCCTCCGGAGGCACCGGAGCCGGACGGAACGCCGATCGGACGCGACGGTCCCCGGATGACCACGGGTCGACCTCCGAGCCGGCCGAGACCGGCTCCGCCGCCGGCACCACCCCGGACGCCCGTACGGCCCCGGGAACCGCCACACCGGGCGGCGCGGCCATCGACGGGCGGTCCGGGCACGACACCGGGACCCAGGGCCCGGGAACACAGGGGCCAGGCACACACGGGCCCGGCACACACGGACCAGGAACTCAGGCGCCGGGAACACAGGGCGTGGGCGCGGTCGGTACCGGCGGTCAGCACGCCGCCGCATCGCTCACCACCACGACACCCGGCGGGCACGCCCCCTCCGACGCGGGCGCGACACCCGGGCAGGGCCTGCCCGCCCGGCACGGCGTGAGCGCGGGGACCGCGCCGGGACAACTGCTGTCTCCCCCGGCGTTCACGGCGGGCGCCCCCGGCGAGAACGGGGTCATGCCGATGACCCCCGGGGCTGCGGCGCCGGGCGGCGGCCCGGCCCGGGTGTCGCGACCTCCGGCCTGGCGGGCGATGGTGGACCGCCACGCCGCCGATGCCGGAGTCCCGCCTGCCTCGACGGGCCCCGGCGGCCTCCGCCCGGAGGGTGCCGGACCCGGGTTCGCGCACGTCCGCCCGACCGTGTCGTCGCCCGGATGGGGAGACGCCGAGACGTCCGACCCGGACGGCCCCCGCCCGGACGGCCCAGGTCCGAGCATCACAGGCCCGGACATCACGGGCCCGGCGGCTCCGCCGGTCCTGCGCCCGGAGAACCCCTGGCGTCACCGTGGCTGAGCCGCTGACCGCGGCCGGGCCCGTCGTCGCGGCGGGCGCCCGGCACGTGCTGACCGACGTCGAGTTCGACGTGCTGTGGGACGAGCTGCGCCTGGGCCCCACCCCGGTCGTGCTGCGGCTGCCCTCGCCCGGGCGCACGCGTGCCGAACGGCACCGGATCACCGCGGACGGGCTGGCCGGCCTGCGCGAACGTGGACTGGCCGGGCCGGACGGCCCGGACCCGGAGCTGACGCGGCTGCTCGGCCTGCTCGCCGCCCCGCGACGCCAGCTGGAGCTGCGGGCCTGGCTCGGTCACCCGGTCCGGGCGAGCGCCGCCGAACGCGACGGCGACGGTGTGCTGGCCGTGCACCGCGACCGCACCGTCGTGCTCGGTGCGTGCGGGTCGCCCGCACTCGCCGTCGCCGGTGCCCTGCCGCCGCGCCCGGCCGGGCGCGGCGGCGCGGTCACCCTGCCCACGGCCGTGCTCGCCGAGGTCCTCACCGGTGGTCAGGGGTGCGACGTCGCCGCAACCCTGACCGATCTCGGGACCGACCCGCGCGAGGCCGCGACGGTGGCCGCGGTGCTGCGCGGGCCGGCGCATCGCGGGCAGGTCAGCGCCGTCGTGCACGACCGGTGGGGCAGCCCGCACCGCCCGGTCCGCCACCTCACGCTGCTCGACGCCCCGGACGGCCGGTACCGGCTCACCCGGAGCACCGCCGACGACGGCCGCGAGTGGTCGACGCTGGCCCCGGTCGACACCCGCCGCCTGCACGCCCTGCTCGGCGACCTCCTCGACACCGCGCAGGAGCAGGTCGACACGAGGCGGTGAGAGCGCGGAGGTGCGAGCGGCCTACTCCAGGTCCCGATCTACTCCGGGTTCCGATCTGCTCCAGGTCCCGATCTACTCCAGGTCGGAGTGCTGCATCAGCTGGCGTCCGGCCTCGGTGATCGAGCCGGACAGCGACGGGTACACCGAGAACGTGTGCGCCAGGTCGTCCACGCCGAGGCCGTTCTGCACGGCCATCGCGATCGGCAGGATCAGCTCGCTGGCCACCGGCGCCACCACCACGCCACCGATCACCACGCCGGAGGCGGGACGGCAGAACAGCTTCACGAACCCGCGGCGCAGGCCGCGCATCTTCGCCCGCGGGTTCGTCGAGAGCGGGAGCATGACCGTCCGCGCGGGCGTCTCGCCGGCGTCGATCGCGCGCTGGCTGATCCCGACGGTGGCGATCTCCGGGCGGGTGAACACGTTGCCCGCCACCGTGCGCAGCCGGATCGGGGCCACCCCCTCGCCCAGCGCGTGCCACATCGCGATCCGGCCCTGCATGGCCGCGACCGAGGCGAGCATCAGCACACCGGTGCAGTCCCCGGCCGCGTAGACCCCCGGCTGCGAGGTGCGCGAGACCCGGTCGACCGGGATGAACCCGCTGCGGTCGAGCTCGATCCCGACCTTGTCCAGACCGAGGTCACCGGTGTTGGGCACCGACCCGACCGTCATCAGGGCGTGCGAGCCGGTGACGGTGCGGCCGTCGGAGAGCGTGACCGTGACGCCGTCGCCGGTGTTGACCACGGAGTCGGCGCGCGAGTGCGGCAGGATCTCCACGCCGCGCTCGGCGAAGACCTCCTCCAGCACCGCGGCCGCGTCCTGGTCCTCCCCGGGCAGTACCCGGTCGCGGGAGGAGACCAGCGTCACCCGGCAGCCGAGCTCGACGTAGGCGGAGCAGAACTCCGCGCCGGTCACCCCCGACCCGACGACGACCAGGTGCTCGGGGAGCTCGGTGAGGTCGTAGAGCTGGCGCCAGTCCAGGACGCGGTCGCCGTCCGGGCGGGCGGAGTCGAGCACCCGCGGCGTCGCGCCGGTCGCGATCAGCACGTTGTCGGCGGTCAGCTCCTCGACGGTGCCGTCGGTGTGGGTGGCGGTGACGCCGTGCGCGCCGCGGGCCCCGGAGGGGCCGCTGAACTGGGCGGTGCCCGCGATGATCCGGACGCCTTCGTGCTCGACCCGCGTGCGCACGTCCGAGGACTGGGCCAGCGCCAGCGACTTCACCCGCTGGTTCACCGCCGGCAGGTCCACCATGCCGGAGGTGCTGCGGTCCACCAGGACCCCGAGGTCCTCGGCGCGGTGCAGGTCCACCCGGACCGCGGCCGAGGAGATGAACGTCTTGGACGGCACGCAGTCGTCGAGCACGCAGGCCCCGCCCATGCCGTCCCGCTCGACGACGGTGACCTCACTGCCGTGCTGTGCCGCGACGAGCGCGGCCTCGTACCCGGCCGGTCCGCCGCCCATGATCACGATGCGGGTCACGCGAGGTGTCTCCTCAGTCGATATGTGGTGGTGCCGGCGAGGGCCGTTCGCCGCCGGACTCGACGCGGTCACCGTACGCGTGTCCCGTCCGACCGGCCCGGACGAGGCGGGCCGCACACCCCGGGCGAACAACGACTACGCTGCGGGCCGTGCCTCTGTATGCCGCCTACGGGTCGAACATGGATCCGGCGCAGATGAAGGAGCGCGCTCCGCACTCGCCGATGGCCGGGACCGGTTGGCTCCAGGGCTGGCGGCTGACGTTCGGCGGCGAGGACTACACCTGGGAGGGCGCCCTCTCCACGGTCGTCGAGGAGTCGGGCTCGCAGGTCTTCGTCGTGCTCTACGACGTCCCGGAGCCGGACGAGGCCCAGCTCGACCGCTGGGAGGGTGGCGAGCTCGGCCTGCACAAGAAGCTGCGGCTGCGGGTCGCGACCCTGGACGGCAGCGCCCTGGCCTGGATCTACGTGCTCGACGCCTACGAGGGCGGCGAGCCCTCCGCGCGCTACCTCGGGGTGATCGCCGACGCGGCCGAGGCCGCGGGCGCGCCCGACGACTACGTCAACGAGCTGCGCAGCCGTCCCAGCCGCAAGTCCCGCTGACCCCGACACACCGACCCGCGGCACCGCGACACACGAACGGCCGGCCTCCCCGTCGAGGGGAGACCGGCCGTCGGTCGTTCGGGGTCAGCCGGCGTCGAGCGCGGTGAGCGCGGTCTGCACCAGCGTCCGGACCCCGAACGGGATCGCCCGCTCGTCCAGGTCGAACGTCGGCTGGTGGATGTCGCGCATCGGGCCGTCGCCCGGCCAGACACCGAGGCGCGCCATGGCGCCCGGAGCATGCTCCAGGTACCAGGCGAAGTCCTCGCCGCCGCTGGACTGCTCGGTGCCGGCCGCCGCGTCCTCGCCACCGATCAGGACCGCGGAGTCGCGCAGCATGGCGCTGGAGTCGGCGTCGTTGACCACCGGCGGGACACCGCGGATGTGGTCGAGCACGTAGCCGACGCCGGTCGGGGCCAGGACCGAGGCCACCAGCGAGCGGAGCGTCTCCTCCAGGCCGAGCCACGTGGCGTGGTCGGCGGTGCGCAGCGTGCCGCGGACCAGGCCGCTCTGCGGGATCGCGTTGGCCGCCTCGCCGGCGTGCACCGCGCCCCAGGTCATGACCGTGCCGGAGCGCGGGTCGACGTGCCGGGTCAGCAGCAGCGGGACCTGGGTGATCAGCAGGCCGAGGGCCTCCACCAGGTCCGCGGTCAGGTGCGGGCGCGAGGTGTGCCCGCCCGGCGAGGTGAGCCGGATCTCCAGCAGGTCGCACGCCGAGGTGATCGGGCCGACCCGGGTGCCGAGCCTGCCGACCTCCAGGCGCGGGTCGCAGTGCAGCGCGAACACCCGCTGCACGTCCTTCATCACGCCGTCCTCGACCATGTCGAGCGCGCCGCCGGGCTGGACCTCCTCGGCCGGCTGGAACAGCAGCCGCACCCGGCCCGGCAGCGACGGCGCCGAGGCGAGCGCGAGGCCCGCGCCGAGCAGCATCGCGGTGTGCGCGTCGTGCCCGCAGGCGTGCATGGCGCCCGGCACCGTGGAGGAGAACCCGAGACCGGTCTGCTCCTCCAGCGGCAGCGCGTCGATGTCCGCGCGCAGGGCCACCAGCGGCTCGCCGTGGCCGATGTCGCAGACCAGGCCGGTGCCCCCGGGAAGGGTCCGCGGCTCCAGGCCCGCCTTCATCAGGGTCTCCGAGATGCGGGCCGTCGTCAGGTGCTCGCGTCGGGCCAGCTCGGGCTGGGCGTGGATGGCGCGCCGCCAGCCGACGACCTCGCCGGAGTGCGCACGCATCCAGGACTCGAGCCACGCCGGACCGGTGCCGGCGCCGAGGTCGTCGACGGCTACGTCGGACACGGCCGGAACATCGGAGCGAGCCTGCAGCGCAGTCACCATGGCCTCCCGGAACACAGTCGGGACGCGCCGAGCCGGCGCGTCCGTCACAGACCATGGTGCTCACCCGTCCGGCGGTGTTCCACCCGAAATCGGCGTACTCGCGATATGCGCGGCGAGGGGTCGGCGGGATGCTGCGGACGGAGACACCCGCCGTGGTGAACGGTCGTCCCGGACCGCGACGAGCGGCCGTCCGCGCCGTTCGTCGTCGCGGGGTGACACTGTCGACGTTCACGGTGAGTCACGTTTGCGCACGTCAGGTAGTAACCCGGACCCGGGACGGTCCGTGCGGGGACGGCGGGCCCGCGATGGGACACTGAGGCCGTGTCGGTTCCCGGGGGTGAGGTCCAGCGTCAGATCGCCGGGCGTTATCGCGTCGACGGGCCGCTCGGCAGCGGCGCCATGGGCACCGTGTGGTCCGGCTTCGACGACGTGCTGCAGCGCCGGGTCGCGATCAAGGAGCTGAAGATCCCGGACGGGATGCCCTCCGGCGAGGAGGTCGAGCTCCGGGAACGCATGATGCGCGAGGCCCGCGCGCTGGCCGGGCTCAGCCATCCCAACGTCGTCACCGTCTTCGACGTGTTGGACTCCGGTGGCGAGCCGCTGGTGGTGATGGAGCTCGTCCCGTCGCGCGATCTGGCCTCCGCGATCGGCGAGCTGGGACGGCTGAACCGGGCCCAGGCGGCGGTCGTCGGGTTCGGCACGGCGGCGGCGCTGCGGGCGGCGCACCGGGCCGGCATCACGCACCGCGACGTCAAGCCCGGCAACGTCCTGATCTCCGACGACGGCCGGATCAAGCTCACCGACTTCGGCATCGCGCGCAACGAGTCGGACGCCCCGATGACCTCGGCCGGGCTCGTCCTGGGCTCCCCCGCCTACATCGCGCCCGAGGTCGCGGCCGGGCAGCCGGTGACGCCCGCGGCGGACCTGTGGGGCCTGGGTGCGACGTTGTTCGCCGCGATCGAGGGCCGCCCGCCCTACGACGTGAACGGCGACCCGGTCCAGACGATCACCGAGGTGGTCGACGGCGAGGTCCCCCGGCCGTCCGAGCCGGGCCCGGTCGCGGACGTGATCGCCGGGCTGATGGTCAAGGAGCCGGACGACCGGATGCCGCTCGACGAGGTGCGCGCGCGCCTGCGCCCGCTGCTCGCCGACCCGGACGACCCGATCTTCCCCGGCTCCCCGGACG
>NZ_JADQDD010000306.1 GCF_019263595.1 Pseudonocardia sp. KRD291 | reverse complement strand
GAGGACGGTCTCCAGCCCACCGGCGGAGGTCTCGCCGCCGCGATGCCCACCGGCGACCGGGACACCGACGCCCGGGCCCAGCACCCGGCAGCCCAAGACCCGCCGGCCCGAGACTCGCCGGCCCAGAACCCCCCGGCCCAGCACCTGCCGGGCCGCGCGCCGCGGGACCCGTCCGGCAACGGTCACCGTCCGGGACCCCGGCCCTCACGTGGGGGCGCCGGGCGGCCCGCGTCCGGCCCGGACCTCGGCGGACGCTTGACCCCGAACGAGCAGGACCTGCTGCGACGACTGCAGGAGGAGCTGGCCGCGCGGGAGAACGGGGCCTCCGAGCACGGCCCGCAGAACGGCTCGGCCCACCCCGACGCCGGCTGACCCACCCGGGCCGGCGGGCGGGATGGCTCAGCCTGCCGCCCGGAGCACCTGCTCGATGACCTCCTGCAGGTGCAGCGCCCGCGCCACGCCGACCGACAGGTCGGTCCGGCCCTGCGCGACCGCCGACGCCAGGTCGTCGAGCAGGCACCCGTAGCAGGCCGCGGCGTCCGTCGGGCGCCGGTCGAGACGGTGCCGCCCGGCCGCGCCGAACACCGTCGCCTCGAACTCGGTGGGGTCCACCGGCAGCCGCAGCGACAGCGTCACCGAGCTGTGCGCGCCGCCGGCGTGTGCCAGGCCGAACCGCCACAGGTCCGGCTCCGCCCGGTGCGCGGTATCCACCCCGACGACGGGGCCGAGTGCGGCGTCGAGCAGGTCGATCACGTGCGGGCCGATGTCGAGCAGCGCACCGTGCTCGGCGCGCCACGCCGAGCGGGAGTACGGGCCGCCGAGCAGCCCGCCGGAGAGCCAGCGCGCGGAGCCCGTGGTGTCCGGCCCGGCGGGGCCGTCCGGGATCGCGTCCAGCCACGCCCGGACGCCCGGGTCGAAGCGCAGCGTCAGCATCGTCGCCGAGCAGACCCCGGCCGCGGACACCGCGTCGGCGACCGCACGGGCCCCGGCCAGGTCCTGGGCCAGCGGCTTCTCCAGGACGACGTGCCGTCCGGCCGCGGCCACCCGGGGGGCAAGCTCGCCCTGCACGGCGGGCGGCACGGCGAACGCGACGGCGTCGCACGCGTCCACCAGGTCCTCGAGCCGGGTGAACGCGCGCCCGCCGAACCCGTCGACGATCTCGCGGGCGGCCTCCGGACGGCGGGTCCAGGCCCCGGCGAGCTCCCAGCGCGGGTGCGCCGCGATCGCCGGCGCGTGTACCGCGCGGGCCCACGGCCCGGCACCGACCAGGCCGATGCGTCGTCGTCCCTCGCTCATGTGGCGATTCTCCGCTGCTGCCGGGCCGGGACGATGACCTAGGGTCCGGGCATGAGCACGCCCCGGGCCGATGCCCCCGACACACCGGTCGTCCCGCGCCCGGCGGCGACCGTCCTGCTGGTGCGCGACGACCCGGACCCGCCGGCCGGACGCACCCCGTTGCAGGTGTTCCTGCAGCGCAGGGTGACCGGGATGGCGTTCGCCGGCGGCATGACGGTGTTCCCCGGCGGCGGCGTCTCGTCCTCGGACACGATCGACCCGGCACGGTGGCGCGGGCCCGACCCGGCCTGGTGGGGACGGTGCCTGCAGACCACCCCGGAGCTGGGCGGGTCGCTGGTCTGCGCCGCGGTCCGGGAGACGTTCGAGGAGTGCGGAGTGCTGCTGGCCGGACCCGACGGCGGCGACCCGGCCGCGTTGCCGGACGCCCGCGCGCTGCGCGCCGACCTGGTGGGGCGGCGGAGCACGTTCGGCGAGCTGCTCGCCGCCCACGACCTGGTGCTGCGCGCCGACCTGCTGCGCGGATGGGCCCGCTGGATCACCCCGCCGTCCAACCCGCGGCGCTACGACACCGCGTTCCTGGTCGCCCGGGTCCCGGACGGCCAGCGCGCCGACGACGGCACCACCGAGGCCCTCGAGGCCCGCTGGTGGTCCCCGGCGCACGCGCTGGCCTGCTACGAGGAGCGCGAGATCGAGCTGATGGCGCCCACCCTGCGCACGCTGCAGGAGATCGCCGAGCACGACACCGCGGACGCCGTGTTCGCCGCGGCCGAGCACCGGGCGATCACACCGGTGATCCCGCGGGTGCGCCGGGAGGGACGGTCGGTGACCGTCGTCCTCCCGGACGACCCGGACTGGGAGTACGCCGCCGACCACCTCACCCCGGAGGGACCGGAATGACCGCCGACGTACTTTCTCCCGCGGAGGCGACATGAGCACGACCCACCCCGCCTACGGCGTCCTGCGCCAGGCCCATCCGCTGGCCGCGGTGCTGCTCCAGAACAACCCCGGCCACATGACGCTGGAGGGCACCAACACGTGGGTCCTGGCCGGCCCCGGTGCGACCGACCGGATCGTCGTGGACCCCGGCGAGGACGACGGCGAGCACCTCGAGCATCTCGCGGACGGACCGCCGGTGTCGCTGATCCTGCTCACCCACCACCACCACGACCACTCCGGCGGCGCCCCCCGCTTCGCCGAGATGGTCGGCGCCCCGGTCCGCGCGCGGACCCCCGAGCTGTGTTCGGACGCCCCGCCGCTCACCGACGGGGAGACGATCTCCGCGGCCGGCCTCCCGCTGTACGTGATGGCCACGCCCGGGCACACCGCGGACTCGACGTCGTTCCTGATCGGCGGCAACGCCCCCGCACTGCTCTCCGGGGACACCATCCTGGGCCGCGGCACCACCGTGATCGCGCAGCCGGACGGCGGGCTGGGCCCGTACCTGGAGTCCCTGCGGCGACTCGCCGAGCTGCCCTCCGGGGTGCCGGTGCTTCCCGGGCACGGCCCGGACCTGCCGGACACCGCGGAGATCGCCGCCGCGTACCTTGCGCACCGCGAGCAGCGCCTGGGCCAGGTACGCGCCGCCCTGCAGACACTGGGTCCGGACGCGACGGCGCGCCGGGTCGTCGAGGTGGTCTACGCCGACGTCGACGAGAAACTGTGGGACGCCGCGGAGTGGTCGGTCACGGCCCAGCTGGAGTACCTGCGGGGCTAGGAGATGCCGATCATGCGGCGGTCCCGGCCGGGACCCGTGCGTCGGCGGCCAGGGTGCCGCGCAGGGCCCACAGCAGGCCGGCGACGACCAGGCCGAGCACCCCGCCGGTCACGAACCCGACCGGGCCGAACACGTCGACGGCGAGCCCGGCCAGCGACTGCCCGACCGACACCCCGAACACCACGGCCGTCACCACCCAGTTGAACGCCTCGGTCGCCGACTCACCGGGGGCGGCCAGCTCGACGCCCAGCGAGTGCGCGGTGGTCTGCGGGGTGATCAGCGCGCCGGCCACGAACATCACCAGCGCCAGCAGCAGGACCGACCCGCTCGGCGCGACCAGCGCCAGCACGACGACCAGCACGGAGAACCCGGCGAGCAGCACCGGGAACCGCAGGTGCAGCTCACGCGGCCACGGGCGCATGCCGTAGAGCACCCCGGCCAGGACCGAGACGACCGACCACGCCGAGAGCAGCACGCCGCCCATCGCCGGTGCGCCGGCCGCCGACGTCGCGGCCAGCACGCCGACCTCGACCGAGCCCACGGTCAGGCCGAACCCGAGCGAGGCGAGCGCGACCGTCCGCATCCCGGGCCGGGCCATCACCCCGAACACGCCGGAGAGCCGCGTCCGGCCCGGAGCCGCGGAGTCGGCCGTCCGGTCGGTACCGGTGCGGGCGGCACGGATACGCGCGGTGCGCGTGCGCGTGGCGCGGGTCAGGGCGAACCAGACGGTGCCGGTGACCTCGGCCGTCACGGCCACCGCCATCGCGGTACCCGGCCAGGGTGTCGTCGTGACCAGCACCGCGGCCAGCGCGGGGCCCAGGATGAAGAACACCTCGAGACTGATCGACTCGTAGGCGTAGGCGGCCTCGCGGCGTGGCCCGGCCGGCACCAGGTCCGTCCAGAGCGCCCGCGACGACCCCTCGATCGCCGGCGTGACCAGGCCCGTGACCAGCGCGATCGGGACGAGCACGGCGAGGCCGGCGCCGAGCTCGATCCCGGCGAACAGCGCGGCCACCATGACCAGGTAGGCGGCGCTGAACAGCAACAACGGGCGCGTCGGGCCGACCCGGTCCAGCAGCCGCCCCTGGACGATCATGCCGACGCCGATCCCGACGAGCGTTCCCGCCGAGACCGCTCCGGCGAAGGCGTAGGAGCCCGACACCCCCTGCACGTAGAGCAGGGCGGACAGGCTGAGCATCGAGATCGGCAGCCGGCCCAGCACCGATGCGAGCACCGGCGCGGCGGCACCCGGGGAGCTCAGCGCAGCGCGGTAGTCGCCCAGTGATGCAGCCATTCCCCCAGCATCACACGAACTGGTACGGGCGTACCAGTCGATAACGCCGGGCCCCGTCGACGGGGTCCGGCGCCCTCGTCAGCGGGCCCGGCGGGCCAGGCGCTCCGGCTCCAGGATGAGCACGCTCTTGCCCTCGAGCCGCAGCCAGCCGCGGTGCGCGAAGTCGGCGAGCGCCTTGTTCACGGTCTCCCGGGAGGCGCCGACGAGCTGGGCGATCTCCTCCTGGGTGAGGTCGTGGGTGACCCGCAGCAGGCCGGACTCCTGGGAGCCGAACTGGCGCGCGAGCTGCAGCAGCGACTTCGCGACCCGACCGGGGACGTCGGTGAAGATCAGGTCGGCGAGCATGTTGTTGGTGCGGCGCAGGCGGCGGGCCAGCACGCGCAGCAGCTGCTCGGCGATCTCCGGGCGCTTGCCGATCCACTCCCGCAGCGCGGCGCGGTCCATGGTGTGGGTGCGCACCTCGGTGACCGCGGTCGCGGTGGAGGTCCGCGGGCCCGGGTCGAAGATCGAGAGCTCGCCGAACATGTCCGACGGACCGGCCACCATCAGCAGGTTCTCCCGGCCGTCCGGGGACTTGCGGCCGAGCTTCACCTTGCCGCCGGAGACGATGTACAGACGGTCACCGGGTTCGCCCTCGCTGAAGATCACCTGCCCGCGCGAGAACTCGGCGGGCTCCAGCGCCTCCGCCAATGCCTCGGCGGCCTGGGGCTCCACGCCCTGGAAGATCCCGGCCCGGATCAGAACGTCGTCCACTGCACAGCTCCTCGTTCACCTACCGCACAGGCGCGGCGGGTCGTCGGCGCGCCAGTGTAGGGCCCGACGCCCTGCACATGCGCAGCAGGAACCCGTTCGGGCGCGCCCAACCGGGTTCCATCACTCGTTCGGACCGCCGCAGGACGCCCGCGGCCCGGCGACGATGGTGTCAGGCGGACGGGATCCGGCTGCGACGGGCACCCCGGCGACGGCCCCGGTTGCGGAGCCGGAACAGCTCCAGCGCGCGGCCGGTGCCCTGGCGGAACAGGGCGCGGAGCTCGTCCGGGCGGGGCTGCTCGAGCATCTCGTCGAGCTCGTCCTGACGCACGGTGGACTCCCGCAGCCGGGATTCGACGCGCTCCATACCCAGCGCGAAGAACATCACGAGCAGCGGCACGAGGACGGACAACCAGGCAGTCATGGCAGACGTGATCCTCTCGCACACCGGAGCCGCTCCGTCGCCCGGGGTGCCCGTGCCGACGATCCTGATATGCACTCGTGACCCTCATCGGAGCAACCACCCGCGTCGTTACCGCGGGTCGGACTCCTCGGCGATGGTTGTCGGTGGCTCCCCGTAGTCTCGGGTCCGTGAGCACCTCCGTCCGGCGTCCCACCCGCCGGGCCGCCGCCGGACTCGCCGCGCGTGTCGAGGCCGGCGAGAGCCCGATCGGTCGAGCCCGCCGCGTCGGGCGGATCCTGCGCGGCCTGGCCGTGGCCTACCCCGACGCCCACTGCGAGCTGGACTTCGGCACACCGCTGGACCTGGCCGTCGCCACCATCCTGTCCGCGCAGTGCACCGACGAGCGGGTCAACCAGGTCACGCCCGGCCTGTTCGCCGCCTACCCGAGCGCCGCGGACTACGCCGGGGCGGACCGCACCGAGCTGGAGGAGCGGATCCGCTCGACCGGCTTCTACCGGAACAAGACCTCCTCGCTGATCGGGCTCGGGGCGGCCGTGGTGGAGAACCACGGCGGCGAGCTGCCCGCCACGCTGGACGACCTGGTGAAGCTGCCCGGGATCGGGCGCAAGACGGCGAACGTGATCCTCGGCAACGCCTTCGACGTCCCCGGGATCACCGTGGACACCCACTTCGGCCGGCTCGTCCGGCGCTGGGGGTGGACCGAGGAGGAGGACCCGGTCAAGGTCGAGCACGCGATCGGCGAGCTCGTCCCGCGGCGTGACTGGACGATCGTCTCGCACCACGTGATCTTCCACGGCCGGCGCGTCTGCCACGCGAAGAAGCCGGCCTGCGGGGCGTGCTCGCTGGCCGTCGACTGCCCGTCGTTCGGGCTCGGGCCGACCGAGCCGGAGCAGGCCGCCGCGCTGGTCAAGGGCGCCGAGCGGCCGCACCTGCTCGAGCTGGTCGGGCTCGGCGACGGACCCGCCGCCCCCGGGGACGGTCGGTGAGCCGGCCCCGCACCCGGTCGCGGACCGGCGGGGCATCCCGCTCGGAGATCATCGCGACGGCGGCGGTCGTCGTGCTCGTCGCACTGGCCGTGGTGGCGCTGTGGCCGGACGCGCCGTCCGGACCCTCCGGCGGCCCCGGCACCTCGACCGCCGCCGAGCCGAACGGTGACCCGGCTGCGGCGGACCCGGTGGCACTGGCCTCGGCCCGGGCCGGGGCCGGCCTCGACCCGTGCCCGTCCGCCGCTCCCGGCACGGCGGCGACCGGCCCGCTCGCCGGGGTCACGGTGCCGTGCCTGGGCGCCGACGGGGCCGTCGACGTCGGGGCCGCGCTGGCCGGGCGCCCCGCGCTGCTCAACGTCTGGGCGTCCTGGTGCGCGCCGTGCCGCGACGAGCTGCCCGCGCTCGCCGCCTACGCCGCGCGGCCGGGATCGGTGCCGGTGCTCACCGTGGACGTGCGCGACGACCCGGTGGCCGCGCTCTCGCTGCTGCGCGACCTGCG
>NZ_JADQDD010000305.1 GCF_019263595.1 Pseudonocardia sp. KRD291 | reverse complement strand
GACCGCGCCGATCCCGGTCGCCAGTGCGGGCGAGCCGCCGATCAACGTCGGGAAGTTCGAGACGGTCAGGTACAGGCAGACGAGCAGGCCCACCAGCCCGAGGGCGGGTGCGACGACCGTGTGCCAGGCCCGGGTGTCCACGTTCGGACCACGGTCCCGCCTCCCGTCCCGCCTGCGCTGCCCCCGGAAGAACACGAGCACCGCGGCGCAGGTCAGCGCCATCAGCGCGAGCACCCCGAGGGTGGCGGTGCCGGCCATCCAGGCGAACACCTGGGTGACCGGGTCCAGACCGGCGAGCGCGAACACGGCCACGAACACCAGCGCCGTGACCGACTGCGTCAGCGACGCGACGTGCGGCGAGGCGTGCCGCGGGTGGCTGCGCCCGCACCGCGCGGGCAGCGCACCGGAGTTGCCGAGCGCGAAGAAGTAGCGGGCCAGGACGTTGTGGAAGGACAGGATCGCGGCGAACAGGCTCGTCATCAGCAGCACCTGGGCGATGTCGCCGCCGACCGGGCCGAGCGTGTTCGTGATCGTCGTGACGATCATGTTCCCGGGGTCGGCGCCGGCCTGCGCGACCGCCTCGGTGTCGCCCCACGCGGAGACCACGGCCCATCCGGAGAGCGTGTAGAACACCCCGATCAGGACGAGCGCGGTGTAGGTGGCGCGGGGGATCGTGCGCTGCGGGTCGCGGGCCTCGTCGCGGAACACCGCGGTCGCCTCGAACCCGATGAACGACGCGATCGCGAACATGATCGCGATGCCCAGCGAGCCGGAGACGAACTGCGTCGGCACCAGGAACGCGTTGGACAGCCCTTCCGCGGACCCGCCGCCGCTGCCGAGGACGACGGCGTCGAACACCAGCACGATCGCCACCTCGGCGACCAGCAGCACGCCCAGCACCCGCCCGGAGAGCTCGATGCGCCGGTAACCCAGCGTCGCGACGATCGCCAGGATCACCACCGACCACAGGTACCACGGCAGCTCCGGGCCACCCCAGTGCTGCACCAGCCCGTCGATCACCGCACCGACGTAGCCGTAGACGGCCAGCTGCACCGCGGTGTAGGTGACCAGTGCCAGGAACGCCGAGCCCAGGCCGGGCGCGCGGCCGAGCCCGCGGGCGACGTAGGAGTAGAAGGCCCCGGCCTCCGGGACGTGCCTGCTCATCGCGCAGAACCCGACCGCGAACAGCACCAGGATCACGCAGCACAGCGCGAACGTCGTCGGGAACGCTGCTCCGTTGCCGGCCGCGATGCCCAGCGGGACGGTGCCGGCGATGACGGTCAGCGGCGCAGCCGCCGCGACCACCATGAACACGATGGACCCGACGCCGAGCGACCCGGATAGCGTGCGCCGGGAGTCGGTGGGTACCGGAGGGGGTGCGCTCACGAGGCTTCTCCCGGGACGGGGGCGAGGTACGGGCGTGGACGACCGTCGCGCCGCGGCCGGGGCCGGTCAAAGCCCGCTCTCCGGTGGTGCGAATCACGTCCGGTCGCGTTCCCGTGGGGCGGGAATCTCGCCACCGCAATTCTCATTCGCCGCGTCGCCGCTGGTCACGGGACCGGGACGGGCGTCTAACGTGACGCTCCTACGGTGGTCACCCCGCAGAGAGGACGTCGATGCGCCATCCCCCGTCGCTGCGCGATCGTTCCCCGGTGCACGGCCTGGAGCGCCGGCGCCTCGGCGTGCTCGACGTGTTCGCCCAGTCGGTCTCCGGCGCCGCTCCGTCGGCGGCGATGGCGGCCACCCCGGTGATCGTCGCCGCGTCCGCGGGCGGGGCGACGATCTGGTCGTTCGCCGTCGCGACCGTTCTCGCGCTGCTGGTCGCGGCCTGCATCGGGCGGTTCACCCGGCGGATGGCCGCACCGGGCGGGCTCTACAGCCTCACCGCGCAGGGGCTCGGGCCGGGAGCGGCGTTCGCCTGCGGGATGGCCTCGCTGCTCGGCTACGGGCTGCTCTGCGCGGCGGCGGTCGCCGGGGCCGCGACCTACCTGACGGTGCTGCTGGGCGGCGGGCGGTGGGTGACGGTCGCCGCGGCGCTGCTGATCGGGATCGTGGTCGCCGGGCTGGCGCTGCGCGGCGTGCGGGTCGCGGCGCGGGTGGTGCTGCTGGTGGAGACGGTGGCGATCACCGTGCTGGTCGTGGTGTTCGCGCTGCTGCTGGCCGGAGGGTCGCTGCCGGGCACCGGTGAGACGACCGCCGCGCCGGTACCGGGCCCGGCCGGGATCGCCGCCGGGGTGCTGCCCGCGGTGGCCGCATTCATCGGGTTCGAGATCGCGACGTCGCTGGGTGCCGAGGCCCGGCGCCCGTTCCGGACGGTGCCGCGCGCGGTCGGCGCCACCGCGGCGGTCGCCGGGGTGCTGTACCTGTTCGCCGCCCACACCCAGGTCGTCGGGTTCGCGGCGACGCCGGGCGGGCTGGCCGGGCAGTCCGAGCCGGTGCTGGTACTGGCCGGCGCACGCGGCTGGTCCTGGATCCCGACCGTGCTCGACCTGGGCCTGAGCATGTCGTTCTTCGCGTGCGCCGCGGCGACCGCGAACGCGCTGGCCCGGGTGCTGTTCTCGCTGGCCCGCGACGGGGTCGCCCCGCAGGCGCTGGGCCGCACGCACGCGCGGTTCCGGACCCCGCACGTCGCGGTGTCGGTGTCGGTGCCGGTCGCGGTGGGCGTGTTCGCGGTGCCGGTCGCGCTCGGGGTGCCGGCCTGGTCGGTGCTGGTCGCGCTGCTGACGCTGGCCACGAGCGGGTTCCTGGTGGCCTACCTGCTCGTGTGCGTGGCCGCGCCGGTGTTCCTGCGCCGGATCGGCGAGCTGACCTGGCCCGCCGTCGCGACGACCGCGGTGATCGCGCCCGCGCTCATCGCGGTCCTGGTCGCGTTCGTGTCCGGGACGCCGCGCGCGGCGACCGTGCTCGGGGCGACGGCGCTGGCCTCGCTCGGCTGGTACGGGTGGCTGCGGCTGCGGCGCCGCGACACCCTGGACGCGATCGGCGTCTACGACGAGACCGTGGCCGACGACGTCCACGGCCGGGCCGCGTGAGCGGCCCCCCGCCGGATCGCCCCCCGCCTGGTCGGCAGGGCGGTCCGCCGCCGTTCTCCGGCCGCCAGCCGCGGGCGGTGCGCAGCGCGCTGGCCGTGCTGGAGGAGGTGGTCGCGGCCGGGCCGGGGGTCACGGCCAAGGAGATCTCCACCGCGCTGGGTCTTCCCCCGGCGACGACCTACCGGCTGCTCAACCTGCTCGTCGGCGAGGAGTACCTGGTGCGGCTGCCGGACCTGCGCGGGTTCGCGCTCGGGCGCCGGGCCGCGCGCCTGGCACTGCCGGCGGTGACCACGCTGCCGACCGCGGCCCGCGGGGTGCTCGAGCACCTGCGCGGGATGGTCCGCTGGGGTGTGCACCTGGCCTCGTTCGACAACGACCGGCTCCGGATCGTCGATCCCGACCCGGACCACCCGCCCGGCGACGCCGACCTGCTGGCCCGCTACCCGCAGGCCTCCGCGCTCGGCCGGCTGCTGCTGTCCGAGCAGCCGGACTGGCGGGCACTGGTCCGGGAGCTGCGCACGTTCACCCCGCACACCGTCACGGCGCCGGACGAGCTCACCGCGCGCCTCGCCGAGGTGACCCGGGACGGCCTGGCGCGCCAGTGCGGCGAGCTGCGCGTCGACCGGGGCTGCCTGGCCGTCGCCGTGCGGGCCCCGGCCGACGGGCGGCTGGTCGCGGGCCTCGCGCTCTCCGGGCCGGCACACCGGATCGCCGACCCGGATCCCGAGCTCGTCGAGCAGCTGCGCGAGCACGCGCGCCGGCTGGAGCCCCTGCTCGCCTGAACCGGCTACTCCATCTCGGCGAGGGCCTTCCTGGCCTGCTCCAGCTCCGCCTCGAGCTCGGCGACCCGCGCCGCCTTCGCGGACCGGGCGGTCTCGATCACCTCGTCGATCGGGCCGGCCAGGTCCGCGTGCAGGGCCGCGGCGGCCTGCGACACCGCGGCCGCGGTCACCGGAAGCCCGCGCGCGACCCAGCTGCTGCCGTTCTTGAGCTCGGCCTGCCACTCGCCGTCGGCCGACCCGCTGACGGTCAGGGTCAGCGTCACCACGCGCGTGGTCCTGGCCGAGGACGACCCCTTGGGACGTCCGCGCTTGGGCTTGTCCACCGGCGCCTCCGCGTCGTCGGCCCCGGTGCCTTCCGACGAGGGGCCCTCCGCGGAGGGACCGGCCTCCGTCCCGGTACCGGGCCCCGCCGCCGGGGTCGGGCTCGCCGCCGGGGCGGTGTCGCCGCTCCCGGTGGGCTCGGTGGTGGGGGTGCCAGGCTGGGCGTCGTCCACGTGCTCCCTCATCTCGCTCGTCGACCGATGTCGCGCAACAAGGGTGAGGCTAGAACACACGTTCGACGCCGCCGACCCGGGGTCGGCGGGCCGGTGCCGGGCCGTGCTATCCGTCCTGCGGCGCTAGTCCGCGACGCCGTTGCTCTGGTCGATCACGGTCTGGCGCTCCGGGGTGATCCACATGATCACGCGCTCGGACTTGATGTTCTCCGGCGGGTAGTCCTTGCCCGTGTACTTCTGTGCCAGCTCGTCGACCTGCCGGCGGGCGGTGTCGCCGGTCGTGTAGTCGCTGACCGTCCCGCGCACCTCGGCGTAGCGGTAGGGGTCGTCCTCGTCGCGGATCAGTACCGTGATCCGCGGGTCCTTCGTGCTCGCGACGTACTTGGCCCGGTGGGTCTCGGTGTTGAGCACGATCTTCCCGTCGATCACGTGCACCCAGATCGTCTGGTTCTGGATGCGGCCGCCGGGCAGCAGCGTCGCGACGGAGGCGAAGTTCTTCCCGGTCGCCAGCTTCTCGGTCATCGGGTGCAGTTCGGGGCCGTTGCGCGTCTCGGCGGGCACGGTGTCCTCCTCGCGTCGGGTTCGGGCTCGCTGTCCGCGTTCCCCGGCCACGGGGTCGCAAACCTGGGCGGCGACAGCAGGCGCGGGGTGTCAGGATCGGCGGCGGATCCGATCACCCCGACCGCGTGGAGGCCCGCGTGCACATCGACCGCCTCGACCACCTCGTGCTCACCGTCACCGACGTGGACCGGACCGTCGCGTTCTACCGCGACGTGCTCGGCATGGAGGAGGTGACGTTCGGCGAGGGCAGGCGCGCGCTCGCGTTCGGCACCAGCAAGATCAACCTGCACCGGGCCGGTCACGAGTTCGAGCCCAGGGCACACCGCCCGACGCCGGGCAGCGCCGACGTCTGCCTCATCACCACGGACCCGTTGGAGCAGGTACAGCGCGAGCTGTCCGGGCACGGCGTCCCGGTCGAGCAGGGCCCGGTCGAGCGCACCGGCGCCCGCGGCCCGCTGCTCAGCGTCTACGTCCGGGACCCGGACGCGAACTTGGTCGAGATCAGCAACGCGCTCTGAGGTCAGGCGTCCGTCTGCGGGAACAGGCGGTCGCCGACGACCGAGAACGGGATGATCAGGAGCCAGGAGTACTTCGCCCAGCCCGGCTCGAGGAACGCGAGCGGGATCGAGGGGACCAGGCCCAGGGTCGGCGCGATGCCGCCGGCCAGCGACGCCCGCGCGGCCCTCGGCGTCACGTCGGGGGAGGTCAGCCGCTGCCCGTACGAGGCGTAGGACCAGAGCAGGACCGAGGCCAGCCCGACGACGATCAGGTTCCCCGCGTAGAGCACCACGACCGCGGCCTCGTCGCCGTGCTCGCCCAGCACCGACGTCGGGAACGGCAGGAACGCGATGCCGAACAGGTAGAACAGGTTCAGCGTCAGCAGCCTCGTGTCCGTGCGCACGATCCGCCCGAACATCTGGTGGTGGACCATCCAGTAGCGGCCGATCACGGCGAAGCTGAGCGCGAACGTGAAGATCTGCGGCCACAGCTCGACCAGGGCCGCGCCGACCCCGTCCTCCGGGATCTCCGCGTCGGTCAGCGGCAGGACCAGCAGCGTGATCGCGATGGCGAACACGCCGTCGCTGAACAGCATCAGCCGGTCCAGGCCGCTGCGGTCGGTCTCCTCGCTCATCGGCTCCCCGTCGGTCGTCGCCCGGGGCGACGATAGGCCCCGGCCCGGCCGGATCCGGGGCCGGACACGGGCGGGGACGGGTGATCGGGAGCCGTAGGTTGGGCGACATGGTGTCGACGATCCGTTTCCACGAGCTCGGCGGGCCCGAGGTGCTGCGTGTCGAGGACGTCCCGGTGCGCGCGCCGGGCCCGGGCGAGGTGCGGATCCGGGTGGACGCGATCGGGCTCAACCGCTCCGAGGTGAACTTCCGCCGGGGTACCTACCTGGAGACCCCCCGCCTGCCCGCCGGCCTGGGCACCGAGGCCGCCGGGGTGGTCCTGGAGGTCGGGCCGGACGTGCCGCGCTGGGCCGTCGGCGACGAGGTCAGCGTCGTGCCGGCGTTCTCCCAGAACGACTACCCGGTCTACGCCGCCGAGGCGGTCGTGCCGGCGGCCGCGCTGGTCGGACGCCCCGACGGGCTGGACGCGGTGAGCAGCGCCGCGGTCTGGATGCCCTACGTGACCGTCTACGGGATGGTCGCCGAGATCGTCCGGGTCCGCGCCGGGGACCGGGTGGTGGTGACGTCGGCGGCGAACAGCGTCGGTGTCGCCGCGCTGCAGGTGCTGCGCCACCTCGGGGCGGTGCCGGTCGCCACCGCCGCCGGCCTCGAGCACGCCGACGCGCTGCGTGCGGCCGGCGCCGCACACGTCGTCGTGACGGGGGAGGGGCTGACCGCGGACCTGCTCGCCGCGACCGACGGGCACGGCGCCGACCTGGTGCTCGACGCGGACGGAGGCCCGCAGGTCGCGCAGCTGGTGGACGCCTGCGCACCGGGCGCGAGCGTGATCGTGCACGGCGGGCTGTCCGGGCAGCCGACCCCGCTGCCCGGCGGTGGCTACGCGCCGGTGTGGCTGCGCCGCTACCGCGTCTTCGAGATCACCGGTGACCCCACCGCGCTGCGCCGGGCCGAGCACTTCGTCCGTGCCGGTCTCGCCTCGGGCGCGTTCACGCCGATGGTCGACCGGATCTTCGAGTTCGACGACGTCGCCGCCGCGCACGCCTACGTCGACTC
>NZ_JADQDD010000304.1 GCF_019263595.1 Pseudonocardia sp. KRD291 | reverse complement strand
TCGACACAGAAAACCGCTCACGAACTCCGAGAGTTCGTGAGCGGTTCCGTGGAGAGCACCCGCCGGGGCGGGCAGGCGTCAGAGGTTGATCATGTGCCCGGCGAGGCCGTGGATGGCCTCCTGCAGGCCCTCGGACAGGGTCGGGTGCGCGTGCACGTTGCGGGCCATCTCGTAGACCGTGAGGTCCCACTTCTGGGCCAGGGTCAGCTCCGGCAGGAGCTCGGTGGCCTCGGCGCCGATGATGTGGCCGCCGAGCAGCTCGCCGTAGGTCTCGTCGGCGATCAGCTTCACGAACCCGTTCGGCTCGCCCATGCCCTGCGCCTTGCCGTTCGCGGTGAACGGGAAGGACACGGCCTTGACCTTCCACCCCTTCTCCTGCGCCAGCTCCTCGGCCTGGGCCTGGGTGTAGCCGAAGCTCGCGACCTGCGGCTGGCAGAACGTCGCGCGCGGCATCATGACGTACTCGAGCTCCTGGGTCTCGGCGTCGGCCAGGGTCTCCGCGGCCACCACCCCCTGCGCCTCGGCGACGTGGGCGAGCATCAGCTTCGCGGTGACGTCGCCGATCGCGTAGACGTGCTCGACGTTGGTGCGCATGTGGTCGTCGATCGCGATCGCGCCGCGCTCGGTCAGCTCGACGCCGAGCTTGTCCAGCCCGAACCCGTCGACCCGGGGGGCGAAGCCGATGGCCTGCACGACCTTGTCCGCGCGCAGCTCCTCGCTACCCTTGTCCGAGGACACGGTGACCGTGACGCCGGACCCGTCGTCGACGATCGACTCGACCTTGGTCGAGGTCCGGACCGTGACGCCGAGCTTCTTGTAGCGCTTGCCGAGCTCCTTGGACACGTCCGCGTCCTCGAGCGGCAGCAGCCGGTCCAGGAACTCGACGATCGTGACGTCGACGCCGTAGTTGGCCAGCACGTAGGCGAACTCGACGCCGATCGCGCCCGCGCCGGCGATGACCACGGACTTCGGCAGCTCGCGGGTGAGGATCTGCTCCTCGTAGGTCACCACGCGCTCGGAGAGCTCGGTCCCGGGCAGCAGCTTCACCGTGGAGCCGGTCGCGATGATCACGTCGCCGTAGGTGAGGGTCTCGCTGCCGCCGCCGGAGAGCTCGACCTCGATCGTCCCGGGCTCGGCGAAGCGGCCCAGACCGTCGAACTCGGTGATCTTGTTCTTCTTCATCAGGAAGTGCACGCCCTTGACCCGGCCGTCGGCCACGGTCCGGCTGCGGTCGAACGCGGCGCCGAAGTCGAAGGAGACCTCACCGGAGATGCCGAAGGTCTTCTGCTCGTGGCTCATGATGTGGGCGAGCTCGGCGTTGCGCAGCAGGGCCTTCGACGGGATGCAGCCCACGTTGAGGCACACACCGCCCCAGTACTTCTCCTCGACGACGGCCACGCTGCGGCCGAGCTGGGCGGCACGGATGGCCGCGACGTACCCGCCGGGGCCGGCACCGAGAACGACGACGTCGAAATGAGGCATGTGCGCCAGCCTAGGACGTCGCGGCCGCCGGCGTTGCCTGCGGGCCGTCCGGACCGGCGTCGCCGTCCACCGGCCACTGCGGTTGCGCCGACAGGTGCGTGACCAGGGTCTCCCCCACCTCGCGCAGCATCCGCTGCTGCTCCGGGCTCAACGCGTCGAACAGCACCTCCTGCACCGTGCCGACGTGCCCGGGTGCGGTGTCGCGCAACACCTGCATCCCCTCGTCGGTGAGCTCGGCGAGCTGGCCGCGGCGGTCGGTCGGGCAGGACCGGCGACGGATCCAGCCCGCCTCCTCCATCCGGGCCACCGCGTGCGAGACCCGGCTCCGCGAGGACAGCGACGACGTCGCGAGCAGACTCATCCGCAGCGTGCGGTCGGGCGCCTCGGACAGACGCACCAGAATCTCGTAGTAGGCCTGCGGCATCCCCGCATCGGCCTGCAGCTGGCGCTCGATCCGCTCGAACACCAGCCGGTTCGCCGCCAGGAACGCACGCCAGGTCCGCTGCTGGTCCTCGTCCAGCCACCGCGGGTGAGACACGACACCTCCAGGAAACAGTTGAACGCTCAAGTCGTTGGTACTAGTATCGCTCTCAACAAGTGAGAGTTCAACCAGTCTTCGGAGGATCACACATGTCCGCTCCCTCGGCCACCAGCATCCCGAACTACATCGCGGGCACCTGGGACATCGACGCCACGCACTCAGTCATCGGCTTCAGTGTCCGGCACATGATGGTGAGCAAGGTCAAGGGCCGCTTCGACCAGTTCGCCGGTGAGATCGTCACCGCCGAGAACCTCGAGGACTCCTCGGTCACCACCACGATCGACGCCACCTCGATCGACACCGGCAACGAGCAGCGCGACGGGCACATCAAGTCCGCCGACTTCTTCGAGGTCGAGACCCACCCGGAGTGGACCTTCCGCTCGACCGCCATCACCGCCAAGGGTGACGACCTCGTGCTGGCCGGCGACCTGACCATCAAGGGTGCGACCAAGCCGGTCGAGCTCGACCTCGAGGTCAACGGCTTCGGCCCGGACGCCTGGGGCGGCACCCGCGTCGGCTTCACCGCCACCACGACGATCAACCGCAGCGACTTCGGCGTCGACATCTCCCTGCCCCTCGACGGCGGCGGCGTCGTCGTCAGCGAGAAGGTCGGCATCGAGCTGGAGATCCAGGGCGTGCTGCGCACCTCCTGACCCCCCGCAGGAACCCGGGGCCGACCCGGCCCCGCGAGAACGAGCCCCGGCCGGCGATCCCGGCCGGGGCTCTCCCGCGTCCTCGGTAGGCTCCGGCGGCATGGGCACGCCGCGCTACCGGGAGCTGGCTCCGGTGCGACTGCCCGAGCCGGTGCGCGGGCTGGTCGAGTGCGCGTGGCGGGCCGAGATCCCGACCGACGCGGCGCCCCACGAGCAGCGTGTGCTGCCGGACGGCTGCATGGACCTGCTGCTGGTCGACGGCCGGATCGTGGTGGCCGGCCCGGATTCCGCGGCCCATCTCGCCCGGTCCGCACCGGGTTCGGCCACCACCGGACTGCGCTTCCGCCCCGGAGTCCTGCCCTCACTGCTCGGCGTCGCCGCGGACGCGGTGCGCGACCGTCGCGTCGACCTCTCCGACGTGCTCCCGTCGCCACGTTCGACGGTCGCGCCGGTCACCGGGAACGCCGCCGGCGCGCTGACGGCTCTGCTCGGCACGGCCACGGCGCTCGTCGCCGCCTCCGAGCACGACCGCCGTCGCCTGCCCGAGCCGCTGCCCGGGGCGGCGCTCCGTGCGCTGGCGACCGGGATGCCCGCCGCCGAGCTCGCCGCACGGCTCGGTCTCACCACCCGCATGCTGCACCGGCGCTGCGTGACCACCCTCGGCTACGGCCCGTCGGTCGCGCGGCGCGTCCTGCGCTTCCGCATCGCCACCGCGCTGCTCCACGCCGGCGTCTCCCCCGCCGAGGCCGCCGCACGGGCGGGTTACGCCGACCAGCCGCACCTGAGCCGCGAGGTCCGCGCCCTGGCCGGGGTGTCCCCCGCCCGCCTCATCGGCCCGCGCCGTCCATGATCGCCGGAAACGGTGCGGACCCGGCCACCGATGGCCGCGACGCACCACTCCCGCTGATCATGCCGACCCGCTCGGCGGGCTCTGCTCCATCCAGGCGAACAGGTCCAGCGACGAGCCGTCGGGATCGGCGACGGTGGCGTAGCGCTGGCCCCACGGAGCGTCGAAGGGCTCCAGGACGCCGGTGTGCCCGGCTCCGGTGATCCGTGCGTAGGCCGCGTCGACGGCGTCGGCGTCGGGGAGCAGGAACGCCAGGCCCACCCGGCCGTCGCCGGAGGCCGGCGGGATCCGGTCCGGGTGGAACCCGGCCACCAGGGCGTCGGTGTCGAATCCGAGCCGGAGCCCGCCCCGCAGCGCGACCTCGACGTGCACCTCGCTGTCCGCGGAGTCCGGGATCTCCAGGCCGACCATCCGGTAGAACGCCAGGGACCGGGCCATGTCCGACACCACGATCCCGATCATGTCCAGCTGGGCGCCGATGCTCTCGTTGCTCATGGCGGGAACGGTAGGCGCGGTCGCGCACCACGTCGTGAACGGATCGGACACACGGACGGGCCCCGCCGCGGCGATCGCGACGGAGCCCGTCCGTGGTGGAGCCCGTTCGTGGTGGAGCCCGTTCGTGGTGGAGCAGGTGCCTACAGGTACTGGCCGGTGTTCGACGCGGTGTCGATCGCGCGGCCGGTGGCGTCGTTCTTGCCGCTGACCAGCGTGCGGATGTAGACGATCCGCTCGCCCTTCTTGCCCGAGATCCGTGCCCAGTCGTCCGGGTTGGTCGTGTTGGGCAGGTCCTCGTTCTCGGCGAACTCGTCGACGATCGCGTCCAGCAGGTGCTGCACGCGCAGACCCTTCTGGCCGGTCTCGAGCACCGACTTGATCGCGGACTTCTTCGCCCGGTCGACGATGTTCTGGATCATCGCACCGGAGTTGAAGTCCTTGAAGTAGAGCGTCTCCTTGTCGCCGTTGGCGTAGGTGACCTCCAGGAACCGGTTCTCCTCGGTCTCGTCGTACATCCGCTCGACGACCCGCTGGATCATCGCGTCGACACACGCCTTGCGACTGCCCGCGAACTCGGCGATGTCGTCGGCGTGCACCGGCAGGGTGTCGGTGAGGTACTTGGAGAAGATGTCCTGGGCGCCCTCGGCGTCCGGACGCTCGATCTTGATCTTCACGTCGAGCCGGCCCGGCCGCAGGATCGCCGGGTCGATCATGTCCTCACGGTTCGAGGCGCCGATCACGATGACGTTCTCCAGGCCCTCGACGCCGTCGATCTCGGCGAGGAGCTGGGGCACGATCGTCGTCTCGACGTCCGAGGACACACCCGAGCCACGGGTTCGGAAGATCGAGTCCATCTCGTCGAAGAACACGATCACCGGGGTACCGGCCGAGGCCTTCTCGCGAGCCCGCTGGAAGATCAGGCGGATGTGCCGCTCGGTCTCGCCGACGAACTTGTTGAGCAGCTCCGGGCCCTTGATGTTGAGGAAGAACGCCCGCCCCTCGTCCGGGTTGTCGCCGCGCTGCTTGGCGATCTTCTTCGCCAGCGAGTTGGCGACCGCCTTCGCGATCAGGGTCTTGCCGCAGCCGGGCGGGCCGTAGAGCAGCACGCCCTTGGGCGGGCGCAGCTCGTACTCGGTGAACAGCTCCGCGTGCAGGAACGGCAGCTCCACGGCGTCGCGGATCTGCTCGATCTGATGGAACAGGCCACCGATGTCCTCGTAGGCGACGTCCGGGACCTCCTCGAGCACGAGGTCCTCGACCTCCGCCTTGGCCACCCGCTCGTAGGCGTAGCCGGCGCGCGAGTCGGCCATCAGGTGGTCGCCGATCTTCAGCGGCGCGGAGTCCTCGTCCTCCCCGAGGTCGAACAGCGGCGAGGCCAGCCACATCACGCGTTCCTCGTCCGAGTTCCCGACGACGAGGCCGCGTCCGGGCGCCCCGTCCTCGGTCGGCCGGTCGATGATGTCGCGCAGCGCGTAGAGCTCGCCGACCTGCTCGAAGCCCATCGCCTCGACCACCGTGAGCGCCTCGTTCAGACGCACCGACTGGCCCGGACGGATGTGCTCGCCCTCCACCGCGGGCGACACCGGGACCCGCATGCGCCGCCCCGAGGTGAACACGTCGACCGTGTCGTCGTCGTAGCGGGCGAGGAAGACCCCGTAGCCCGACGGCGGCTGGGCCAGCCTGTCGACCTCCTCGCGCAGGGCGATCAGCTGGCCGCGAGCCTCTTTCAGAGTCTCGGTCAGCTTCTCGTTGCGCGCGTTGAGGGCGGAGAGACGACTGGTCGTCTCTGCGAGTCGTTGCTCGAGCACGCGGCTCTGCCGCGGTGTCTCGGTCAGCCGCTGGCGCAGCGTCGCGATCTCGTTCTCGAGGTATCGGATCTGTTCGGTGGTCTCAGATGGGCTGAGCTCACCGCTGTCACGCCTGCCGGGACCATCGTCCTGTGGGTTCACGGCAGCCTCCCTCCGTGTTCCGTTTCACCACGGTACCCGGTCGGGGGGTACCGCGGCGGTGCGTCGAACCGGTGATCCGGGCCTCAGCCGGACGGCACCTTGACGACACTCTGCGGCCTCCTGCCCGTCACCGCACCGTCGAACCGGAGGGGATCGTGTAAACATCTCGTGCCGCGGGATCCCTCAGCGGGTGGTCGTGGGGCGGCGCTGGGGCCGCGGCGTGGTGACGCCGTCGGCGAGGCGCCGGGCCATCACGAGGAACGCGGTGTGGCCGACCATCCGGTGGTCCGGGCGCACCGCCAGCCCGACCACGTGCCACGGCCTGACCAGCGACTCCCATGCCTGGGGCTCGGTCCAGGACTGCTGCTCGCGCAGCGCCTCGGTGAGCACCGACATCTGCGTCGTGGTGGCCACGTAGCCGATCAGGACCCCGCCCGGGATGAGCGCGTCACGGACCGTGTCGAGCACGTCCTGCGGCGAGAGCATGTCCAGGATGACGCGGTCGACCTCACCGACGTGCACCTTGAGGTCGTCGACGTGCAAGCGCCAGTTGGGTGGCGTGTGACCGAAGAACGTCGTCACGTTGCGTTCCGCGTCCGGCGCGTGGTCGGCGCGGATCTCGTAGGAGGTGACGCTCCCGGCCGGCCCGACGGCCTGCAGCAGCGAACACGTCAGCGCCCCTGAACCGGCACCGGCCTCGAGCACCCGCGCGCCCGGGAAGATGTCACCCCACATCAGGATCTGGGCGGCGTCGCGGGGGTAGATGACCTGCGCACCGCGGGGCATGGCGAGTACGTAGTCGGCGAGCAGCGGGCGCAGCGCGAGGTACGGCGTGCCCACGGCGGAGCGCACGACCGAGCCCTCCGGCTGTCCGATCAGGTCATCGTGGACGAGTCCGCCGCGGTGGGTGTGATACACGCCACCCTTCTCGAGAACGATGCTGTAGCGGCGGTTCTTCGAGTCGGTCAGCTGTACCCGGTCCCCGGCCTGGAAGGGGCCGCCGCGGGGCAGCGCCTGCGGGGTGCCGCCGACCGGCGCGCTCCCGTCCCCGTCCGCGGCGGGGTCGTTCCCGGCCGGGGACGGCTCCGGGGCGGTGGGCT
>NZ_JADQDD010000303.1 GCF_019263595.1 Pseudonocardia sp. KRD291 | reverse complement strand
AGCCCCATCTGGACCCCGGCCAGCGTCCCGGCCAGCGTCAGGTCGTTGAACGACCCGAGGTGGCCGATCCGGAAGATCTTGCCGGCCAGCTTGCCCAGCCCGGCGCCCAGCGACATGTCGTAGCGGTCCAGGATCACCCCGCGGATCTTGTCCGCGTCCACGCCCTCGGGCACCAGCACCGCGGTCAGCGACCCGGAGTGCTCCCGCTCGTCGGCGCAGAGCACCTCCAGCCCCCAGCCCCGCACGGCCGCACGGGTGGCCTCGGCGTGCCGGGTGTGCCGGGCGAACACGTTGGCCAGCCCCTCCTCGTCGAGCAGGCGCAGCGCCTCGCGGAGCCCGTAGAGCAGGTTCGTGTTCGGGGTGTAGGGGAACATCCCGCGCCGGTTGGCCTCGAGCATCGGGCCCCAGTCCCAGAACGACTTCGGCAGCCGTGCGGTCCGCGAGGCCTCCAGCGCCTTGTCGCTGATCGCGTTGAAGCTCATCCCCGGCGGCAGCATCAGGCCCTTCTGCGACCCGGCCACCGTCACGTCGACGCGCCACTCGTCGTGCCGGTAGTCGATCGAGCCCAGCGAGGAGATCGTGTCCACCAGCAGCAGCGCCGGGTGGCCCGCCGCGTCCATCGCCGCCCGCACGTCGGGCACCCGGCTGACCACGCCGGTGGAGGTCTCGTTGTGCACCAGGCACACCGCCTTGATCGCGTGCGCGGTGTCGGCCGCGAGCTTCTCCGCGACGACCTCCGGACTCGCCCCGTGCCGCCAGTCGCCGGGTACGAAGTCCACCTCGAGGCCGAGACGCTGCGCCATCTCCTGCCAGAGCGTGGCGAAGTGCCCGGTCTCGAAGCACAGCACCCGGTCGCCCGGGCTCAGCGTGTTGACCAGGGCGGCCTCCCAGGCCCCGGTCCCGGTCGCCGGGTAGATCACGACCGGGCCGGTGGTGCCGAACACCGGCTTGACGCCGTCGAGCACCTCGCGGGCGAGCCGCGCGAACTCCGGGCCGCGATGGTCGATGGTGGGCGCCGAGAGGGCGCGCAGCACCGTGTCGGGCACGTTGGTCGGCCCGGGGATCTGCAGGAAGTGTCGGCCTGCCGCATAGCTCATCGGTGAGTCCTCCGGTGTCCGGCCCGCTTCGGTCAGTGATCCGCAGCTGTCCCGGTAGCTATCCGCATCGCGGAACATTGCTACCGCAGCGTGGACTCTATCCGGCGCCCGGGCCGGACGTCGAGCGCTGAGTACGACACCCGGATCGCTGCGCACCAAGCCTTGACGCTCCGACGTGACGCAGCTAATACTTGTGCCCGGAACACGTATTCCACGATGCGGAAGATCTCTGTTGCGGTCGCCGGCTCCCCGGTCCGGTCGTCGGCAGAAACGCAACCTCGACCGTCAATGCCGACCCGAGGGGTCCCCCCATGTCGATTGAGCTCATCTCGATCCTGGCGCTCGTACTGGTGTTCCTGGTGGCGACCGTGCTGCCGGTGCACATGGGTGCGCTCGCGTTCGTCGCCGCGTTCGTCGTCGGCACCGCGGTGGTCGGTGAGAGCACCGACGACATCGTCGGCGGCTTCCCCGGTGACCTGTTCGTCATCCTGGTCGGGGTCACACTGCTGTTCGCCATCGCCAAGGGCAACGGGACGGTGGACTGGCTGGTCCAGGTCGCGGTCCGGGCGGTGGGCGGCAGGATCGCCCTGATCCCCTGGGTGATGTTCGTGGTCACCGGCGCGCTCACCGCGGTCGGCGCCGTGGTCCCGGCCGCGGTCGCGATCATCGCCCCGGTCGGGATGAGCTTCGCGACGCGGTACCGGATCAACCCGATGCTGATGGGCCTGCTGATCATCAACGGGGCCAGCGCGGGCGGGTTCTCCCCGATCAGCATCTTCGGCAGCATCACCAACGGCGTGGTCGAGCGCAACAACCTGCCCGGCAACCCGACGCTGCTGTTCGTGTCCTCGTTCCTGTTCAACGTCGTGCTCAGCATCGTGGTCTTCCTGATCTTCGGGGGCCGGGAGCTGCTGCGCCGCAGCGGGGAGGACACCTCCGGGCCGCCGCTGACCCGGGCCCACCCCGACCCGCTGGCCCCGATCACCACCGCGACCCTGGCCACCGGGTCGTCCGGGTCGCTGGGGCTCGGTCACCGGGGGCGGTCCACCGCCTCGGCGACCCAGGTCCCTGCCGGGCAGACGCCGCCGTCCACGACGGGGGGCGGAACCACCGGCCCCGCACCGGCGCCCGACACGGAACCGGCGGGCGCCCCGGAGCCGGCGACGGCCACCGCGTCCGCGCCGACCTCGGCATCCGCCGCCACGGTCACCGCACCGGCGGGGGCACCGGGCGTCGACGACCCGGTGATGTCGCTGAACCGGGACCGGCTGCTGACGCTGGTCGGTCTCGCCGCACTCGCCGTGGGCGCGCTCGCGTTCGGGCTCGACGTCGGCTTCACGGCGCTGACCGTGGCCACGCTGCTCTCGCTGGTCTCCCCCGTGTCGGCCAAGGCCGCCGTCGGGCAGGTCGCCTGGCCGACCGTGCTGCTGATCTGCGGCATCGTCACCTACGTCTCGCTGATGGAGCGGATCGGGACGATCGACTGGCTGGGCAACATGGTCACCGCGATCGGGGCGCCGCTGCTCGGCGCGATCCTGATCTGCCTGATCGGTGCCGTCGTGTCCGCGTTCGCCTCCACCACCGGGATCCTGGGCGCCCTGATCCCGCTCGCCGTCCCGTTCCTGCTCGGCGGCGAGATCGGCGCCGTGGGGATGATCATCGCGCTGGCCATCTCGTCGTCCGTGGTCGACTCCAGCCCGTTCTCCACCAGCGGCGCACTGGTCGTGGCGAACGCCCCCGAGGACCGCCGCGACCAGGTGTTCCGGGGCTTGATGCGGTGGGGCTTCAGCATGGTCGTCCTCGCCCCGGTGCTCACCTGGGTGATCTTCGTGGTGCCCGGCTGGCTGTAGGCCGGCCCGCGCGACCCCGGGTTAGGGTGCCCGCGTGCGACGAGGCGCGGTACGACGGTCGGTGCTCGTGTCCCTGGTGGGAGCCGTCGTCCTGGCGGTCGCCGGGTGCGGGGGCTCGGCCGCCCGGCAGGAACCTGGCGGCGGGCCGGACGCACCCGCGGCGCCCCCGGCAGCCCTGGACCGGGTCGCGCAGACCTCGGAGCTGCGCGTCTGCAGCACCGGCGACTACCGGCCGCTGACCTACCGCGACCCCGCGGACGGGCGGTGGTCCGGCATCGACGTCGACATGGCCGGCGACCTCGCCGCCACCCTCGGCGCCCGGCCCACGATCGTGCCGACGACCTGGGCGAACCTGCTCGGCGACCTCGTCTCCGACCGGTGCGACATCGCGATGGGCGGGGTGTCGGTGACCGCGGCCCGGGCGCAGAAGGCGGCGTTCACGGTCCCCTACCTCGCCGACGGCAAGACCCCGATCACCCGGTGCGAGAACGTCGCCAAGTACCGGAGCGTCGAGCAGATCAACCGGCCCGAGGTCCGTGCCGTGGTCAACCCGGGGGGCACGAACGAGCAGTTCGCCCGCGAGACGCTGACCCGGGCGACGATCGTCCCGTACCCGGACAACAACACGATCTTCGACGCGGTCGCCGACGGCCGGGCCGACCTGATGGTCACCGACGCGATCGAGACCCGCTGGCAGGCCACCCGCGGCAAGGGCCTCTGCGCGGTGCACCCGGAGGCGCCGTTCACCCGCTCGGAGAAGGCCTACCTGGTGCGCCAGGGCGACCCGGTCCATGAAGTGCGCCAGCCCGGGATCGTCGCCGAGCACGAAGAACGTGAACTGGGCGTCCATCCCTGTCAGCTGGTCGACCCCGTCGATCGTGGCCCGGATCGTCTCCGGTGCCGGCGGGTAGTCGAAGAAGGCTTCGCCGTCGGGCTCCAGGTGCGCGGTCGGCTCGCCGTCGGTGACGACCAGGACCACCGGCATCGCGTCCGGCTGCCGGGCCAGGCGTTGCCGGGCCAGCAGCAGGGCGTGGTGCAGGTTCGTGCCCTGCATGTAGACGCCCTCCAGCCCGACCAGCTCGCCGAGCTGCACCGTCTGGGCGTGCCGGCCGAACGTGATGATCGACAGGTCGTCGCCCCGGAACCGGGTGGAGATCAGCTGGTGCAGCGCCAGCGCGGTGCGCTTCATCGGCACCCACCGGCCCTCGGCCACCATCGACCAGGACGTGTCCACCAGCAACGTCACCGCGGCGCGCGTGCGCTGCTCGGTCTCGGTGATCTCGACGTCGGACACGTCGAGGTTGCGGGTGTCGCCGCCTGCCTTGCGGAGCTGCGCGTTGAGCAGGGTGCGCGGCACCGACCAGGCCTCGGTGTCGCCGAACGCCCACGGCCGGGTGGCCCCGGTCGCCTCGCCCGCGGCCCCGGCCCGGCGGGTCTCCCGCTCGCCCTGACGGCCCCCGATCCGGTCGGCGACGTCGCGCAGCACCGACTGCCCGAGCCGGCGCAACGCCTTCGGCGAGAGCATCAACGAGCCGTCCGGCGTGCGCTCGAACAGTCCCTGACGCTGCAGCTCACGCTCCAGGTCGGCCAGCGTCCTCGCGTCGACGGCGGCCTGCGGGCCGAGTGCCTCGGCGAGCGCGTCGAGGTCGATGTCCTCCATCCGCGCGCCGGGGTAGCTCTGCGAGAGCTGCTCGGCCAGCGCGTCGAGCTGGCCCAGCTCCTCCATCGCGCGGGTGGCCTCGCCCATCCCCATCGGGTTGTCCCCGCGGAAACGACCGGAGCCCTCCCAGTCCTCGCCGGGGCGCATGCCCTGTAGCTGCGCGTCGAGCTGCTGCAGCGACTCGGCCAGGCGCGGGTCGCCGAACGCCTGCTGCGAGAGCTCCATCAGCTCGGCCCGCTGCTCGGCCGACATCGAGTTCAGCATCCGCTGCGCGGCGGCGGCCCGGGCGGCGAGCAGGTCGACGAGCTCCTCGGTGTTCTGCGGGTTCTCCGGGAAGTGCTCGCCGTGCTTGGCCATGAACTCGGAGAACTGCTCGGCCGTGTCCTGCCCCTGCGCGTGGTTCGCCAGCAGCGCGTTGAGATCGTCGAGCATCTCCCGGATCCGCTCGACGTCCTCCGGGGTGGCGTTCTCCATCGCCTGCTTCATGCCCGCGAAGCGCTGGTCGAGCATCTCCCGGCCGAGCAGATCCTTGATCTCCTCGTAGGCCTGCCGAGCCTCCGACGAGCGCCAGTCGTACTCGTTGAGTTCCCTGACGGCACCACCGGTGTCGTTCGGCAGCGCCTCGAGCTGCATCTCGCGGAACCTGGCGTCGTCGGAGTCCTCGTTGCGCAGGGACTCCTTCTCCGCCGTCATCGCCCGCTCCAGGAGCTCGCGGACCTCCTGGAGCGTGCCGTCGACGTCGTTGTCGCGCTGCAGGTCACGGCGGCGTTCCCAGACCTGGCGGGTCAGCTCGTCGAGCCCGTTGCGGTTCTCCATCCCGCGGCGCATCAGCTCCTGCAGGGCCTGGCGGGGCGAGGACCCCTCCATGACGTCGCGGCCGATCTGGTCCATCGCCTCGCGGATGTCGAACGGCGGGGCCAGCGGGTCCGGGCCTCCCAGATATGGGCCGTAGGCATAACGGCGCCTGCGCCGGCTGTGTCGCCTACCTTCCGGGGAATCAGCCATACGACACCGTGTCCCCGTCGTCCGACTCGTCCTTGGCCAGCTTGCGGGTCAGGAACAGGTACTCCAGCGCCAGCTCCGCGGCCGAGGCCATCGGGCCCGGGTCCTCGGTGCCGGACGCGCCCAGCTTCGTCGCGACCTCGGTCAGCGCGCCGACCTTCGGCAGCGCCGCGACGACCTCGGCGGCCGGGACCCGCTCCCCGGTGCGGACCGGGCGGGTGGACACCTCGACCGCCAGCTCGTCGAGGTCGACGCCGCGCAGCGCGTACCGGGCGGTGTCGGCGACGGCCCGGCGCAGCAGGTGCTCGAGGACCTCGTCCTCGCGCCCCTCCTCGCCGGAGGCGAACTCCAGCTTGCCGCGCAGCACCGACGGCACCGACTCCAGGTCGACCGGGCGGGCGTAGGCGCGGTCCTCACCGGTGATCGCGGCCCGGCGCAGCGCGGCGGCGGCGACGGTCTCGGCGGCGGCCACGGCGAACCGGGCGGACACACCCGAGCCCTGGTCGATCGCCGAGGACTCGCGCAGGTGCCGGGTGAAGCGGGCGACGATCTCGATCAGATGCTTCGGGACGTCTGCGGCCAGGTCGGCCTCCTGCTGCACCAACGCCACCTCGGGGGCGAGCTCGAGCGGGTAGTGCGTGCGGATCTCGGCGCCGAACCGGTCCTTGAGCGGGGTGATGATCCGCCCGCGGTTGGTGTAGTCCTCCGGGTTCGCGCTGGCGACGAGCAGCACGTCCAGGGGCAGCCGCAGCGTGTAGCCGCGGACCTGGATGTCGCGCTCCTCCATGACGTTGAGCAGCGCGACCTGGATGCGCTCGGCCAGGTCGGGCAGCTCGTTGATCGCGACGATGCCGCGGTGCGAACGTGGGACGAGACCGAAGTGGATGGTCTCCGGGTCGCCCAGGGACCGTCCCTCGGCGACCTTCACCGGGTCCACGTCGCCGATCAGGTCGGCGACCGCGGTGTCCGGGGTGGCGAGCTTCTCGGTGTAGCGCAGCGACCGGTGCACCCAGTCGATCTTCAGCTCGTCGCCGGCCTCGGCGGCGCGCCGGATGGTGGCCGGGGCGATCGGCTCGTAGGGGTGCTCCCCCAGCTCGGAGCCCTCGATGACAGGAGCCCACTCGTCGAGCAGGTTGCCCAGGGAACGCAGCAGTCGGGTCTTGCCCTGGCCGCGCTCGCCGAGCAGGACGAGGTCGTGGCCGGCGATCAGGGCCCGCTCCAGCTGCGGGATGACGGTGTCTTCGAACCCGACGATGCCGGGCCAGGGGTCGCGGCCCTCGCGCAGGGCCGACAGGAGGTTGTCGCGGATCTCGGTCTTGACGCCCCGCAGCTCGTGGCCCGACGCGCGCAGCGCGCCGAGGGTGCGGGGGAGCTCTGTGGGTGTGACGGGCACGGATTCCACGCTACGCCCGACACCGCTCCCCGGCGCGCGATCGGACCCGACCTTCTCGGCCCGCAACACGCCGTTCACCGGACC
>NZ_JADQDD010000302.1 GCF_019263595.1 Pseudonocardia sp. KRD291 | reverse complement strand
ACCGGGAGCGGGAGCGGCGGGGGTGGTGAGGAGATCCGGTCGATCCGGTGCTCCAGGGCCGCGGTGAACGAGCTCAGTGCCGCGGCCGGCACGGAGCCCCCGACGGCCTTGAGCGCGGTCACCAGCTCCGCCGGGTCGCATCGGCTGCCGGCCACGTCGTCGGCGCGCATCTCGATCAGCTTGGCGACCGCGATCTGGGCGCACACCATCCCGCGCACGAACGGCGCCGTCGCGCCCCAGGCCACGAACGGGAGCACGACCAGGTCGTGGCGTTCGCGCAGGTGCGCCCGCTCGTGGGCGAGCACGGCCCGGACGCCCGCCGTGTCCAGCGCCTCCAGCACCCCGGCGGAGACGACCAGCCGCGAGCTGCGCCCGGGCAGGCAGTAGGCCACCGGCACCGGATGGTCCAGGACGCGGGTACCCGGCGCGTTCGGCCACGGCGTCGCGAGCACGTCGAGCAGGTCGCGGTGGCGGCGACGGGTGCGCAGCGTGCGGGTGGTCGTGACGGCCAGCACCGCCAGCAGCCGCAGTAGCACCCCCAGCGCCACCAGCAGCGCGACGAGGTGCAGCACACCGAGCCCGTCCGGGTAGCGGCCACCGGCCAGCTCCGAGATCGCCACACCGGCCGCAGCGGGCAGGTTCGGGCCCAGCGGGGCGAGGCCGTAGGCCAGCCCGGCGCCGAACAGCGAGATCCCGCCGGAGAGCCCGACCGCCTGCCAGAACAGGAGCGCGCCCACCGGGTCGCGGTCCGGCCAGCGGGCCCGCGACAGGCCGTGGCTGACCGG
Organism: Pseudonocardia sp. KRD291; assembly: GCF_019263595.1. GTDB lineage: Bacteria > Actinomycetota > Actinomycetes > Mycobacteriales > Pseudonocardiaceae > Pseudonocardia. The sequence goes on along the minus strand of NZ_JADQDD010000302.1, from coordinate 6,304 downwards.
CTCGGCGAGTATGACGCCGAGCACGACCAGCGCCAGCGCGGTCAGCTCCATCGCTGCATCATGGTGGGTGCGGGGCGGTACCGACACTCGGTCCCCCACTGGGGGCCGGATCGGCGCCGTCGCCTGTGCGCCGTCGAGGCCGAAACCGGCTCAGTCCAGCAGGTCGCGCAGGTTCGCCCGTTCCTCCTCGGACATCGATCCGAGGAACCGGGCCAGTGCCGCACCGCGGTCGGACGCGCCGTCCAGGGCGTCGCTCATCAGCTCGGCGACGTGGTCCTCGCGGCTGGCGACCGGACGGTAGTGGTGGGCGCGGCCGTCACGCATCCGGCGGACCAGCTGCTTGCGCTCCAGCCGGCCCAGCACGGTGAGCACCGTGGTGGTCGCGAGGTCCCGTGCGGCGAGTGCGTCCTGGACGTCGCGGGCGGTCAGGTCCCTGTCCGCTTCCCACAGCACGCCCATGACCGCACGTTCCAACTCGCCCAGGCTCGCCACGAAGGTCATCCTACGCGATCCTTTCTACTGGGCGTAGAACGGATTGCCCGACGACGGCGGTGAACCGCCGATCGGCCTAGTAGACCTGGACCTCGTCGCCGACCTGAAGCGCGGCGAAGTAGCGCTGGGCCTCGGCCTCGACCAGCTTCACGCAGCCCGCGGACGGGGTGTCCATGGCGCCCTGGTGGAACGCGACGCCACCCGGGGCGAAGAACACCGAGTACGGCATCTGGGTGTAGGTCTCACGGCTGGTCCACTGCTCGGCCTTCCACTGGACCGCGAACACGCCCTTCGGCGTCGGGTCCTGCGCGTCGCCGGGGCGCATGGCCACCGGGCCGTGCACGATCCGGCCGTCCTCGAGCAGCCAGGTCAGGCGGGAGCCGACGTCGACACAGGCCCGCGCCGACGCCGTGCACGGCGTGCCGGGAACGGCAGCACCGGTGGCGACCTTCGGGGCGTCCGTGCCGGAGTCCGGCTGCGTCCCGGACGGGCCGTCCTCGGCCGAGGCCATGCCGACCGAGACGGCGCCGGCCAGCGCGACGACCCCGAGCAGTACACCGGAGCGGCGTCCGCGCAGCATCCCCATCGAGAACCTCCGTGCCCGTCGTGCGACGTCCCGCCGGGCCTGGCCGGCCCGGAGCGTTCGATCGACCTGCTGGCACGGCCCGAAGTCCGTGGCCCTCTGCGATCGGAGTGCGAACGAACAGTAACCGAAGCCGATCTTGATCCGAACGGCGGGGCGGCATGGGTCCGTTCGCCGCGGCAGGGGCTCGGTTAACGGCCGTTGAAGCGCGGCGGGCGCTTCTCCGAGCGGGCGATGCGGCCCTCCTGGATGTCCTCGCTGTCCCAGCATCGCTCGAACTCGGCGTCCAGGTCGGGCACCACGGCCGACGGGTGGCTGCGCCCGAACGCGTTCACCGCGATCTTGTTGTAGGCCAGCGTCAGCGGCGCCATCGTCGCCAGGTCCGCGGCGAGGGCGAGCGCGTCGGCGCGTTCACCGAGGGAGTCGACGAGCCCGCGCGCGTGCGCCGTCGTGACGTCGAGCTGGGCGCACGCCAGCAACAGGCTGCGCGCGCTCCCGCCGCCGGCGATCTGGACGAGCCGGTCGATCGTCCACGGGTCCACGGCCAGCCCGAGCCGGGCCGTGGGCAGCGCGAACACCGCCGACGGTGCCGCCGTCCGCAGGTCGCAGGCGATCGCCAGCTGGATCCCGGCGCCGATGGCCGGCCCGTTGACCGCGGCGACGACCGGCATCGGCAGGTCCACGACGGCGTGCAGGGCCGCGTAGAGCGCCTCCCGGAAACCGTCGGTGTAGACCTCGCCGAAGTCCGCCCCGGAGCAGAAGCTGCTGCCGCTGCCGGTGACGACGACCGCGCGGGCGCCCTCCTCGCGCACCCGGACGGTCGCGTCGACCAGCTCCCGGCACGTCGCGACGTCCAGCGCGTTGCGCCGCTCGGGGCGGTCGAGCTCGATCAGCCCGACACCGTCGGTGGTCGACACGTTGATCACGGTCCGAGCTTACGACGACCTCGGGCCCCCGCCTGGACGGGCTCCCCCGGCGGCGGTGGGTTCCGCGTCGACCCAGCTTCGGCCGGTCAGGTCGCGGGACAGCCCGACCGTGAGCTGGTCGATGCGGCGCAGCATCCGGGCCACCCCGAGAAGCGCGAGCCGATCGCGGGAGGGGCCGGCCGCGGACGCGTCGGCCTCGGCGGCGTCGATCAGGTCCTCGGCCGAGCGCACCGCGCCGGCATCGGCACCGGACCCTGCCCTGCCCTCACCCCGGCGGCGTCCGGTCCGCGACGGCCCGTACCCCTCGCGCAGGATCTCGCGCAGGCCCTCGAGGTTCTCCCGGACCCGGTCGGTCGCCGGGTCGAGCGTGCCCGCCCAGCCGGGGCTGCGGGCGGTCTCGGTGAGCGAGGCCAGCATCCGCACGTAGTAGTCCAGGCCGGCGATGATCCGCACCGTGTGGTGCACCCCGCGGCGCAGCGGGCGGCGCGCGATCGGGTGCTCCAGTGGACGGGCCCTGGTCCGCACCGTCGAGACCGAGGCGTCCAGCTCCCGGGCCAGCTCGAGGGGGTGCCGGTCCCCGGGCCGTCCGAGGATCCGGTCCACCGAGCCGGTCAGCCCGGCCACGACGCCGTCGACGGCCTCCACCAGCGCGTCGCCGAACGCGGTCCGCGAGCGCGTCGGGAGGACCAGGAACGCGGCCAGCATGCCCAGCACGCCGCCGATCGCGGTCTCCTCGACCCGCAGCAGCAACGTCGCGACGCTGAACTGGCCGATCACGCCGTAGAGCAGCGCGAGCACGGCGGTGATCCAGAACGCCATCATCGCCTGCGAGATCTTCACCAGGTACAGCGCCAGGAACACGCAGGCGAACAGCAGTACCAGGCTGAGCACGAGGTTCCCGCCGACGACCAGGGCCAGCAGCATCCCGGCCACGACCCCGCCCGCGGTGCCGAGGACCCGTTCCCAGCCGCGGCTGAGCACGTCACCCCGGCTCGAGGCGCCGGCGAACACGACGAACGCGGCGATCACCGCCCAGTACCAGCGGGCCGGGGAGATCAGCTCACCGACGACGATGGCCAGGCTGGTGGCCACCCCCACCTGCACGGCCTGGCGGGTGTGCAGCGCCAGGCCCTCGTCCCGGTCGGGGTCCCGCGCCGGGGCCGGGTCGCCGCCGGGTCGGTCGCCTCCGGGTCGGTCGCCTCCGGGTCGGTCGCCTCCGGGCGCGGTGGACGCCGGGGCCGGGTCGCCCGCGCTCTCGTGGCGCCCGTGGGCGACCGGCGGGAACGCGTCCTGCGCCGGTGCGTCCGTCTCGTGCCGCCCGTGTGCCGGGGCGGGCTCGCCGCGGTCACGTGCCGCGCGGTGCCCGCGCCGCTCGTCGATCCGGCGCTGGGCCTGCTCGACCGTCGTCTGCATCGCGTCCGCGACCCGGACGACGGCGAAGGCGATCCGCTGCTCGCGTGCGGTGGCATCGGTCCCGCCCGGCAGGTCGACGATCCGGTGCACCGACGAGCGGGCCGACTCGTAGAGGCTGGCCGCCATCGCCCGCGGGGTCCCGACCGAGGTGGCCGAGACCAGCGCCCGGACGCCGTCGGCCAGCGCGGCGCGGTGCTCGGACGGGACCGGGTCCCGGTGCTCCACCAGCCGGCGGGTGGACACCGCGAGGCGCTCCGCGGCCAGCTCCGAGTCCACGATCCACTGGCGCAGCCCGTCGAGGACGAGCCCGTCGTCGCCCTTCCCGCCACCGGCGTCGTCGGACACCTCGGCGCGGTTCGGGCGCGGGTGCAGGCGCGACGCCGGGCCGTCCTCCGCCTCGTCCAGGCGGTCCGCGACGAGCAGGGCGGTCTCGTTCAGCCGGGCCTGCGCCTGGGCGATCTCGTCGAGCTCGCGCTCGCCGTGACCGGCCTCCAGGACGTCGAGGACGGCCAGCTCCAGCGCGTGCAGCCGGGCCTCGAACGCGCGCAGCAGGCGGTCCACCACCCGGTCGACGGGCTCGGTGAAGATCAGGCAGCGCAGCACGAACGTCGTCCCGATCCCGATCCCGACGCCGGCCAGCAGGTAGGGCAGCTCCGCCGGGCCGGCCTGCAGGAACTGGACGAAGAAGTAGGGCATGAACGCGGCCATGCCCAGCGCGATGAACCGCGGACCCCACCGCCGGATCGCCACCGCGCCCATCATGACCAGCACGAACACGACGTCGGCGACGATCCGGTTGGACGCCAGCAGCGAGCTCAGCATGGCCGAGGCGGCCGCCGGCAGGATCATCAGCGCCGTGGTGACCCGGCGCCGGGCGAGCACCGGCTCGTTCACCGCCAGGTTGCTGACCATCGCCAGCACGACGGCGAACATGACGACGGTGACCGGCTGCCCGGTCGCGGTCCGCAGCACGCTCATCAGCCCGGCGGCGAGCATCATCGACGCGGTCGCGACCGAGGCCAGGTGCAGCCGCGTGCGACCCGGATCGATCGCCGCCAGGCGGGTGCGGAGCTCGGACCACCAGGTCATCGCGGCCCCCACCAGCTCGTCACGGCGGCATTCTGACAGCCGACCTACCCGCGCGCTCCCCCGCGCCCGTCGCCGGAGACCCGGCGGGAGTCGTGGGTCTGCGGGAACGACACCGGCTCCACCCGGATCAGCACCCGGTCCGGGCTGTCCAGCAGCCCGCGCAGCCGCTCGGCGCCGCCGGGAGCCAGGTGCTCGCTGATCCGGGGCAGCATCCGGGCCCGGGTGCCGGGGTCGTCGAGCACCTGCGCGTGCCCCTTGACCCGGACCATCCGGCGGCCGTCGAGCCCGGTACCCAGGCTGGAGATCACCAGCCCGACCCGCGGGTCCCGCCGGGCGGCCCGGACCTGCGCCCGGGTCCCCACCGACGTCAGCCAGAACACTCCGTCGGCGTAGAGGTGGCTCATCGTGACCCCGGCGGGCCAGCCGTCGGAGGCGGTGAACAGGAACGTGCACTCGCGCGCCGTCGTCGCGAGCTCGGCGATCAGGTCGTCGTCGAGACGCGCCTGCTCCATCCGTTCCAGGTCCTGCTCACCGACGCGGGGCACGGCCCCACCGTAGGGCCGCTCAGCTCCCGGCGGGAGAGGCGACCGGGACGCCGACGACCTCGCCCAGCGCGGCGGCCATGGCACGCTCGCCGGAGGCGTTCGGGTGCACCGGCGCGGCCGGCGAGGTCGGGACCAGGCCCTCGACCCACTTACGGCCCGGCACCTGGCAGGCGTCGTGCCCGATCGTCGGGGTGTAGGTGTCGACGAAGTCCACCTTCGCGTCCTTCGCCTGCTCGGCGAGCATCGCGTTCAGCTTCTTCTCGACGTCACGCAGGTAGGCGGTGTCGCCGGCGCTGAACGGGACGATCGGGTAGCAGCCCGGGCCGGTGTCGGGCAGGATCGACGGGTACCCGACGACCGCCACCCTGGCCTGCGGGGAACGCTCCTTGATCTCGTCGAGGGCGTCGGAGATCTTCGAGGCGGTGCCGTCGATCCGGCCGGTCAGCTCGTCCGAGCCGCCCCGCGAGTAGAAGTCCTTGCACGCCGCGCCCAGCAGGTTCGTCGACGAGACCGACACGCACTTCTGGATGATGTCGCCGAAGCCGATGTCGTTGCCGCCGATGGTGAGCGTGACCAGGCCCTCGGAGCCGGTGAGCGCGTCGTACTGCGGGGGGTTCGGGCCCGGGTTCACCGGCTGCGGCGCGGAGAAGTCGTCGGTCTTCGCGCCACTGCAGGTGACGTCGACGAAGTCCTTCTGGGCGGCGGACTTCGCGAGCACCGACGGGTAGTTCTGGTTCGAGCGCAGGCACCCGGCCGGCTGCCCGGTCTGCACCGGGACCAGCGGTCCGGCGGCGTAGGAGTCGCCGAGGGCCACGTAGCGCCCGATCGAGGAGACGTCGAGGTTGCGCGAGGACGAGGTCGTCGCGGCCAGGGTCGTCGGGGCCTCGGCCTGCGCCGGAGCCAGTGCGCCCATCCCGGCCGAGGTGAGCAGCGTCATCGACGCCACGGCGAGCCAGCTGGCGGGGCGGGGACGACGCACGGTTGACGGACCTCCTGCTCGGGGCGCCCGGCGACGATCACCGGTCTGTCCGGCTCAACGACGCGGTAGGCAGGGGGTTACGCACGGTCGCCACCGCCGGTCGGGTGATCGAGAAGCCCGGCCCGGGCACGGAGCGTCAGATCCGGCCCGTGACGCTCGAACCCGGCATCGACGGGGACCCGCCGCCGGACGGGCGCCGGTCGGTGCCGGGTTCCCCGCCGTCGGACGGGCGCCGGTCGGTGCCGGGTTCCCCGCCGCCGGACCCCGGGCGGTGACC
>NZ_JADQDD010000301.1 GCF_019263595.1 Pseudonocardia sp. KRD291 | reverse complement strand
GCGCCGTCACCGGTGCGGTCGGCCCGCGGCTGGACTCCGACTACGGCTGCCCCGCTCCGGGCGTCCCGGCGGACTCGCCCGCGTCGTCCTGCTTCCCGGCGCTGCAGCCGCTGCTCGACCAGCTCCGGGCCGGTCCCGCCGACCCGGCCACGGTGGCCGAGGCCGAGCGGATCCTGTGGAGGCAGCTGCCTGCGCTGCCGCTCTACCAGTCGCAGGGCCTCGTGGTGAGCACCCCGGCCACCGACGTCGCCACCCGGGTCTCGCCCGGGCCGTTGCCCACCGGCCCGTTCACCGGCGCGCAGCGCTGGGCCGAGCCGGAGCGTCCCGACCGCTGATCAACTCGGTTACGCGGGTGTTCCGGTCTCCTTTCGTCCGTATACGCATGAATCACCCGTTGTTACCCTCGCGTACGGACGAGACCCCGTTACGTCGATCGTCGGTCACCCTTTGGTCACGATCGCCCGCGGGTATCGCGATGGGGGGACGAAATTCCTAGCGTGCGTCGGGGCGGGTTACCCGGCGGTACATCCAGGAACTCGCCCGAGTCCTGAACGGGCGCCGCACCGAGCGCCCAATGAGCTGAGAGGTCCGAGCCCAGATGAGGCCATGGAGGGGAACCGCGGTCACCGCGGTGGTCGGAGCAGCAGCGCTGCTGCTCAGTGCGTGCGGTGGGGGCGGTGAGGGAGGTGAGGGCGGCAGCGCGACCGACACCGGTGCCTACGCCGACTGCGCGGCCAACCCGAACAACTGTGCCGCGGTCCCGGCCGATCAGGTGCAGCAAGGTGGACAGCTCTCGTTCGCGATCGAGAAGAACATCCCGAACTGGAACGTTCTCTCCTCCGAGGGCAACGTGCTCGAGACGGGGATCGTGAGCAAGGCGTTCCTGCCCTACGCCTTCGTGTCCAGCCCGGACCTGAAGATGAACCTGAACACCGACCTGATGGTCTCGGCGGATCAGACAACCCCCACCACGCTGGTGTACAAGATCAAGCCCGAGGCAGCGTGGGACGACGGCACGCCGATCTCGGCCGCCGACTTCGCCTACAACTGGAAGGTGCAGAACCCCACCCAGTGCCCGGACTGCGGCAACGCCGGCAACGGCGGGTACGACTCGATCTCGAACGTCACGGGGTCGGACAACGGCAAGACGGTGACCGTCACGCTGGCCAAGCCCTACACCGACTGGCGGGCCTTCTTCAGCTCCGGTGCACCGCTCTACCCGGCGCACATCGCCGCCAAGCACGGTGACCTGAACACCCCGGCCGGGCTCGCCTCGTCGTTCGACTGGCTGGGCAAGAACGTGCCGACCTACACCGGCGGCCCCTACAAGGTCGCGAACTGGCAGGACAACGTCGCGCTGACGTTCGTGCCGAACCCGAAGTGGTACGGCGCGACCAAGCCCAAGCTCGACCAGCTGATCTTCCGGGTGATCACCGACGCCACCCAGGAGCCGATCGCCCTGCAGAACAACGAGGTGCAGGTGATCTACCCGCAGCCACAGGTGGACATCGTCTCCCAGCTGCGCCAGATCCCGAACGCCTCTCAGTCCCAGGGCCTCGGGCTGTCCTGGGAGCACTTCGACATGAACCTGAAGAACCCGTTCCTCAAGGACAAGGCACTGCGCCAGGCGCTGTTCACCGCGGTGAACCGGCAGGACGTGATCGCCAAGACGGTCGGCCAGTTCAACCCCGAGGTCAAGCCGCTGAACAGCCTGATGTTCGTTCCCGGCCAGGAGGGCTACCAGGACAACCTGGGCACCAGCCCGGTGGGCAGCGGTGACATCGAGCGGGCCAAGCAGATCCTCACCCAGGCCGGCTACACCGGCGTCGGGACCGCTCTGGTGGCACCGAACAAGCAGGCCGTCCCGGCCCTGCGCATCCGCTACACGGTGGGCAACGCGGTGCGCCAGAACCAGTGCGAGCTGTTCGCCCAGTACGCCAAGCAGCTCGGGGTGAACGTCACGGTGCAGCCGACCGACGACCTCGGCACCACGCTGACCTCGGGCGACTACGACGTCATGAACTTCGCGTGGGTGTTCACGCCGTTCCCGTTCCAGAACGCCCAGCAGACGTTCCTGTCGACGTCCGGGTCGAACTACGGCAAGTACACCAACCCGAAGACCGACCAGATCATCAACGAGGCGGCGGCCTCCACCGACGTCGCGGCGGCCACGGCGAAGCTCCAGGAGGCTGACAAGATCATCCTCGACGACGCCTACGAGCTCCCGCTCTACCAGAAGCCGACACTGATCGCGGCGCAGGACACGGTGGCGAACGTGCGGAACAACTCCACTCTCGACGGACCGAGCTACAACGTGTCCGAGTGGGGCCTCAAGGCCGGAAGCTGACCCCGGTCGACCCGACCGACAGCCACACCGCTCCACTGGCCCGGCGCACGCCACGAGCGCGCCCGGACCCCCTCCCACCACGAGTCGGAAGTGCCCATGCTCGCCTTCGCCCTGCGACGGATCGTGATCTCCGTACCGATCCTCCTGGTCGCCTCGTTCATCGTCTTCGCCTTGGCCACGTACTCCGCCGACCCGCTCGGCCCGTTGCTGGCCAAGAACCCGCCCCCGCCGCCCAGCGTGATCGCCGCCGAGACCGCGCGACTACACCTCGACCAGGCACTGGTCCCGCGCTACCTGTCGTGGCTGGGCGGGCTGTTCCGTGGTGACTTCGGCCCGTCGGTCGTGTCCACCCAGGTGATCGGCGACCAGCTGGCCGGCCGGTTCTGGATCACCATCCGGCTGGTCGTGCTTGCCATGGTGATCGCCCTGCTGCTCTCGGTCGTGGTCGGTGTGATCACGGCGGTGAAGCAGTACAGCAAGTCCGACTACGCCGCGACCTTCCTCGGGTTCCTGTTCCTGGCGATGCCGTCGTTCTGGCTCGCGATCCTGCTCAAGCAGGGCGGGATCGAGTTCAACGGGGCCGTCGGAACCCAGGCGATCTACACCATCGGGTCGTCGTCGGTCCCGGCGCCGAAGGGGTTCTGGGCCAACCTCGTCGACATCGCAGGGCACCTGGTCCTGCCGACCATCGCGCTCGCCCTGATCTCGTACGCGGCCTGGAGCCGGTTCGTCCGGGCCTCCATGTTGGAGACGCTGAACTCCGACTACGTCCGGCTGGCCCGGGCCAAGGGGCTGCCCCGGCGAACGGTGATGGTCAAGCACGCGCTGCGTACGGCGCTGATCCCGCTGACCACCGTGACCGCGCTGGACATCGCGTCGATCATCGGAGGCGCGGTGGTCACCGAGCGGGTGTTCCAGTGGAAGGGACTGGGTGACCTCCTGCTCACCTCGATCCAGACCAGCGACGTCTACGCGCTGACGTCGTGGCTGCTCGTAGCGGCCGTCGTGGTGATCGTGTTCAACCTCATCGCCGACCTGCTCTACGGCGTCCTCGACCCCAGGATCCGGTATGCCTGAGCCCCGCACGTCCACGACGCTCACCGACCAGGCACAGCTTGCGCAGACCCCCGGCGCCGCGCCGGTGGACCGCGAGTTCACCGTCGCCGAGCGCAGCCAGACCCAGCTGGTGTTTCGGCGGTTCCTGCAACACCGCGCCGCCATGATCAGCCTCGTCGTGCTCGTCCTTCTCGTCCTTCTCGCCTATGTGGGCGGGGCGCTGTGGAAGTACGACGTCGGCGAGATCACGCCGGACAACTCGGTGCCTCCGTCGCTGGACCACCCGTTCGGCACCGATGCGGTCGGCAAGGACCAGCTCGCCCAGGTGCTCGGCGGAACGCGGATCTCGCTGCAGGTCTCGGTGGTCGTGACGCTGTTCGCGACGGCCATCGGGACGCTGTGGGGCTCGATCGCCGGATTCTTCGGCGGGCGGATCGACACGGTGATGATGCGGATCGCGGACCTGGTGCTGACGCTGCCGCTCGTCGCGGTGGCGGCGATGCTGGGGCACAACTTCGGTGGCACCTGGTACCTGATCGCGTTCGTGATCGCGGGTCTGTACTGGGCGTACGTGTCGCGGGTGGCCCGCGGCGTGGTGCTCTCGCTGCGGGAGAAGGAGTACATCGAGGCGGCCCGCGCGCTGGGCGCCACGAACACCCGGATCATCCTGCGCCACCTGGTGCCGAACGCCCTGGGCTCGATCCTGGTCAACCTGACGATCCTGGTCGCGCTGGCGATCCTGCTGGAGACGGCGCTGTCGTACCTCGGGTTCGGCGTGCAGAACCCGGACACCTCGCTCGGTCTGCTGGTCAGCGAGGCCCAGACGGCGCTGACCACCCGGCCGTGGCTGTTCTACTTCCCCGGCCTGTTCATCATCATCATCGCGCTCACGATCAACTTCATCGGCGACGGCCTCCGTGACGCGTTCGACCCGCAGCAGACGAAGGTGCGCCAGTGAGCCCCGCCCCGAGCCCCACCACAGACACCGTGCTGGAGGTGTCCGGCCTCAACGTCTCGTTCCCGAGCTCGGACGGTGCGGTCCGGGCCGTGCGCGGCGTGGACTACGCGCTGCGCCGCGGCGAGATCCTCGGGATCGTCGGCGAGTCCGGCTCCGGCAAGTCCGTCACCTCGATGGCCGTGATGGGTCTGCTCCCGAACACCGCACAGATCACCGGCTCGATCACCTTCGACGGGCAGGACCTGCTGACGCTGTCCGAGCAGCAGCTCAACGGGATCCGCGGCGACCGGATCGCGATGATCTTCCAGGACCCGATGACGTCGCTGAACCCCGTCTACACGGTCGGGGCGCAGATCGCCGAGGCGGTCCGCGCGCACCGCGACGTCACGAAGGCCCAGGCGCTCGAGCGTGCCGTCGAGCTGCTGCGCACGGTCCGGATCCCGAACCCGGAGCAGCGGGTCTCGTCCTACCCGCACGAGCTCTCCGGCGGGATGCGCCAGCGCGTGGTGATCGCGATCGCGATGGCCAACGACCCGGACGTGATCATCGCCGACGAGCCGACGACCGCACTGGACGTCACGGTGCAGGCGCAGATCCTGGACGCGCTCAAGGCCGCCCAGCAGGAGACCGGCGCGGCGATGGTGCTGATCACCCACGACCTCGGCGTGATCGCCGGGCAGGCCGACCGGGTGATGGTGATGTACGCGGGCAAGCTGGTCGAGGTCGGCTCGGTGGAGGACATCTTCTACACCCCGCGGATGCCGTACACGCTGGGTCTGCTGGGCAGCCTGCCGCGGCTCGACCAGCAGTCCGAGCGGCTGACGCCCATCCCGGGGTCGCCGCCGTCGGTGGTGAACATGCCGCCGGGGTGCCCGTTCTCGCCGCGGTGCCCGCTGTCCACGCCCGAGTGCGACGACACGGAGCCGGTACTGGAGTCGGTCGGGACCGACCACCGCGCGGCGTGCCACCACTCGTCGGAGGTCTCCGGCGCGCGCCCGGACGAGGTGTTCGACACCGCGACCGTCGACGCCGACGCTCTCGGTGAGTTCGTCCAGGCTGCGGAGGGGCAGGCATGAGCACGACGACAGGACCGACCGCCGCGGGGACCCGGACGCTGCTCTCGGCGCGCAACCTCGTCAAGCACTTCCCGGTCCGCGGCGGGGGCCTGCTGCGCCGCACGGTCGGCGAGGTGCACGCGGTCTGCGACGTGTCGTTCGAGCTGGCCGAGGGCGAGACCCTGGGCCTGGTCGGCGAGTCCGGCTGCGGGAAGTCGACGACGGCCCGGGTGGCGCTGAACCTGATCCCGGCCACCTCGGGCGAGGTCCGGTTCGGCGACCGCGAGCTGACCTCGACCAGCGCCAAGGACATGCGCGCGCTGCGCCGGGAGATGCAGCTCGTCTTCCAGGACCCGTACGCGTCGCTGGACCCGCGGATGCCGGTCAGCGAGTTGATCGCCGAGCCGCTGCGCATCCACGGCCTCTACGACGCCGGCGGGCGCCAGCAGGTGCGCGACCTGATGAAGACGGTCGGGCTCAAGCCCGAGCACGGCAACCGGTACCCGCACGAGTTCTCCGGTGGGCAGCGCCAGCGCATCGGCATCGCCCGCGCGCTGGCCCTGCGCCCGAAGCTGTTGGTGCTCGACGAGCCGGTCTCGGCGCTGGACGTGTCCATCCAGGCCGGCGTGCTGAACCTGCTGCAGGAGCTGCAGGCCGAGCTGGGGCTGTCCTACCTGTTCGTCTCGCACGACCTGTCCGTGGTGCGCCACATCGCGGACCGGATCGCCGTGATGTACCTGGGGAAGATCGTCGAGACGGGCCCGGCCGAGCAGCTGTTCAACGCGCCCGCGCACCCGTACACGCACGCGCTGATCTCGGCGATCCCGCTGCCGGACCCGCGGCGTGAGCGCGCCCGGGAACGGATCACCGTGGTCGGTGACCTGCCGAGCCCGGCGAACCCGCCGAGTGGCTGCCGGTTCCGCACGCGCTGCCCGAAGTTCGCGGCCGAGCTCAGCGCATCGCAGCAGTCTCGGTGCACCGACGAGGAGCCCGAGCTCAGCGACCGCGGTACCGGGCACCCGGTGGCGTGCCACTTCGCGGAGGCCCGCAGCCTGCTCTGACCGGTTCGGTCGGCTGCGGGCGTCGATGATCGAGGTGTGTGGTCATGTCCGGGCCATCGGTGGCCCGGACATGACCACAGAAATCGATCAGGGCCCGGGCACCGTCGGCGACGACGGTCGCCGCTCACGAGGTTCGGTCCGGGATCCGCCACCGGCGCAGGGCGGGGCTGGCGACGGCGAGGCCGGCCACCACGGCGACGCAGGCGAGCCCGCCGCTCACAGCCGCCGTCGACGCCGAGAACAGGCCGGCCACCGCACCGGCCCGCGCGTCGCCGATACCCGGCCCACCTGCACCGACGACGTACTCGACCGACGTCACGCGCCCCCGGAACGGGTCCGGTGTGGCGAGCTGGACCAGCGCGCCGCGGGAGATCACGGAGATGGTGTCCGCGGCCCCGGCCACGGCCAGGAACGCCAGCGTCGGCACCAGACCGGACACGAGACCGAACCCGGCCAGGGCGAGGCCCCACACGCCCGCGGTGACGAGACCGACCAGTCCCGGCCGGGCCGCCCGGGTGACGGGACCGGACGTGACGCCGGCGAGCAGCCCGCCCACCGCGATCGCGGACAGGAACAGCCCGAGCGTGCGCGGGTCGCCGCCGAAGCGCTCCTGGTTGAGCACCGGGAACAGCGCGACCGGCATGGCCAGCACGGTCGCGGCGAGGTCGGTGGCTAGG
>NZ_JADQDD010000300.1 GCF_019263595.1 Pseudonocardia sp. KRD291 | reverse complement strand
CGATCTGTTCGACCGAGGCCGTGCGCGGGTTCGTCGTCAGGCACGCGTCGCCGAGGGTCAGCCGGGCCAGGCGGGGGACGTCCTGGTCCCGCACGCCGAGCGCGGCCAGCCCGGTCGGCACGCCGACCTCGTCGGCCAGCTTGCGGACCTCGGTGGCCACCATGTCGACGGCCTCGTCGCCGGGCATCCCCGGACGGGCCGGCAGGCCCATCGCCTGCGCGATCGGCACGAACCGGGTCGGCTCGTCGGCGCCGTTGAACCGGATCACGTGCGGCAGCAGCACCCCGTTGATCACGCCGTGCGGCAGGTCGAGCATGCCGCCGACCTGGTGGCTCATCGCGTGCGTGGCACCGAGGATGGCGTTGGTGAACGCCAGACCCGCCTCGAGGGCGGCCTGGGCCATCGCCGAGCGGGCGCCGTCGTCGCGGCGGTGGATCATCGTGGTCGGCAGGTTGCCGTGCACCAGGGCGACGGCGTGCAGCGCGTGGGTGTCGGTGAGCGGGCCGTGCGCCAGCGAGACGAACGCCTCGATGCCGTGGGTCAGGGCGTCCAGGCCGGTGGCCGCGTTGAGCCAGTCCGGCATCGTGACCAGCAGCCGCGGGTCGATCACCGAGACGTCCGGGACCAGGGCCCGTCCCATGATCGTGATCTTGGTGAGGCGCGCGGTGTCGGTGATGATGCAGAACTGCGAGACGTCCGCGCCGGTGCCCGACGTGGAGGGGATCATCACCAGTGGCGGGATCGGGTTGGCGATCCGGTCGATGCCCTCGTAGTCACCGATGGTGCCGCCGTTGGCGGCCAGCAGCGCGACGCCCTTGGCCGCGTCGATCACCGACCCGCCGCCGATGCCGAGCACGACGTCGCAGCCCGATGCCATGTAGCGCTGGTGCCCGGCCTGGATCTCGTGGTCCTTCGGGTTCGGCGTGATCTCGTTCCAGAGCTGGGGCCGGAGCCCGGCCGCGCGCATGTGGCGCAGCAGCTCGGCCGGCCAGCCGGTCTCGGTCAGCCCCGGGTCGGTGACGACGAACGGGCGGCTCGCGCCGAGCCGGACCGCGGCGTGCGCGGCCTCGGCGAGGGAGTCGTTCCCGAAGACGATCTCCGGTGCGTGGAACTTGGACAGCCGCGGGCTGCCTTCGCGGGGACGGCCGGGTGGGGCCGCCACTGTGTCCTCGTCGAGAAGCGGCACCGTGTCTCCGGCATGGCCGGTACCTCCGGTGAGGACCACATTGCCCTCCAGGACGACGTCGTGACTTTCCGCGTTCGGGCACGTCGAGTGTGTTGTCGCGAGGCTACAGGGCGACACCCCCTCGCGACCCCACGATTCGCCGTCCGGTTCTCCGCACGCCTGTCCGAAAGGACGGGCGGGGGACCGGCCGAGGGCGGGGCTCAGGACGCGTGGATCGGCCCCTCCCGCTCGGCCAGCCGCGCGCCGGCGCCGCCCCAGTGCTGGGCGATCATCTCGGCGGCGATCGAGACCGCGGTCTCCTCCGGGGTGCGGGCACCGAGGTCCAGGCCGATCGGCGAGGACATCTTGGCGATCTCGGCGTCGGTCACGCCGTTCTCCCGGAGCCGTTCGAGCCGGTCGTCGTGGGTGCGCCGCGAGCCCATCGCGCCGATGTAGCCGACCTCGGGAAGCCGCAGTGCGACCTCCAGCAGCGGCACGTCGAACTTCGGGTCGTGGGTCAGCACGCACAGCGCGGTGCGGCCGTCGATCCGGCCCGCGTCGGCCTCGGCCTGCAGGTAGCGGTGCGGCCACTCCACGATGACCTCGTTCGCGCCGGGGAACCGGCTGGCCGTGGCGAACACCGGGCGGGCGTCGCACACGGTCACCCGGAACCCGAGGAACGAGCCCATCCGCGCCACCGCCGCGGCGAAGTCGATCGCGCCGAACACGATCATGCGGGGCGGCGGGGCGAACGACTCCACGAACACCGACAGGCCCTCACCGCGGCGCTGGCCGTCGACGCCGTAGGTCAGCATCGCGTTGCGCCCGGAGTCGAGCAGGCCGCGCACGTCGTCGCCCACCGCGTCGTCGATCCGGGACGAGCCGGTGCCGCCCTCGACCGAGTCCGGCCAGACGATCAGGCGCGTGCCGAGACGCTCGGACGGTCCGGCCACGACGGTGGCCACGGCGACCGGGCTCTCGTCCCGGATGGCCTCGGCGATCCGGCCGAACTGTTCGTAGCTCTCCGGCGACACCTTCTCCACGAAGACGTCCAGGATGCCGCCACAGGTGAGGCCCACGGCGAACGCGTCGTCGTCGGAGACGCCGTAGCGCTGCAGGACCGGGCGGTCCTCGTCGAGCACCTGCTGGCCGAGCTCGTAGACCGCGCCCTCGACGCAGCCGCCGGACACGCTGCCGACGGCCTCGCCGCCCGGTCCGACCAGCATCGACGCGCCCGGCTGCCGCGGCGCGGAGCGGAACGTCCCGACCACGGTCGCCAGCGCGGCCGGCTCGCCGTTCTTCCACCAGCCCTCGAGCTGATCGATCACGTCACGCATCACGCACCACCTTGAGGAGCTTCTCCAGTGTGTCCAGGCTGTGCCCGGCCAACAGTTGGTCCAAGTACGGCAGGGCCGCGACTATTCCGCCCTGGACCGGGGCGTAGCCGTCCTTGCCCGCGTGCGGGTTGACCCAGACCAGCTGGTGCGCCAGCCGGGACAGCCGCTGGACCTGGGTGCCGAGCAGGTCGGTCTCGCCGCGTTCCCAGCCGTCGGAGAACACGACGACGACCGCGCGCCGGGCCGCGCCGCGCTGGCCCCAGCGGTTCACGAACGCGGCCAGCACCTCGCCCAGGCGGGTGCCGCCGGACCAGTCCGGGATCGCCCTGCCGGCCGAGGCCAGGGCCCGCTCGGCGTCGCGCTGGCGCAGCTCGCGGGTGATCCGGGTGAGCCGGGTGCCGAGGGTGAACGCCTCCACCGAGCGCGGCGAGCGCCGGACGAACACGTGCGCGAAGCGCAGCAGCGCGTCGGCGTAGGGCTCCATCGACCCGGAGACGTCGATCAGCAGCACCACCTTGCGCGGGCGCCGGGAGACGTCGCGTCGGCGGATCTCGCGCAGCTCGCCGTGGTTGCGCAGGGCGGCGCGCAGCGTGCGGTCCGGGTCGGCCTCGCCGTGCCGGGACCGGCGCTTGCGCCGCGACGCCCGGGTCGGCGGGTCCGGGCGCAGCAGGGCCAGCAGCCGTCGCAGGTGCTCGCGCTCGGCCCCGGAGAGCTCGGCCAGGTCGCGGCTGCGCAGCACCTCGGTGCCGGTGGCCGCGGCCTTGATCTCCGGGCCGGCCTCCTGCTCGTCGTCCTCGCCGTCGCCCTCGCGGGTGGGGGCCAGCGAGGCGAGCTTCGGCGCCGGTGGCGGACGGTCGTCGCGGACCCGGGTGCGTCCCCCCTGCTGCGGCTCGAACCACGCCTCGAAGGCCATGTCGTAGCGGACGATGTCGTCCGGGTCGGAGCAGAGCGTGAGCCGTCCGGCCCAGTAGGTCTGCATCCGGCTGGTGACGTCGAGGGAGTCGAGCGCCTGCAGGAACGCCGCCACCCGGTCGGTGGTGACCGGGACCCCCGCGCTGCGCAGCACCTCGGCGAATCCGACCAGCCCGAGGACCGGGTCGCCGCCGGACCCGGCGTCGGTGTCGGTGGGTGTCGGCGGTGAGGTTCGCGCCATGGCGATCGGGTCCTAGGACGCGAGCAGCGCGTCGAGCTGGTTGCGCACCCGGTCGGCGTCCTCGCGGTACTTCAGCACCGCGCCCAGCGTGCGCGCGGCGCTCTCGACGTCGAGGTGCCGGGCCCCGACGAGCTGCAGCGCGCGGGCCCAGTCCAGTGACTCGGCGACGCCGGGCGGCTTGATCAGGTCGGACTGGCGCAGCTTGTGCGCGGCACCCGCGACCTGGGCGGCGAGGAGGTCCGGCAGGTCGGGCAGGCGGCTGTGCAGGATCTCGATCTCCCGGTTGACGTCCGGGTGGTCGAGCCAGAGGTAGAGGCAACGGCGCTTGAGCGCGTCGTGCACCTCGCGGGTGCGGTTGGAGGTCAGCACCACGACCGGCGGGGTGGTCGCCCGGATCTCGCCGACCTCCGGGATGGTGACGGCGTGCTCGGTCAGCACCTCCAGCAGGAAGGCCTCGAACTCGTCGTCCGCGCGGTCGATCTCGTCGATCAGCAGCACCGACGGGCTGGTCTGCAGCGCCCGCAGGATCGGCCGGGCGAGCAGGAAGCGCTTGTCGTAGAGAGAGGCCTCGATGCCGTCCGGGTCGAGCGTCGTGTCGCCCGCGCTCGCGGCCGCCTCGAGCGCGCGCAGGTGCAGCAGCTGGCGCGGGAAGTCCCAGTCGTAGAGGGCCTGGCCGGCGTCGATGCCGTCGTGGCACTGCAGGCGGATCAGCTCGGCGCCCATGGTCTGGGCCAGTGCCTGGGCCAACGCGGTCTTGCCGGTGCCCGGCTCCCCCTCGCAGAACAGCGGACGGTTCATCTGCATGGCGAGATAGGCCGCCGTCGCGAGGCCGTCGTCGGCCAGGTAGCCGGTGGCGCGCAGCGCGGTGGCCAGCTCGGCCGGGCTGCCGGGCACGGACCTGGCGGAGCCGTCGGATACGGGAGCGTTCACCTGGCCAGCATGCAGGATGGACGGGTCCCCGGCCACATCGGGCGCCGTCGTTCAGTGGTCACTGTGTGTAGAAGAGTAATCAACGGAAAGTGACGACGGACTCGTCTCACCGTGTCAATCCTTCCGTTCTGGTTCTATTTACGTCTGCGTGATACAACCGTGATGTAGACGCCCCGACCTGCAGGTTTAACGGTTATCTGATAATTACAGGCATGTAACAGTGATTCCGGCCACCGATTCCTGCATTGACTTCCGATACCGGGGAAAACGTACTGTCTCGCTTCGGTCGATCTGCCTGATCGGTCCGAATGCATCCGGAATCGCCGCGCCGGCTCCCTGTCCCGCGGTTCGCCGGTCCGTCGAGACAGAAGGACGGGACAGGGACGAGGAGTTCTTTCCGACCGACGCCGACGACGGCGCCGCTCCCCGGGTCCCGACTCGACGCACCCCCCGCGACGATCGGCGGGCACATCCGTGCCCGGTCGGCCCCGAAGAACTCTCGGTCGGCGCGGTGGAGCCAGCAATGAACAAGGGAACCAAGGGTCGAAGTCTCCTGCGCCTGACTGTGGCGGGAGCCGTCGCCGTCGGCGCATCGGCCGCGATCGCCGGTACCGCCTCCGCAGCCCCCGACGACACGTGGGACGCCCTCGCCCAGTGCGAGAGCGGCGGCGACTGGTCGACGAACACGGGTAACGGCTACGCCGGTGGGCTCCAGTTCTCCCCGTCCACCTGGAAGGCCTACGGCGGCAGCGGGTCGGCGTCGGGCGCGAGCCGCTCGGAGCAGATCGCCGTCGCCGAGCGGGTGCTCGCCGCCCAGGGCTGGAACGCCTGGCCGAGCTGCTCGAAGAAGACCGGGGCCAGCGGGAAGGCCGAGACCTCCAAGCGGGTCAACGCCGCCGCCGAGCCGGAGAAGAAGTCCGCCCCGAAGGCGAAGAGGCAGTCCGCCCCCCAGGCGGCCCCGAAGGCCACCTCCAAGGCCGCTCCGAAGTCCGCCCCGATCGCCGGCGGGCACACCGTCGCCGCGGGCGAGACGCTGTCGAAGATCGCCGCCGCGAACGGCACCAGCGTCGGGTCCCTGGCCTCGCTCAACGGCCTGGCCGACCCGGACGTGCTGGCCGTGGGGCAGCAGCTGCGCATGCGCTGAGCCGCTACTCGCGCTGCGCCGGGCGACGGCCCGGGGGCCGGAGGGACACCGCTCCCTCCCGGTGCCCGGGCGTCGTCGTCCCGGGTGGCTCCTCGCGGGCGCTCAGGTCGAGTTGACCCACTCGTCGTCGCCGTCGACGAAGCGCTGGTGCTTCCACACCGGCAGCAGGCGCTTCACCTCGTCGACGAGCTCGGCGCACACCTCGAACGCCGCGCGGCGGTGGTCCGCGGCGACCGCGCAGGCCAGCGCGACGTCCCCGATCTCCAGCGGCCCGACGCGGTGGCTGACCGCGATCGCCCGCACCCCGGTGGCCCGCGCCGCGACGTCCGCGGCCACCTGCCCGACCACCGAGGACGCGGTGGGGTGGGCGCTGTACTCCAGGCCGCGCACCGACCGGCCGCCGTCGTGGTCGCGCACGACCCCGGCGAACGTGACGACCGCACCGGCCCCGGCGTGCTCGACCAGGCGGGCGTGCTCGTCGACGTCGAGCGGTTCGGAGCCGACGGCGGCGCGCACGACCTGGGCCGTGACGTCCGGAGTGGTCATCGGTGGTCTCCTCCGTGCAGCTGGTCGACGGCGTGGTCGAGCACGTTCTCCAGCACGCCGAGGCCGTCGCGGACGCCGCCGGTGGACCCGGGCAGGTTCACCACCAGCGTGCGGCCCGCGACGCCGGCGAGGCCGCGCGACAGTACCGCCGTGGGGACCGTCGGGGCCCCGGCGTCGCGGATCGCGTCGGCCAGGCCGGGTACCTCGTAGTCCAGGACGGCCCGGGTGGTCTCCGGAGTGGCGTCGGTGGGGGAGATGCCCGTCCCTCCGGTCGTGATCACCACGTCGACCCCGTCGGCGACGGCCGCGCGCAGCGCCTCGCCGACCGGGTCGCCGTCCGGCACGACGGCCGGGTCCGGCGTCGTGTAGCCGCGACCGCGCAGCCAGTCGACGATCAACGGCCCGCCGCGGTCGGCGTAGACGCCCGCCGCGGCCCGGTTCGAGGCGGTGACGACCCGGGCGGTCCGCTCCCGGTCGCTCACGACTTCTCCCCGCCGGCGTCGGCGCGCACCCACGTGCCGGTCTTGCCGCCGTCCTTGCGCTCCACCCGGACCGCGTCCAGCACGGCCGCCGGGTCGACGGCCTTGATCATGTCGTGCAGGGTCAGCCCGGCCACCGTGACGGCGGTCAGGGCCTCCATCTCCACGCCCGTGCGGTCGGTCGTGCGCACCTCGGCACGGATGTCGATCCGGTCCCCGCGCGCGTCGAGGTCCAGCGTCACGCCGCTGATCGCGATCGGGTGGCACAGCGGCACCAGGTCGGGGGTGCGCTTGGCGCCCATGATTCCGGCGATCCGCGCGGTGGCCAGGGCGTCGCCCTTGGGCAGCCCGTCGCCGTGCAGCAGGCCGATCACCTCGGCGGTGGTGCGCAGGACGCCGGTCGCGACGGCGGTGCGGCGGCCCGCCTGCTTGTCCGAGACGTCCACCATGCGGGCCGCACCGGCGTCGTCGACATGGCTCAGCACGGCCTCGCCGCGCTGATGC